>JAYTXL010000182.1:0-13739 GCA_043742955.1 Verrucomicrobiota bacterium | reverse complement strand
CCACGCCTTCAGCGTCTTGCAAATCGCCACCATCCGCCCCTTGCCGGTTTTGGTCTGCGTGCCCTTCAACCGGATTTCCCCGTCCACCAAGTTGACCTGGTCCCACGTCAACCGCGCCGCTTCAAACGGTCGCAACCCGCCAAATAGGCACAGGGCGACATACGGCACCAACCGCCCATTCTCAACCCGTTCCGACGCCCGTAACAGCTCCCTGCATTCCTCCACCGACAGGACCACCGGTTCCCGGTCGTCATCCGGCGTCAAACCCTCGATCTCGACCGCGTAGCAAGGATTGTTCACCGCCCAATGCCGTTTCCCCTTCATGCACCAGGTGAAGAAGCTCGAAAGGGCGCGGCAGTAGGCGTCCTTGGTATTCGCCGACACCTTCAGCGGCGCTAGGTAATGTTCGATATGCTCGGGTAGCTTCCATTCGAAGGCCGTCTGACAATCGAGAGTTGCTGCGAGTCGCAGACTCGCGCTCCGCACGCGGTCCGCCAATAGCCTCGCCTCACCGGGATAGTCTGCTACTGGATTTTTCGGGCGGGCACGCAGCACAGCACGGCCGGCAAAAAAAACAGGACGGCAATCAGTGCGGAGAGAAATGCGAACGCGGAAAGCAGGCCAAAATGGATCACCGGCGGAAACGAGGAGAGCCAGAACACGGAGAAAATGGCGATCAGGATGACGCTCGTAAAAATGATCGGTCGGCCCTTTAGCCGCAGGGTCGTGAGCACCGCGGCCGGGGCGGTGGCCCCGCCCTGGCATTCCACGCGCCACTGGGTGATGAAATGGATGGAGTTATCCACGCAGATGCCGAGCGAGATTGCCGCAACCATGATCGTGATGGAATTGAGCGGCACGTTCGCGTAGCCGGCGACGGCGATGACGAGGCCGACCGGGATGGCGTTGGTGAGCAGCGACAACAGCGCAAGCCAGACCGAGCGCCAAAACCATGCGAGCACCAGGCCGATCACCGCCAGGGTGAGAAAGACACTATTGAACTGGCTGCGGATGATCCGCCGGTCCGCCTCGAGAATTGAATGAATGCCTTGCGCCGCCGAAACATGGACCATTTTCGGCTTGGTTTTCTGCGCGAAATTAACGATGTCATCGATGAGCGTGAGATATTGTTCGGCCGGCAGGTCGCGGGTGCGCACGATCAGGTAGGCGGTGCGTCCGTCGGCGTCGGCGAGCGCAGTGAGGAAGGGGTAATTGCCGGAGTTCAGCGCGATGACAAAGAGGTTTATCAGCAGGGGATTGTCCGGCAGCTTGAAGGTGCCCGGGCGTTCACCTTCCCAGATCTGATTCATCATGGCCAGCACCTGCGGATAGGAATAAGCGGCGGAGACATCGGGCCGGGATGCCGCGTAATGTTGGACCTGGTCGGCGTAGTGCAGGAAGGCGGCACTGTTGATGCCGTTGGTCAGGCCGGAGTCCAGTTCGATTTGCACCACATTGATTCCGCCATAAATCCGGTCCACTTCCTCGACGGCCTGGCGCGTTGGGCTTTGGCGACGTAAAAAGTCCACCGCCCGGATGTCGGTGCGAAGGAGGCGCAGCCCCGGCCAAATCAGCAGGATGGACGCGGCCGCCCCGCCGAGGATCCAGCTCCGGTTTTGCTGCGCGAAGCGGGTGAGCCAGGCGCTGAAATCCGGTGGGGAAGGTTGCCGCGAGCGGGTTACGGGTTGAACCAGCCAGTGAGGGGCGACGAGTTTTAACAGGGCCAACCCCGGACCGAAGGTGAGAAAGAACAGCAGGCAAAGGCCGAGCGTGGCCAGGATGCCAAATTCGCGGACTTGCCGGACCTCGCTCGTGATGAACGACAGCAGGCCGATCTGTGTGGTGAGGGTGGCGAACACCGAGCCAGCGAACACCTCGTGCAGAGCGGCGGAGATCGCGTCGTCGCTGGTGAGGCCGCCCGACTGGAAGCGTTGGAAGCTGGCGA
This sequence comes from Verrucomicrobiota bacterium, assembly GCA_043742955.1. Taxonomy (GTDB): domain Bacteria; phylum Verrucomicrobiota; class Verrucomicrobiia; order Limisphaerales; family JAYTXL01; genus JAYTXL01. Next base: position 11,794 of record JAYTXL010000182.1, on the reverse strand, counting down.
AGAAATGCGCGAGCAGGGTGAGATGGATCCCGGTCAGCAAGGGAAACAACAGCACGGTAAAAACATTCACCGAATAGCCACTCCACTCGATCATTCCCGGTAGGAGAAACACGGCGATGAGTTGGTTGGCGAGGATCAGCGCGAGGATCCGCAGGGAACGGAAGGCGAGCCAGAGGATGACAAGGAGCAGCCCCACGGCGGCCGGCACAAACCAACGGATGTCGTTAAGGAGTGAGGTGCGGATTTCCTCCGCTATCAGCGGCAGTCCCAGCACTTGAAAGCGCAGTCCCTCGCGCTGGAAGGGGGCAAGGGTTTCGGCGATTGCCGCCCGCAACTGGTGCTGGCGTTCGGCGGTGTCGAACGGCCGCTGATATGTCACGGTGATCAAGGTATGCCGGGAATCCGGCGCGACCATGACGTTCCGGAGAAGTGGGTGCTGCAAGGAGTATTGTTTCAGGCGGGCTATTTCTGCGGCGGACAGCGGCCCTTCCCGCACCAGTGGCACCATTTCGAAGCTCAACCCCTGGCGGACCGGCTTCACAGAATGCGTGAGGCTTTTGACATTTTCCACGCCGGGCTGTCGGAGGAAGGCCTCGCTTACCCGGCGCACGGCGTCGAGGCCGGCCGGTGAAAACACCTCTGCACATTCCAGGCTGAGGACGATGACTTCTGTCCCAGCGAGAATCGACCGGACTTTTTCGTAGCTGGAGAGATTGCGCTGATCGCCTTCCAGGAGGACGCGGGTCTCAGATTTGACATTGAAACTGGCCAGTCGGGATAACAGCGGGACGCACAGCACCGCTGTCAACAGCAGCACTGCCGCCGGGTAACGGAGAAACGGATTGCGCGTCGGGCTGGTCACGACCGGAGGCTACCAAGGAGAAGAGGTTTGGCCAAGGACGCGGAATGAGGCAAGCAGTCGGTCTGGCTTGGTGCCGGTTTTGCACGCCCTGTGAGGATGCGGCCCAGAACCGGTGTGGGAGAACCTCCTCCCAATGCGTTGTATGCAAAATATGGAAGCAACCTTTTGTTGCATATGCAACAAAAGGTTGTGGTGGTTCCAGGGATTCAATGCGTGATTCGATTCGTGAAATTCTCACCCCGACCCTCCCTGTTTAAGCGAGGCGAGGGAGTGGAAAAGACTGGATGCGTGGTGCGGTATTGGCCCTTGGTTTTGCTCCTGCGCCGCCGCGCAGCGGAGGAGAAACTGAGGGAGGGTTTTAAGTATTCCCCGCAGCACAATTGAACTACGGTTGGCACCGTGTGGAAATAATGCGGATCCGCTCGCCGCTAAACAAACCGAGCGGCACTAGCAGGGTGAAAGAGGTGGGGGACGAGCAGAAGGAGAAAGGGGAGGTGTTTGGAGTGGGTGTTCGTGGTATGAGTAAGTGTGAATGTTGGTCTGAGGTGTATTTCCGTTTGGGGCGAATGAAGGGTTTCCTACCATTCCTGCCGAGGCTGGCGAGACTATTTCCGACGAGAATTCAGGTGCGGAATTCCATTTTATTTACAGAGCGCTGGTACCTTCCTCGGGGTGCAACCCATCGGCCCTTCGGTCCGGAGGTATCGCTTCGCTGGCCCCCCGGCTAATGGCTGACAAGCCTCCGGCTTTTCAGGACAGGGAGGATACGTGTATGAAACAAGGCTATGAATCTGTAGGTCGCAGTCTGGTACCGACTCCGCGGCCAGCGAGTGCCGGCTACGAATTTTCCAGACCTACCTGAGGACGATGTGGTTTAAGGCCATGCGGGCCGGGGGCAATCTGCTCCGCCGGCGATGGCCGTCGCTCAAGGCGTTGCTTTGATCCGGTAGAGGTTCTCCTGGGAGCGGATGAACAGTGCGCCGTCGGTGACGGCATACGAGGCGAGGGTGCGTTCGCCGAGCGGGTTTTCCGCCAGTTTTTCAAACGTCTTGCCGGGCTTGATGACGACGCCAATCCCTTCTTCGTTTTGAAAATAAATCCGGCCGTCGGCGTAGATCGGTGACGCGGAGTAATTCCCGCCGATCCGCTCCTGCCAATGTACCTGCCCGGTCTTGGCATCCACGCAACTGCCGATGCCGGCGTCCGACACCATATAAACCTCGTCGCCCACCAGCAGCAGCGAGGGCGTATTGGGCGCGCTCTTGGTGAGCGTCCAGGCAATGTGGGTGCCCGTGACATCGCCCTGGCCGTCGGCCCGGACCGCGATCACCGTGGGGCGATCATAACCCGTGCCAATGAAGAGCAACCCGTGACCGTAAACCGGGCGCGGGATCACCGAATAGCCGCCTTCGTAACGCGCGCGCCAGATTTCCTTGCCCGTCTGGGGATCGAAGGCGCAAACCGCGCCGCTGCCCGGGCTGATGATCTGCTTCTTCCCGTTCACCGTGATCAACAGCGGCGTGCTGAAGGAGAATTTACGGGCGGCATCCGAGGTGCGGGCGGTTTTCCAAAGCACCTTGCCGGTGGTTTTGTCCAAGGCGATCACAAACGGATCGCTGCCGCCGTCACAACTGAAAACGAGCGCCTTGTCCACCAGGATCGGCGAGCCACCATTGCCATGCACGGGTGAGTATTGGATGTCGCTGTTGCGCCAGACCACTTTGCCGGCCAGATCGAGACAGGCGGTGCCCAAGTGGCCGAAGTGAACATAAAGCCGGTTGCCTTCAAGGATGGGCGTAGGACTGGCCTGGCTGTTCTTTTGATGGCCTTTGGAAACGGGCGTCGCGAATACCTCCGTGCTCCAGAGCGTCTTGCCCGTCGCGGCATCCACGCAAACCGATTGCAGCGATTGATTGCCGCCCTCCCGCAGGACGGCGGAGGTCAGGTAGAGCTGGCCATCGCGCAACACCGGAGAGGACCAGCCGGTGCCCGGGAGCGGCTGTTTCCAGGCGACGTTCTTGGTGGCCGACCATTCGAGGGGAAGATGGCGCGCCGCCGAGTGACCCTGGCCGGTGGGACCGCGAAACTCCGGCCAGCTTTCGGCGGCCAATGAAGAGCTGACGGTAAGGGTGAGGGTGCAGGCCAACCGGCTCACGATCGGGGTATTTGTCATCGGATGATTTAGATTGGTGTGTGTTACAAGGCGCGCATGTTAATAGTCCGACTATTCACGCGCAAGCCTTCATCAATGGACGCGTTGAATTTGGGTTGAATTCAATGTGGGAAATCCAGTCTAATCGCCACACAACATGAAGCGAACCCATTTTTCATCCGTGCTCGTCCTGGCTGTCAGCCTGCTCACCGCCGGTCTGGCCTGCGGAGCCGACTGGCCGCAGTTTCGCGGTCCTGACGGGGATGGCCATGCCGACGCCAAAGGATTGCCGCTGAACTGGAGCGAGACCCAGCACGTAAAATGGAAGACGCCGATCCACGGCAAGGCGTGGTCTTCGCCGGTGATTCTCGGCAATCAAATCTGGCTTACGACCGCGACGGAAGATGGCAAGGAGCTGTCGGCGCTCTGCGTGAACCGGGAATCCGGAAAAATAATTCATGACTTGAAACTCTTTGAGGTGGCCGCCCCGCAGTTCTGTCACAAGTTCAACTCGTACGCCTCGCCCACGCCGGTGATCGAGCCGGGCCGGGTTTACGTGACGTTTGGCTCGCCGGGGACGGCGTGTCTCGACGCCAAGACCGGCAAGGTCATTTGGGAGCGCCGCGATTTCGTGTGCAACCATTTTCGCGGCGCGGGTTCCTCCCCGATTATTTATGGCAACCTGCTGATCATGAATTATGACGGGAGCGATTTTCAATTCGTGGTCGCGCTGGATAAGAAGACGGGCAAGACCGTCTGGCGCAAGGAACGATCCGTGGACTATCAGGATCTGAAGGACGGCAAGCCGGAGGCGGACGGCGACTGGCGCAAGGGATATGGCACGCCGCACGTGGCGATGATCGAGGGTCGGCCGGTGTTGTTGAGCAGCGGGGCCAAGGCGCATTACGGGTATGATCCGCTGACCGGCAAGGAATACTGGCGGGTGGAGGAGCGCGGCCAGCATTCCGTGGCTTCGCGGCCTTTGGTCGGGCACGGCCTGATTTATTTCACGACCGGTTTTTCGCAAGGGCAGCTTTTTGCCGTCAAGCCGCCGCCGGCCAGCGCCTGGAACGGCTGCTTTGTCGACGCGTCCAAGGAGCAGGAACCCTCGACCTCCAAACCCCAGGTTGCCTGGCGCGTGAAGAAGAGTGTCGCCAACAAGCCGTCGCCGCTGCTGGTGGGGGATCTGATCTACATGATCTCCGACGGGGGCGTGGCAAGTTGCGTGGATGCTAAAACCGGCGAGCTGGTGTGGAGCGAGCGGGTGGGGGGCAACCACTCAGCCTCCCCCGTTTATGCGGACGGGCGCCTCTATTTCTTGAGTGAAGAAGGCAAGGTTTCGGTGATCGAGGCCGGCCGTCAGTTCAAGGTGCTGGCCGAAAACAAGCTGGATGACGGCATCATGGCGTCGCCGGCCGTGGCGGGGAAAGCACTTTTCCTGCGGACAAAAACGGCGCTCTATCGGGTTGAGGATTAAATAAATTATTTTCGGCCGGATGGTCCTGGATTTCCGGGCGCCGGCCGAATGGTTAACACTTGGGAAAGCACAAATTCATGGCCACTTATATTTACGAAACGGTTCCGAAGAGTCCGAAGAGCAAACCCCGGCGATTTGAAGTCCAGCAAAAGATGACCGAGCCGGCCTTGAAAGTAGATCCGTCGACCGGCGAGGCGATCCGGCGGGTCATCACGGGCGGTTCGGGCAACATCTATCGCGGCACGAGCATTCTTTCCATGAACGCGCCCCGTTCACGCAGAAAGTAAGGGCTGGTCGATACCGGTCCCCTGGGATTAATAAGCCTCAACGCCCGCTTGCCACCAGGGCTCGGGGCTGGTAGCAATCACGCAACACACATTTATTTTTATATGAAACAAAACCAATGGTTTCTTGTTCTCGCAGGCACAGCTGCAGTTCTCACCGCGCTCGCGCTGCCGTTGATCGGGGCCGATTCGAAAGCCAAGCCCGGCTACAAAGATACCCCCATGCTCCCTGACGGCAAATGGCACGTCCATGATTCCGACCGCCCGCAACCAACGGTGGTCACGCCCGGCACGTTTAGCAGCCAGGACGCGCCCGGCAAGCCGCCGTCCGATGCGATCGTTTTGTTCGACGGCAAAGACCTTTCCAAATGGCGGGCGGGCAATGGCGCACCGTCCGGTTGGAAACTCGAAGAGGGCAATATGGTCGTCCCACCGCGCGGCACGGAGAACGGCGGTGACATCTGGACGAAGGAGGAATTTGGGGACGTCCAATTGCACGTCGAGTTTCGCACCCCGAATCCGCCCAAGGGTGACAGCCAGGGGCGCAGCAACAGCGGCGTCTTTCTGTTCGGCCTTTATGAATTTCAAGTTCTGGACAGCTACGACAATCCGACCTATGCCGATGGTTCGGCGGCTTCCCTTTACGGCCAAAACCCGCCGCTGGTGAATGCGTCGCGCCAGCCGGGCGACTGGCAGGTTTATGATATTATTTTCACCGCGCCCCGATTTAAGGACGGTCAGGTTGAGACGCCCGCCTTTGTCACCGCCTTCCACAACGGGGTGCTGGTGCACAATCATACGGCCTATCTGGGCGCCTCTGGACATCGCTCGCTCGCCAAATATTCTCCCCACGGCCCCAAGGGTCCGATCAAGCTCCAGGATCATGGCGACCCGATCCGGTTCCGGAACATCTGGGTGCGCCCGATCAAGGGCTACGACGAGCCGTAACTACGAATTCAGTTCCGGAATCAATCGTCGGCGCCCGTCGATGAATTCGGCCACGATGCGGTTGGCGAGCCGTAGCTTCTCCGGCGCGGCGAGGTCGGTCCGGTGGTGCATCAACATTAGGCACACGCTCAGCACATCCCCGGTGCCGGTGGCCATGAGCTGGCGCGCAATGGCGGCGGGCGGTTCGAGGCACATTTCACCCCGACTGAAATAGGCGGCTCCCTGTGATCCAAGGTGCACGACAACCGCTCCGACTCCCCACTCGACGAGCCGTGTCAGTGCTTCCGGCAGTTCCGGTGCGTCGGTGAAAGTGCATAACTCGCGCCCGTTGCCATGCGCAAGATCCACCAGCGGAAGCACGGCCCGCACAGCTTCCTTGCGCCGTTGAATTTCGTTCTCGCCCGCGTGGCCCCATTGCGGGTCCCAGTTCAAGTCAATCGAGGTGGGGACGCCGGCGGCGCGTGCGACCCGGAAAAGCTTTTCATTCCCGCCGAAGAGCATCGCGTTCGAAAACCAAATATCGGCCCGGTGCAGGTGCTGGGCATTTAGCAGTGCGGAGAGGTCGAGCGACTCGAAAGCCAGCGTGGCGTTGTTGGGATGACAGCTCAGGAAGTGGCGCTGGCCGGTGTTGAACACGAGGTTCAGAGTAGTGCCGGTGGCGAGGTTTGGGGCCTTGTGAAGGTGACAGTGGATGCCCTGGCGGGTCAGGGCTTGTTCCAACTGGCGACCCAGCGCGTCGTCACCAACCTGGCCGATGAACGATATGTTGGCGCCAAGCCGGGCCGCGATGGCAGCACTGTTGGCCCCGCCGCCGCCCATCGTTTCATAAACGCCGGCCAGGGGAGTTTCGCCGTCACGGAACAAATAATCACCCGGCGCGAGGGGCGAAGATTTCAGGTCACGGTTGATATTTCCGACGATGGCGAGCTGGACGCCGCGAAAAATGGATTCGTCGAGCATGCCAAAAAATGCCGTTCTAGGCCTTTGGCCCGACCATCATTCCGCCGTCGCAAACGAGGGTCTGGCCGGTGACCAAATCCGATCCCGTGATGAGGCTCATAATGGCGGCGGCGATATCTTCGGGTTCGCAGACCTTGCCCAGCACATTCAATTTTTCCCGCGCTTGTTTGACGTTGTCGTATTCCGTTCCCAACCCCTTCTGAAGCCATTCACCCGCGATGAAGCCGGGCGCGACCGAATTGACCCGGATCGTGGGGCCGAGCGCCCGCGCCAGCGAGAGCGTCATATTGATTAACGCGGCCTTGGAGGCGCAGTAGGGGATGGAACTGCCGGTGCCCGCGATGCCGGCCACGCTGGTCACATTGATGACGAGGCCATTGCCGGACGCTTCCAGATACTGGCGCGCGGCGCGAACGCATTGAAACGGGCCCTTCAGGTTTACCCCCAGGATGCGTTCCCAATGGGCATCGAGCACATCCTCCAGATTCCCGTGGGGAATGAATTCCGTGGTGCCGGCGTTGTTGACGAGAATATCCAGCCGTCCGAATTCCCGGGCTGCCTGGTCCATCATGGCCCGGCACGCGGCGTCATCCGCGACGTCGGCGGCCACGCAGAGGGCCCGCACCCCCAGCGCGCGGGCGGCGGAAGCGGTTTGTTCCGCCGCCGCCCGCGAGCGGCTGTAATTGATGGCGACATCGCAGCCGCCGCGCGCGAGTGCGAGCGCGGTGGCCTGGCCCACGCCCCGGCTGGCTCCGGTGACCACGGCCGCTTTACCTTTGATCATCATATTGGTTGAATTTGTATTGCTTATTGGACTCAGCTTTGTTGCGCCGCGCAATGATGAATTTGTTTGCAACGCGCTATCGGGCGCATCTCACTTTCTTGCAAGCGGCTGTTCCGGTCGTGCAAGCCAAAGGCTTGCCAGCCATTAGCCGGGGGTTGAGCGAAGCGACACCCCCGGTTCGACGGGCCCGGAAGCCAGCACCGCAGCAGCGGTGCCAGAGCGCCACGGTGTGGCCGCTGCGACGCCTTCAGCGTCGTTGCCCTCACGCCGCAGTCCGGGGGTATCGTCGCGTTGCTCCTTAACCCCCGGCTAATGGCTGGCATCGCTCCGCGATGTTTCCAGAGAGCGGCCGCCCGTTGCAAGAAAGTGGGATGCGCCTCGCGCTATCGGGTCCGTCCGAATAAGGCCCGCCACACATTCCCATTGCGCGTGGCGAGAAAAAGAAGTCCGGCCTGCAAGGTTGGACGAAACAAGCCCTGCTGCAACCAGCCCGCCCACCGCAGCCGTCGTGCGAAGGTCGCATCGCAGGCCTGCGCAATCTGGCGGCGCGTTTCGGTCCACGTGATTTCATCGCGACTGTATTTTACGAGGGGTGCCACGGCCAGTTCGGCCGATTCGAAGGCCATGGACATGCCGTTGCCGGTCACTGGCGGGATCATGGTCACCGCGTCGCCGACGCAGCATTCGTCCATCGCGGAGGCCGAACGTGAGCGCAACGATAAACCGGCGATCGAACAAAAGGAATCGGGGTCGAACACGGCTTCCTCCATGATTTGGCGCAGCGGCGATCCGGTCGGGCCGCGCAGCCACTCGGGCCAGTTGGTTGGCAGATCCGTCACCGTCGTCCGGCTGCGGAACAGACCGCACACGTTTACCTCGTCGTCGCTTAAACGGCACAGCCCGATGTAGCCGTGGTGCGAAAAATGCATTTCCAGGTCCGCGCTTAATTGGACCTTGCGCGCGTGGGCTTTCAACCCGAACAAGCGCCACCCCTCGGTGATCGGCTGCGCCCGCCGCCCGGTGGCGCGCACGACGCCTTCGCCAAGCAGATTCTCCCGCCAGCGCCCGCCGGTACGCAGGTCACCACCGCGATCGCAAAATTCCGAGGCCAGCAATGGATCCAGCACATGACGTGAAAGGCACAGGGCCGGTTGGGGCAGTGCCTGCACCGGCGAATGAGCGGTGACGGTGGCGAAGCGGACCGAGCGGGCGATCCGGGCGCCGGCGTGGAGGCAAAGGTCGCGCAGCCCGAGTCGTTGCAGTGAATCCAATCCCTGGCCGCTGATGAATTCGCCGCAGACGCGATGGCGTGGGTATTGGCCGGCCTCCCAGATCGTCACCGGCAGGCCCTGCTGACGCAAGCCGATGCCGAGCGTCAGGCCGGCCAGGCCGCCGCCAACGATGGTGATGGGTTTCATTTACTCACGTCGGTCCCTGACCGTGGCGACAGTTAAAGCCGTTTCGCCATGAAACAATGACTGAACAAACCCGCCGGTTGCTCGACCAGGCGCCAGCCTTCACGATCCGGCCAGAGCGCAGAGAGTTCCGGGCCGGTGAAGCCCGCGCGGACACTGATCACCGCGTCATGGCGGGTGACGGCATTGCAGCCGATGACACCGAGCCAACGGGCGGCGGTCAGGGCGAACGCGGAACGGCGTGGTTCACACGCCACGAAAACATTCGTGCGTTCCGCCGCCTGTCGAAATATCCATTGCAATTGTTCCTCCGAAAAATGGTGCAGGAATAAATTGGCGACCCATAAATCGGAGCGTGCGATTGCGGGCCGGGCGAGCCATTCAAAAACATCCGCTTGGATGGCTTGGACGTTCCAGCCGAAGGTGGAGAAGGCGCGCCGCGTTTCCGGGGTCAGGAGGTCCTGTTGATCCACGAGCTGCACCTCGGGTTGGTGTTCAGGACGCGCCAGTTGCCCGGCCAGCCCCAGCAGGAAGGTGCCATCTCCCGCGCCGAGTTCAATGACGTGTCGAAGCGGCTTTTGAATCTCCGCCAGTGCCAGCGCCCGCCTCAAAATAGAGGCATGGCCCATCAGCCGGTTGACGCGCCGCAGATCACCCCGCGAACGAATCGCCTGCGGGTCGCGGGCGGGCAGGTCATCCAGTAATTCGGGTTTCACGCAGCGTTGCATTGGTGAATGGTAAGATTGAAGCGGAACGTGGGCCGGTCCCCCGTCATTCCACCTTCAGCAATGCGCCGTGGCAACTGAAGCCGGCGCCGAATGACGAGAGCCACCACCAGCCACTCGTGGCTTGGTCCGCCAGCGCGGCTTGCAGCACAAAATAAACAAACGGGCTGCTGATATTGCCGTAATCGTGCAGCACGGCGGTGCTGCGGGCGAGGTCAATTTCCGACAAGCCCAATTTCTTCCGCAGCGCGGCCAGCACCTCGCGTCCGCCGGCGTGGAAAATCCAGGTGGTGATTTCCTTTTGCTTCACTTTGGATTGCCGGAGGACCCCGGCCAAAACTCTGGCTGCATGTTTCGCCGCAAGCGCGGGCACCAGCGGAGACAGCCGGTTGCGCAACATGCCGTTCTGATGCTCGAAGCGCAGCAGTTCACGATCCGCCGTGCTGAGGGTGGTGTCCGCCCTTTCCCACTCCACCCGTCGGCGTCCCGGTGGCGCGGTGCCCGAGAGCACGGACGCACCCGCGCCGTCGCCAAACAGGCAGGCGCTGATCAAGACGCCCGGGTCGTTGTCCAGGTAGAGCGCCGCGCTGCAAACCTCCACGCAAATAGACAGGACCTTGTTTGCGCGGGCCGAGGCCAGGAGGGCTTCGGCCATTCGTAGATTGGGCACCGCCGCGCCGCAGCCCTGGCCGACCAAATCCAAGGCGAGCACGTTGGGTCGGAAGCCGAGTTGCTCACTGACGTAGCTCGTCAGTCCGGGACAGAGGTAGCCGGTGCAGGTGCTGATAATAACTGCGTCGATTTGATTGGGCTGCAGGCCGGCATCGACCAGCGCATTTCTCGCCGCCTGAGTGGCGAGGGCGGGTGCGTGCCGGGCAAAACGGGCTTGGAGGATGTCGGGCGTGAGCTCAAAGGCGTCGCGCAAATCATCCACGGCCAGATGGCGCGCGGTGATGCCGTTATTTCCTCGCAAGACTTTTTTGAGGATCGCTTGGGCGCGGGGGTTGAGTTGCGCGAACTGCGGGCATTGCTGGAAAGCCTGCCAGCATTCGCGCTGCGAGTAACGGCGGGGCGGGACAGCGGTTCCCAATCCAATGAAAAACATGGCTCACCGTAGCGCAGACCAGGCGTTCGCACTACTAACATCGACAAGCTCACCGGAGTGCTCCGGAGGTTGACTAACAAGGAGCACCCGCTATTTTGCCCGCCATGATCTCGTTTGCTCCGGGTTGGCAGATCGCGGCCCGCATGGTGTGGTCGGTTTGTGTTGGATCGTGGTCGGCCTCCACTGCCGGGGCCCAGGAGGCACAAATCGCCAGGGGCAAGCAACTCTTCCAGCAGCACTGTATCCTCTGCCATCAGGCAAGTGGACAGGGGACGACCGGAGTCTTTCCGCCGCTCGCGAAATCCGACTTCCTGCTGGCTGACAAGGCGCGCGCCATCCGGATCTTGTGCGAGGGGTTGTCGCAGGAGATCATTGTCAACGGCGTTAAATATAATGGCACGATGCCGCCCTCCACCTTGAACGATGCGGAGGTTGCCGACGTGCTTACCTACGCCCGCAACGATTGGGGCAATGCCGGCGAAGCGGTTTCGGCCGAAGAAGTAAAGGGGGTTCGCGCGACCACAAAGTTCAAGACTTACGAGGCGTTGGTCAGGGCGAGTGGTTTTGCGCCGCTGCCGAAGGCACCCGCTGGCTTTACGATGCGCGAAGTGGTGCGCTTGCCGGATAACCCGACCCGTCTCGCCAGCGACGGCCAGGGCAAGGTGCTCTACGTTCTCTGCAACAACGGGAATGTCTGGCGCGTGGATGTCGCGCACGGCACCTTCCGGCTGTTGCTGCGAGGCGAACATTACCTGGACCGGAAGCTGGGCGAGCCGTCCTGTCTGGGCCTGGTGCTCGATGCCCAACGCCGACTGTACATCGTCGCGAACCAGCGCAATGAAGCCGTTACCCCGGTGGCGTGCGAGGTCACGATTTTCCGCACCACCGATGTCAGTGAAGGCGACCCGTTTGATCCGCAGCCCTGGTTGCGGGTGTCGTATCCGTGGGGGATCGGGCCCTTCAATCATTGCGTGAACCACCTGGCTTTCGGTCCGGACGGCTTGCTTTATGTGAACAGCGGCTCGCGCACGGACGGCAATGAGGCGGGCAAGGATCCGCGTTACTCGAAGGAAGGCGAGACA
>JAYTXL010000181.1:0-1622 GCA_043742955.1 Verrucomicrobiota bacterium | reverse complement strand
CCTGTTCCTCGTCGGCTACGAGAGCGGCAATGACGAGACGCTCAAGCGCATCAAGAAAGGCGTGACCACCACCGAAATGCGCCGCTTCACCAAGGACTGCCATAAGGCGGGCGTAGTGATTCACGGCACCTTTATTCTGGGCCTGCCGGTCGAAACGCGGGAAACCATCGAGCAGACCATCAACTTCGCCAAGGAACTCGACGTGTTCAGCCTCCAGGTTTCACTGGCCGCGCCCTATCCCGGCACGGAGCTGTATGAGCAGGCGCGGATGAATGGCTGGTTCACCAAGAAAGACAAGACGGATCTGGTTGAGGGCGACGGTTTTCAGCAAAGCACGCTCGAATATCCCGGCCTGAGCAAGGATCAGATTTTTGAGTCGCTCGAAGAGTTTTACCACCGTTACTATTTTAACAAGTTCGGCAAGCTCCTCATTCCGCGCAAACCATCGTGGCGCATCTTCAAGTCGATGCTCCAGGACAAGGACGTTTTCATGCGCCGCGCCCGGGAGGGGGCCGAGTTTTTCAAGAGCCTTTCCCAACGTCGGCGTGACCTCGTGAACTCGAAAGCCGCCACCGCCTCGGCGGCGGCCTAAAACCCAACCGAGTATTTCGAGTCTGTGAACGCCCAATCGACTACGGCCTCGCCCGCCGCTCCGGCGGCCGGGTCCACCCCCACCGCCCCGGATAATTCACGCCCCGTCGTGAAACCAAAGAAGAGCGCCCTCAAACTGCTCGGCGAGGTGCTGCAGCACGGCGGCCCCGGCTACCTCCAATTCGCCATCACCAACATCTGCAACGCCGACTGCGGCTTTTGCGGATTCGCCCGCTCGCAGTTCGATCCCAAGAAACGGCGCAGTGTGACGCTCAAAGAAGCGCAGGATGTCGTGGATATTGCGGTCAAGAACCACATCGGCTACCTGCTGTTCGTCGGCGGCGAACCGATGGTGCACCGTGATCTGCGCGCCATGACACGCTATGCGGCGGAACGCGGCATCAAACCGATGATTTGCACCAATGGCGGGCTCTGGAATGATGAAAATATGCAGGGGCTCGTCAACGACGGCCTCAGCAGTGTCATCATGTCCATCGACGCGCATGACGTGGCGAAGCACGAAAAAAATCGCGGCCTGCCCGACGTCTGCCGGAAAATCAAACGGGCCAACGAGTTCTTCCAGAGTGTCGGCGTCCAGACCACCGCGAGCATCACGGCCAGCCGTTTGATCGACGATTACGAGAAACTGCCGGACTTCCTCGAAACGCTCGGCTTTACCAGTTGCACCTTTAGCTATCCGCTCACCGCGCTGGCCAGCAGTTATCTCAGTTTCAGCGACAGTGGCCTTGTGAATTATACCAAGGATGAATTGTTCCAGGTCTTCGAGCGCATCAAACAGATGAAGCGCAACAGCGGCTATCCCGTGGTGAACCCCACCGAATCGCTGACGGAAATGCAGCGGCATTTGCGCGGCGACCAGGAGAAATTCGGATGTCTGGGCGGTCACAAATATTTCTATCTCGACTGGCATCTGAACCTGTACCGCTGCCATTTCTGGGAAACCCCCATGTGCAACGTGTATGAGTGGGACGAGTCCAAGCTCATTCGTGATGGCTGCACCCGCTGTATGA
>JAYTXL010000180.1:0-8062 GCA_043742955.1 Verrucomicrobiota bacterium | reverse complement strand
GTTGACCGCAACGGCTTGGCTGTGGAGCATGTTTTCACAAACTCCACAGACAAATTGTTGAGCGGATCGCCTCGGAAGAAGAATTTTGTCTCACACCCTTTCGAGCAGGATGCCCGGCGGCACTTCGTGGGCGAGGTCGAAAGCTACGAGCACGGGATCGCCCGGGCCACGGGATTCGTCTTCGTCGTCGATGACCTAAACAAACATCTGTTTGTGAAACGCCACGACCGGCGCACCAAACTCATCCCCATCGCATCCGGCGAGGTGATTCTAAATGTGATACCAGAGGGCGTGGACCTGGCGCGGGTGCGCTACGAACTCGAGCAACGCTCGCTGGTCGTCACGGACGGAAAAGCGTGGCGCATTGACGTGAAGGAATTCGGCTGGAGCTGAACGCGGCTCCGCAAACCACAATTCACCACCAACCACACTACGACCCATAAACACTATGCCCACTAGCATGCGACTCAATGTGCAACACCTAAACCTTCCCGCCATGGAAACCTTGGATTCATGGGTGGAGAAGCAAATCTTCACCCTCGGCCGCGCGCGGCAGATTGATGAGGCGAACATCCGTCTGATTCGACTCGAGAACGCCAGCCCCGCGTACCGGGTTCATGTCCACCTGGTCATCCCCGGCCCGGACGTCTTCGCCGAGAGCTGCGATCACACGCTGCGGGCGGCCTTCACCAAGGTGATGGCGCAGTTGCGGGAGCAGATCGCGCTGCGCGCCAGCAAAAGATTACAACGGCGGAAAAGCAATTTATCCGAGCCGGCTGCCAAGACCCGGAACACCCGCAGCCGCTAGCCACATTACCAACCACCATCCAACCCGCCCAAGAACTCGTCGTCGCGCTGGCCGGACCGGCGGTAAACATTGTCACCGCCGCCGGACTGGGTTTCGGCTTGTAGCTCGGCGGCAAAGGACCTGCCCCCGTCTAGCCAGCCAGTGGCTTCGCCGCTGCACGACTAAACTCAAAATATTTTATGAATCGACTTAGGACCATCCTGGTCGGCATTGACTTCTCGGAAAGTTCACGCCGAGCCCTCGAACAGGCGGTGCGCCTGGCGCAATGGAACCAAGCTCGGCTCCGCATCATCCACGCCCTCGACCCCGACGCCTTGGACCTCGGTGGCAGGGACATACCGCCCGCGCTTGATGAACTGCGGGGACTGCACCGCGGGCAATGCATCGCGCGGTTGACCGAATGGGCGGAGCTGGCGGGCGCGCCGGTTGGACACAGCCGCGAGGTCATGTATGGCACGCCGTTGGATGTGCTGCTGCAAGAGAGTCGATCGCGCGACGCCGACCTCTTGGTGCTGGGCGCCACGGGCGAGTCGGCACCAACCCATGGCGCGGGCACGCTGGCAACCAAGTGCCTGCGCCAAGCGGCTACCAAGGTCCTGCTCGTTCACGCAAGCCAGGCCCGTCCCTTTCGCCGCGTGCTGGCGGGCGTGGACTTCTCGGAAACCTCGTGCGCGGCCGTCGCTCAGGCGTTGCACGTGGCCGCACGAGCAGTCTGAACTGCATTTGCTGCACGTCTTCCGGGCGGAATGGAAGCGATGGAATTCCCAGCTCCAATCCCCAGCGCTGGCGGCTTTCGAGAAAAGTCACCACGCAATCCTGGAGCACAACCTGCGCCAATTCACCGCCGTCCAATCCGGTGTCAACGCCATTTACGCCGTGACCCAAGCCAACACCCATGGCGCTGGCATTGCCGCATATGCGCACCAGATCAAGGCCGATCTGGTTGTGCTCGGCAGTAAAGGCCGCACCAACCTCAAGTATGTGCTGCTGGGTTCGGCGGTGGATCGGCTGCTGAAAGAGATTCCCTGTTCCGTCCTGGTGGTGCGCCCGCCCGCCGCTAGAGTTCCCTGACTCGCCGACCGACTCTGGTCAATCGCGGGTTTTCCCGTTCGCTCGTCCGCCATTTTTTATGATCACCTGGAGGCTCGGGGCGGGCCTGGTGGCGAATTACTTTTGCACAACGTCGATTCGTGTTCGCGGATTTTTTCAGAGCGGGACGATTGCGCGGCGTCGAGTTTGGCGGCCGCGCGCGCGCCCACCCTCCTTGCTGACCGTCCAAAAGTAGCGCCGGTGGTGGTAATTCAACCATACCATCGCGGTTGAACTTAGCTTCGGTTTAACCTAACCATCCATTCGGAAAGGCGTATTAGTCCGAAGTCGGGGCATCAACGATGGTCGCAATAGATGACAACAAATACCGCCTTTTCCTCATCGCCTGTGGTTTGGCCGATTACCTCTCGAATCCGCAGAAGGCCGCCACGGCGCTGATCTCGGGCGGCACATTCGGCGCCCTGTCGATTCTCTGGGGCTGGCTGATGGCGCGTGGATTCAGGTGGAGCCGCTGGGCTGCCCTCGTCACCACCAGCCTGCTCGTTGTGGTGTTCTCCTGGCGCGCGAGTGCGAGCTGGCTGGCAGTTGCCGATGGGGCTGGGGAGAAAACCATCGCGGCGATCCTCATCACGCTGATGGGGACCGGTTCCGTCGCCATGCTGATCACGCTGCTGCTCGCGGGGCGAGGTCGCAGCAAGCCAAGCGCCACCATATGAGAACCGCTTTGCCCACAACCCTTCACCCCCAACCCACCCCCATGAAACGATTGCAACACCGTGACGTTGAGCAGGCCTACCCGGTCGCAGAGTTCGTGACCAAGCTGCACCGATTGGCCGATGTGCTCGAATCTGGCCGCGCTTTCAACATCGCCGTGGCCGGCGAACGGCTGTGCATTCCCGCCGCCGCTCGCTTCAACATCGAGCATAAGCGCGCGCGATGCACGGACGCTACGCCGGTGAAGTTCAAGCGAAGCTCGGTCAGGTGAATCTGGCGAATCTCCTGCCCATGATCAAAGGCCAGTGACTTCCAAACGACCAATACGACATAATGTTATAAAAACGCTTTTCATCTTCCTCGTCAGTTTGCTGTTCTTGGTGCCACCGGCCACGGAAGCGGCAGTGATTGACGGTTCCGCCCCCGGCCAGCTGTACTTGAGCTTCGACCTCGACTTCACCACAGGCACATCCGGGCGCTCGGTGGTGAACTTCGTGGGCGTCCAATCGGATGGGAAAATCATCGTGGCCGGTGACTTCAAGAGCATTGCCCGGAAGCTGCGTCCACAAATTGCCCGGCTGAATCCCGACGGCGCGCTGGATGAAACCTTCAACCCCGGTTACGGTGCCGTGAACACATCCGGCAGCGGGGAGATTCACGCGGTCGCCATCCAGCCGGATGGCAAGCTGGTCATTGTTGGGCGGTTCAGCAGCGTGCAAGGAAAGGGGCGCAATGACATTGCCCGGCTCAATGCCGATGGCAGCGTGGACCGCGCCTTCAAACCGATGAGCGGCACTGGCCCGGCGGAAAACTACGTGCTCTATGCGGTGGCGCTCGGACCCAGCCAGCAGCTGCTGATTGGCGGCCGATTCTCCAGCGTCAACGGCGTGCCGCGCTCCAACCTCGCTCGACTGCACAAATGAAACCGCATGGATATGCAGGTTACTCAACACCGCGTCGTTCACGGTTGGTGGCACCCGCATCGCCGTCGCCTGGTGGTGAGGCCAATCTTCGAACACGCCCCAACCGCCTTGACCCTTCGATCAGAGTATTTGCAAACTCATTATGAAGCACAACCTGCGCTTGGTTTTCTGGGAAGTGGTGCTCCTGATCGCCTCGGTCCTGGTCTTTCGAGGGGGCTGGCTGCTGCTCGACCGCCTCGATTGGTTGAATCATCCCGTGGGCCTGTGGGCGTCTCTGGCCTTCGGCATGATCGTCGCCACCGTCGCGCTGGTGGGCGTGAACAGGGCTTCCTCCAAATGAAAGATACGCTCTTTCAGCCGATGTTCCCGGCGTGCCTGGCTGGCTCGCCATGCTTCGGTTAAAGCTAACCGATCCTTCTGAACTTCCGATTAGTCGGGGCGCGAATAACCGCTAAACTGGTAACGGTAAATAACATTATGACTGAATCAATCTGGCTCTGGGTGGGTTTCAATGTGTTCGTCCTCGCGATGCTCGCGCTGGACCTCGGCGTGTTTCATCGCAAGGCGCATGTCGTGTCGTTGAAGGAATCGCTGACATGGACAGGCGTGTGGATCGGACTGGCGCTGATCTTCAACGCCTTGATCTGGCATCACTACGGCTCGACCAAGGCGGTGCAGTTCTTCACTGGTTACGTCATCGAGAAATCCTTGAGCGTGGACAACGTGTTCGTGTTCGCGCTGCTGTTCTCGTATTTCGCTGTGCCGCCGTTGTATCAGCACAAGGTGCTGTTCTGGGGTATCCTCGGCGCGCTCGTGATGCGGGCCATCATGATTGCGGCGGGCGCGGTGCTGATCGCGAAATTTGCCTGGATCATCTATGTGTTCGGCGCATTTCTGATTCTTACCGGCATCAAGATGATCGTGAAACGCGAGGAGGAGATTCATCCCGAGCGCAACCCGGTCGTGCGGTGGTTCAAGAAGCTCATGCCGGTCACGCCGGATTATCGCGGCGATAACTTCTTCGTGCGCGAGAACGGCATCCGCATGGCCACGCCCTTGTTCGTGGTGCTGTTGTTGGTGGAGATCTCCGACCTGATCTTCGCGGTGGATTCCATCCCGGCGATCTTTGCGGTCACGACCGATCCGTTCATTGTCTATACGTCAAACGTGTTCGCCATCCTCGGGTTGCGCTCCCTCTACTTCGCGCTGGCCGGTGTGATGGACAAGTTCCATTACCTCAAGATCGGCCTCGGCGTGGTGCTGACGTTCGTCGGCGTAAAAATGCTGCTGGCCCACACGGCCTGGAAAATCGACACGCTCGTCGCGCTCAGCGTCATCGTGCTGATTCTCGCCGCCTCGGTGGTGCTGTCGCTGCTGCGACCGAAGAAGGTGGTCGTCCCGGTGGTGACGCCAAAACCGATGGGTTCCGCATGATCAAGTTCGCCCATCAACTCGTCGCAGCGAAACCGTTTCACCACTTCATCGTGGCGGTGATCGTCCTGGCGGGTGTCGTGGCCGGACTGGAAACAAATTCCGGCCTCCGGGAACGGCACCACGCCCTGCTGCTGGCCTTGGACACGTTTATCATCGGCGTGTTCGTCCTTGAAGCAGTGCTGAAGATGGTGGCGCACGGCCGCCAGCCGTGGCGCTACTTTGCCGACGGCTGGAACGTGTTCGACTTCCTGATCATTGTGCTTTGCCTGCTCCCGGTGGGTGGGCCGTTCGCGGCGGTGTTGCGCCTGGCGCGGGCGTTGCGATTGCTGCGGTTGGTCAGCGCGCTGCCGAAACTCCAGTTGCTCGTCGGGGCGCTGCTCAAGAGTCTGTCGGCGATGGGTTACGTCAGCCTGCTGCTGGGGTTATTGTTCTACATCTATGCCGTGGCCGGGATTCATCTGTTTGGCAGCAACGACCCGACGCATTTTGGTTCGTTGCCGGCGGCGTTTCTCTCGCTGTTTCGGCTTGTGACGCTCGACAACTGGTCGGACCTGTTCAACGCGCAGCTCGCGAATGTGGCGGGGATCAAGGTGGCGATTTACTTCGTCACCTTCATCGTGTTCGGCACGATGATCATTCTGAATCTGTTCATCGGCATCATCATGAACAGCATGGCTGAGATGCACGCGGAGATGGCCGAACGCGACCGGGCGCAGCACGTACGCGAAACCGGACTCGCCACGCTGGAGGACGAACTCCGGTCCCTCGAACGCGAGCTGGAGGAAATGCAAACCCGACTGGTTGGTCTCCGGCGCAGATGGAGCGGCCAGCCCGCCCTGAATCCCCTCTCCTAAATGAACGAAATCTACGATGCCGAAATCCTGCCGCGCACCGGACGTCCGGCGCGCGGGCTCATCAACAACCCGCGCCTGGGTATCATCGGTGGCGGGCAACTGGCCAAAATGACGGCGATGGTGGGGCTGCGGTTGGGCTGCGACATCGTCGTTCTGGAGCGCAGCCCGTCGAGCCCCGCCGCCAATCTCGCCACGCATTCGCTCGTCGGCAACTGGGACGAACCGAGCGTGCTCGCCGAATTTGCCGCGCTGGCGGACGTCGTCACCCTGGAGAATGAGTTCGTCGCAGCGCGCAGCCTGGCGACGCTGGAACTCCTGGGCTGTCCGGTTTTTCCGCCCCCGTCCACGATCGCCCTGGTGCAGGACAAATTGGTGCAAAAGCAAACGCTCGCCGCTGCGGGTTTGCCCGTACCCCGCTGTCAGGCGGTCGCCTCGCCGGAGGAGGTCGTCACGGCGGCGCAGGAATTTGGCTGGCCGCTGTTGCTGAAGGCGCGGCGCAATGCCTACGACGGCAAGGGCAATGCCACCGTGCACGCCCCGGAAGAGGTCTCGGCCGCCTGGAAAAAGCTTGGCGGCGACCAGGGCAATGAATTGTTCGTCGAGGCTTTCTGCCCTTTCACCCACGAACTCGCCATCATCATCACGCGCGGTCGGCAGGGAGAGATCGCTTCGTATCCCGTAGTGGAAACCGTCCAGCGCGACCACATCTGCCACCTTGTGCGCGCTCCCGCCGCGGTCGCGCCAGCCATCGCGGACCGCGCCGCGCAAATCGGCCGGCAGGCCGTGGCGGCGGTCGACGCCGTGGGCAGCTTTGGCGTGGAAATGTTTTTGACGGCGGACGACGAAATCCTGGTGAACGAACTCGCGCCGCGCGTCCACAACTCCGGCCACTACACCATCGAGGCCTGCGCCTGTTCGCAATTTGAAAACCATGTGCGCGCCGTGCTCGGCTGGCCGCTCGGCCCGACTGCGATGGTGGCGCCCGCCGCCGTGATGGTGAACCTGCTCGGCCAGGGCAAAGGCCCGGGTTGGCCGGCGGGGATGGCCGGCGCGCTCGCCGTGCCGGGCGCCCATGTTCATCTCTACGGCAAGGCGGTCAGCGGCCCGGGCCGCAAGATGGGACACGTGACCGCGCTGGGCGAAACGCTCGATCACGCCGCCGCCACGGCTCAGCGCGCCGCCCGCGCCATGCACTTTGGCACCTCACTTTGAAAACGGAACCCGCCAGCCCTCAGCCAGCCGACCCGCCCATTGCGGCCGCCCTGCCCCTTGGAGACGCGCTTGCAACCAGCCTCGTCGCCGCCACGATGGGCCTTCGCCCTGCCCCGCTCAAACGCACACTATCGAGCCAGCTCGCCCGGTTGGCCGCGCGCTTTTCGGACCGGCCGGTGCGACTGGGTGAATTGACCGATGTGCTGCAACTGCGCGGCTACAATGCGCTGCTGCTCTTTCTCGCGTTTCCGTTTGTCACGCCCGTGCCGCTGCCTGGTTTCTCGACGCCCTTCGGACTGGTTATCGCGCTGCTCGGCGTGCGGATGGCGCTCGCCCAACAGCCCTGGCTGCCGGAGCGCCTCAAGGCGCGCGAACTTCCCCAGCGCTTTCTGCCCAAGCTCCTGCTCACCGCCAGCCGGATGTTCACCCGTCTGGAAAAGCTGCTGAAACCGCGCCTGTTTTATCCCGAGTTCCCGGTCGCCTTTCAGCGCGCCAGTGGTATCCTCATCCTCATCTGCGGATTGCTGCTGCTGCTGCCGTTGCCCGTGCCGTTCAGCAACGCTTTTCCGGCTTTCACCATCATCCTGCTGGCGGCGGCGGGATTGGAGCGCGATGGGGCCGTGTTCATCGCGGGGTGCGTCCAGTTTCTCCTGTGCCTCGGCTTCTTCTGCGGACTGGGCTTTGGCGCCGCGGAGCTGTGGCAACGCCTGTTCAACTAAAGGCTTCCCATGAAAAGAACTACTCTCCTCACGCTGCTGATCCAGAGCACCAAGCCGCGCGACTTTGGAAAAATATTTCCCCGCCGCGCCAGCCGACCTGGCCGTTTCTAACCCCAAGAGCACAATCCCGCTGCCGGCTGAATCGCCAACCCACTGAATTCTCGAAACCTACTTTATGAAAAAAGCATCCGCTCCCAGAGTTGCCATCATCATGGGCAGCGATTCCGACTGGCCCACGCTCAAACCCGCCGCCGAAGCCTGCGCCGAATTCGGCATCGCCTGTGAAGTGCGCGTCGTCTCCGCGCATCGCACGCCGGATGACATGGCGCGCTTCGCCAAGACCGCCGC
>JAYTXL010000179.1:0-23439 GCA_043742955.1 Verrucomicrobiota bacterium | reverse complement strand
CGCGTCGGGCAATGATTTCCAACGCGTCCCCACGGTGTAGATGTCGCGGGGAGCTGGCCCGCTGAGGAAAGCCGGAGCACCGATGGCGATGGCCGTGGCCGAACCTATAGAGTCGTTCCGGGAGAGGAAATACAATTCCGTGGTCTGTTTGGGAATCAGCTTGGACGTGGCGTAAATACCCGAGAACCAGTCGTAGTCATTGGCAATGTTGAAATTATTGTCATCCGGGAGCACCACGCGGCTCGTGAAGAAATCCGCCGCGAACCAGGAATTCTCCCAGCGCACTTTGGCGCCATCGAACACGCGGGAATTATTGATCCAGTCCGCTGTGCCCACCAACCGCTCCTCTCCGTAGGCTAGCTCCTGGCGACCCACCTTGAGGGACAGGGGAAATTCTTTTTGGTTCCCAATTGTGACGTAGGCTTGGTACAAAGCCATCGGCCCATCCGATTCGAAATTGGGATTACGAACATCGCCGGTGCTGTAGCTGCCCCGGCCTTCCACGAACACGCTGAACCAATCGGCCTTGTAACCGAGGTGCGGCTTGAAGCGTTCCATCGTGAATACATTGTTGTTCCCGCTCGGCGAGATCACCTTAAAATCGTCCGCCCCGGCTTTGGGGCCTCCAAACTGGGTCGTGCCAAAGTCATTCTTGTTCTCGTAGCGCACGCGAAACTGGCCGCCAAGATCCCACGGCTTAAAATCGTCGCTTTGTTTGCGCAACCACTCGTTGACCATGCCCGGGCCGGCCGCCGGCGCGGGACCGGTGGCATAGCTTTGGGCCGACGCCGTCGTGACGGCAGCGAGCATAAGGCTGCCGGCAGCCAGTTTGGAGGGACAGTTCGTTTTCATACGCGATAACCTATGGGTTTGGGATTGTTGACCAGTGATTTGATTAACTGCGCCTCCGGTCGGCAATTCAAAGCAACCAACTCGAATTTGGCTTTGCGGTGGCAATTTCACGCTAGGTCTAGTTTTATGGGTATGAATCCACAAATACGACGGTTCTGGGGCGAACCGGTGTTTATCGGGGGCAAACCACCCGTCCCCAAAAGGACGCCACCGGATTGGCCAAGCCTACGAATCCTTGCCCAAAAGATGTTTCCACTTGTCGCGGTGGGTGCGGCTCAACGTCAGCCGGGTGCCGTTCCGCAAGACCACGGCGTAATCCCCGTGAAAAAGCGGTTGCAGTTCCTTGATGCGCTCCACGTTCACAATCGTGGAGCGGTTGACGCGGAGAAATTTGTCCGGTGCCAACCGGGCGGCCAAGGCGGTCAGGGTTTCGCGCAGCAAATGGGATTCGGTGCCGATATGGAGCTCGACATAGTTGTCCGCCGCTTCCACCCAGTCGATGTCGTCCACCCGCACCAGCATCACCCGGTCCCCCGATTTAATCGCCAGACGGTGTGGGTGTTTCGGCTCACTTTTAAGTTCTGCCAGGAGGGAGGAAAGGCGCTGGCTCAAGTCTTCGGTCTGTTTCAGTTTGATGTTCTCGCGCGCGCGTTGCAGCGCTTTTTGAAAGCGGCGCAAATCAAAAGGCTTGAGCAAGTAATCCAGCGCGTGCAGCTCAAACGCCTTCAAGGCAAATCGATCATACGCCGTGACAAAAATGATGGCGGGCAATGGTCCATCCCCCAGCTCCGCCAGCACTTCCAAGCCATCCATTTCCGGCATCTGCACATCCAGGAAAACCAAGTCGGGCTTTTGTTTTTCAATGGCGGCCAGTGCCTCCCAGCCATTGGTGCATTCGCCGACCACCTCAATGTCCGGCTCCGCTTTGAGCAGCTTGTGAAGTCGCTCCCGTGCGAGCGGTTCGTCGTCAACAATCAAGGTTCGGAGGCTCATATTCGTCAGATTTGCATTCAGCGGCAGGTTGAACCAAATGCTGCGGGAGCAGAAATCATTTGGGGATGTAACGGCCCCCGACGCGGGTGAACCGCCGCGCCCGCGTGGCGAGCGGGTGCGCCGCACCACCACCCGGAAGTAGGACCGGGAAGTCTCATTTGGCAATTGCCTCCGGCACCGCCCCGGGGGAGTCCGTCCGAAAGGGAATGGTGACCCTCACCAGCAATCCGCCCTTGGTGCCATTCTGAAAATCCAGGTGCTGATCCACGCCATACAATTGCTGCAACCGTGCCCGGGTGTTCGACAGGCCGATGCCCGTCCCGGACGATTTTGCTCCCTGAAGGCCACTGCCGTTGTCGGTTACTTCCAGGTGGAGGCTGCCATTTTCGCGCCAGGTATGGAGCTCAATTTCACCCGGTTTGGCGTGGGGTTCCACCCCGTGATGGATGGCGTTTTCGACCAGCGGTTGCAAAATTAAATTCGGCACGCGGGCAGTCAGGGTGTCCGGGGCAATGTTCATCCGCACGGTCAGCCGGTCGCCAAATCGCGCCTGCTCAATCTCCAGATAGCGTTCGAGAAAATCCAGCTCCTGTTTGAGGGGCACCTCCTGGGTGTCGGTGCTTTCCAAGGTGTAGCGCAGCAAATCACCCAATTGCGCGATCATCCGGTCGGCGGCCTCCACGTCCTTGTGCATGAGGGAGGAAATCGCGTGCAGAGTATTAAATAGAAAATGGGGATTTAGCTGCATCTGGAGCGCCTGCAATTGCGCCTGCGCCAGCCGTTTCTCGAGTTCGGCCGTTCGGAGGGCTCGCACCACATTATTTTCGTAGTAATCAAAGGCCTGCGTCATGCAGATCACCAACCAATAGATAAACACCAATGAAATGGGGTCCACTCGACCAAACTCCGTGAACCCGCTAATCACCGCACGCAGCAACATATGCACCATCGCGAACAACACGCTGGCCGGCCCGTGCAGGGCCGCGCTGTAGATCCAGCCGAGTTCCTCAAATGGATAACGCCGCGCCAGCCAGGCGATCGGCAGGGAGAGCAACGCCCACAAATACCAGTCCGAAACCGTCAGCAGAAGAACCTCGTACCACGGCGTAATGATGCCCCGCCGGGCAGCGTTTAAATGGAGCTGCACGGCAAAGGCCACCGCGATTGTGGTCCACACACCGAACCATAAACCCCATCTTACCCAGGGCCGGTCGATTGCATTCCGTTTTAGCATGTCAGTGTCATGGCCGGTTCCCATTCGGTAATTTAGCCCATTAAAGTCCTTGTCGCTGGCAATGGCAATCTGCAACCGCAACGGCACATTCTCCAAGCGTCGAAGCCGAAACCGTGTCCGACAATTTGTTTGCCCGACACGCGCCGCCGCCAGGCAGGCGGCCGCGCCCTTACCTACGCCAGCAGCGGCTTCACCACATTCCCATGCACGTCGGTCAGCCGGAAATGGCGCCCCTGAAACTTGTAGGTGAGTTTCTCATGATCAATCCCCAGCAGATGCATCACCGTCGCCTGAAAATCATGCACATGGACCGGATCCTTCACCACGTTGTAGGCGAACTCATCGCTCTCCCCGTAGCTGATCCCCGGCTTTACCCCGCCCCCCGCCATCCACAACGTGAACGCATACGGATGATGATCGCGCCCCAGACTTTTATAGTCATTGATGTCCCCCTGGCAAAACGGCGTGCGCCCAAATTCTCCGCCCCAGATGACGAGCGTATCTTCGAGCAATCCACGCTGCTTTAAATCCTTTACCAGCGCCGCCGACGGTTGGTCGGTGTCCGTGCACTGGATCTTGAACTGCGACGACAGATTGCGGTGATGATCCCAGCCCGCGTGAAAAAGTTGCACAAAGCGCACGCCCTTCTCGACGAGCCGCCGCGCCAGCAAACAATTATGCGCGAACGACCCCGGCCGCAGCACATCCGGCCCATACGAATCGAGCACGGCCTGCGGTTCCGTGGAAAGGTCGGCGAGCGCCGGCACCGACGCCTGCATCCGATGTGCCAGCTCGTATTGCGTGATCCGCGTCGCAATTTCCGGGTCGCCAAATTCCTTCAGTTTCAGCTCGTTCAACTTCGCCAGATCATCCAGCAACCCCCGACGCACCGGCCGGCTCATCCCGTCCGGATTGGACAGATACAACACCGGATCGCCGCTCCCGCGAAATTTCACCCCTTGAAATTTCGACGGCAGAAATCCGCTGCCCCAATAAAAATCGTAGAAGATCTGACCGCACGTCGCTTTCTTATCGCGCGAAGTCATTACTACGAACGCCGGAAAATCCTGCGTGTCGCTGCCGAGTCCGTACGTGGCCCACGCGCCCATGCTGGGCCGACCGGGTTACTCCGCGCCGGTCAGAACAAACGTGATGGCCGGGGCGTGATTCACCGCGCCCGTGTACATCGATTTAACGAAGCATAGGTCGTCCGAAATTGATGCCGTGTGCGGCATGAAATCGCAGACCCACGCGCCGCTCTTGCCATGTTGCTTGAAGCCCGTGAACGCCGGCAGCACGGCCTTGCTCTTCTGCCCGGCGGTCATCGTGGACAGACGCTGATTTTTATGCACCGACTCCGGCAGCTCCTGCCCGCGGAACTTCTCCATGCCCGGTTTGTAATCGAACAAATCCAGGTGCGGCGGCGCGCCGTTCTGGAGCAGATAAATAACCCGCTTGGCCCTCGGCGCCAGATGCGGCAGGCCCGGCAGCCCGCCAAATTTCCCCGCCCCCGCGACCGCCGCCTTCTTCGCCGCTGCGCCCAGCAAATCCCACGGCAGCAGCGACGCCAGCGCCGCCGTGCCCAGGCCGGTTGCCGACCGTTCAAAAAACTGGCGGCGCGTGAGGAAGGTCTGGTGTTCCAGCAAAGGGTTCATGTCGTCTCCGTTTGATAGCGCAATTTCGGGCGGAATTCAAAGTTTCTTCCGCTCAATGCCTTAATCGTGCGAACCCCGCATTTCCGAATTTCGTTTCGAGCGGGGCGACCGATGAACGCGCCCGCGATTTGGGGCTGTGCATTACCCACATCTATTCGAGATTTTTTACGATGCGATTGGGTGCCCCGTGCCGCCCCCCCCCGTCCCGACGGAAGACTTCCCAGACGCAACCTGGTTCCGGGCCGCCCACCCGGGCGATTCCGCCCACCCCAACGTCCGCGTCCGAACCTTTGACAACCTTTTGTTGCATATGCAACAAAAGGTTGTCAAAGGTGAGCGGCAGTCGCGGTCCGCACACCGCAGTGGGCGGTCGTTGGGCGAGTTGTGCGGCAGGGTTGACGGCCGGCTGGGGAATGTGAGTCCGAGGCGTCCGCCGCAGCTCCAAGCAGGTGAACCCGTTGCGGCCAGGAACACGCCCAGCGTCTGGTTTTTCACCCCGAAGTTGTCGGTAATGCTCAGATCTTGGACTGCGCGCTCTGCTGCGCCGCATTTCGGCAAGCTACAATTTCTCCAGGATGGCGGCTCTCGACCCAGGGCGCGCAACAACGCGTTGCCGCAACACCGCACTCCAAAAGCCGTCGCTTCCATTCCCACCCTGCACGAGGCCGCCTTCCAAACCGTCCTAATTATTCCCCTTGAAGCGGAACGTCCATTCGCCGAACTCGTCCTTGAAAAAGATAAAGTTCTGGCTCTTAACCTCGGCTTTCGTCGTGCCATCCGCATATTCGACCACCTGCTCGCACGTCACGCTCGCCGGAAACACCGTGGTGTTCGAATTTGCGGGCACGCCATCCGTGCGATATTCCCCCTTGCGCGACTTGGCAAATCTCATGACCTGATAATTGAAGGTGTTCTTGACCTTGGTCTGCGCCCAGAATTTTTCGAGCAACTTCTTCACCGCGTCCTCCGGCGGAGCGCCCGCCGGCTTGTTCGGGTCCAGGATCTTGGCAGCAGCAGCGGTGGCGGCCGGAGGTGCGTCCGCCCGCTTTCGGGGCGCGGGCTCCGTCGCCTTTTTGTCCGGCGCACCCGTGGCCTTCACGGCGGGTGTCTTCGCCGGTGATTCCGCCGGCAACTCCGCCGCCTCGACCAGTTTGGCGCCCGCTGCCTCCACGTCAAATCCCTTGGGCCAGCGGGTGCGCTTATCGAATTTCGCCCCGCGAAAATCCGCCGTGGTGCCGCCGTAGTCCACCACGCCCAGCAGGTAGGCGCCGCGCAAATCTGCGTCGCGAAAATCCGCCCGCGTAATGTCCTTAAGACCTTTCGCGCCTTTCAAATTCGCGCCCCGCAGATTGACGCCCTGCAAACTCAATCCCTTGAGATCCAATCCCTCGAGGTTGGCCGAGGAAAGATTCGCCTTTTGAACTCCGGCCGATTCCAAATTGGCCTGGCGCAAATCCGCCCCGGTCAGGTCCGCGCCGTTCAACCGCGCCCGGCTCAGGTTCGCCTCCTTGAGATTTGCTTGCTTCAGGATCGCATCGGTCAGGTTCGCCGCCGTCAAATCCGCGCCCTCGAGGTTCGCCCCGTCCAGATCCTCCTGCCGTAGGTCACGATTTTGAAAATCCTTGCCGTGGAGATCCCGACCCTTTCCCACCTCCTGCGCGGCCGCCGACAGGACGAGGAACAGGGAAAGACCGCACAATCCCCTGGCGATCAAAGTGGAGCTACTCATAGGTATCGTCGTTTGAATGTTGTTTAGCAACCCGGGGTCCGTCAGGAAAGACTAAAAGTAAGACTATCCTCGCTTGGCAACTCGATTTAACGCCCTCTCATTCCTTCGTCAACGCCTCATCCAGATTCAAAATCAAACTGCACAAGCCGGTCCATGCCGCGTGCTCGCTGACCTCGATCTTCTCGTTGCGCGGTGATTCGCCGGTCTTCAACAGGTTCGCCGCCGCTGCCTTGTCCTCCCGATACTGCTGCCGCAAACGTGCCAGACTTTGCGTGAGGACGTTTCGTTCCGCCACTGTCGGCTTGCGCGCCGTGGCCAGGCGGAAGGCCGTTTCAATCCTCGCCTCCGCCGTGTCATCACCTCGCGTCAACACCCGCTCGGCCAAGGCCCGCGCAGCCTCGACAAACGTGACGTCGTTCAGCGTCACCAGTGCATGCAACGGCGTGTTCGTGCGCGGCTGGCGCACGGTGCAAAGCTGCCGTGACCCGGCATCAAACATGCCGGTCGGCCCCACAATGCGCCGCCAGAATGTGTAGAGGCTGCGGCGATACAGTTTTTCGCCCTTGTCCTGCTCATACCGGATTTGCCCGAACGTGGCCTCCTCCCAGATTCCCGGCGGTTGATACCCTTTCACGGGTGGACCGCCCACCTTCTCCACCAGCAATCCGCTGACCGCCAGCGCCTGGTCGCGGATCATCGGGGAGGCCAGCCGGAAACGCGGACCGCGCGCCAGCAGACGGTTCTCCGGATCGCGCTCCACCATCGCCGGCGTCACCTTGGACGACTGCCGATACGCCGCGCTCATCACGATCAGCTTGTGCATCGCCTTCACGTCCCACACCCGGGGCGGCGTCGGGGGTTCCGCCCCAGACCCCAAACCCAACCCGCCAGACCCAATGAATTCCGTCGCCAGCCAGTCGAGCAATTCCGGGTGGGTTGGTTTCTCGCCCTGCACCCCGAAATCTTCGGTGGTCTTCACCAGGCCGATGCCAAAGAAAAGTTGCCAGTAACGATTCACCGTCACGCGCGCGGTCAACGGATTCGCCGGATCCACCAACCATTTCGCCAGCGCCAGCCGGTTCGTCGCCGCCCCCGCGGTCGCTCCCGCCAGACTCGCGGGCAACCCGGCGCTTACCTTGTCCCCATATTTGTCGTATGCCCCGCGCACCAAAATGAAGGTCTCGCGCGGATCCTTGCGCTCTTCCATAACCATGGCGACCACGATGGAATTGTTCAGGCCTTCGAGGCTCTTGCGTGTTTCGTCCAATTTCTTTTGCAACGCCTGCCGCTCCGGCACCGTGGAGAAATAATGTTCAGTCAGTTCCTTGTTCTGTGCCGCCGTGCGCTTCTCCGCCGGAACCTGCAACACCACCACGATATTGGTCGGCACCTTGATCGCATTGGTCCCCTTCGCCGCATGAGTCCCAACCATCCCCTCCCACTCCGCCTGCTTGGCCCGGAGCAGCTCCGCATTGGCCTTGAGTTGCTCGTTCAATTCCGCGAGTGCCTTGCTCAAGGCCGCAATCTTCGCCGTCTGCTCGGCCGTGGGCAAACTGACCACCGGATTGGCATTGCCTCCGCGATCCACCGCGCCGGATTCATTCACATTATTGAAGTAGGCGGACAGCTGGTAAAATTCTTTTTGCGTGAACGGATCGAACTTATGGTCGTGGCATTGCGCGCAGCCCATCGTCACGCCCAGCCACACCGTCGACGTCGTGTTCACGCGATCGACCACATATTCCACGCGCGACTCCTCGGCAATCCGCCCGCCTTCGCCATTCAACATGTGGTTGCGATTGAATCCGCTGGCCAACTTCTGTTGCACCGTCGCCCCGGGCAGCAAATCGCCCGCGAGCTGTTCCACCGTGAATTGATTGAACGGCAGATTGTTATTCAACGCCTCAATCGCCCAGTCGCGCCAGGGCCACATCGTGCGCGTGCCATCTCCCTGATAGCCGTTGGTGTCCGCATAACGCGCCGCATCCAGCCATTCCCACACCATGCGCTCGCCATACCGCGGCGAACGCAGCAGACGATCCACCAGCTTCTCATAGGCCTTCTTCGACGTGTCCGCCCGAAAGGCGTCCACCTCCTCGAGCGTGGGCGGGAGTCCGGTCAGATCCAGCGTCACCCGCCGGATCAATTTTTCCTTCGCCGCCTCCGCCGACGGTTTCAAACCCTCGCGCTCCAGCCGCGCCAGAATGAAAT
Source organism: Verrucomicrobiota bacterium (assembly GCA_043742955.1). GTDB lineage: Bacteria > Verrucomicrobiota > Verrucomicrobiia > Limisphaerales > JAYTXL01 > JAYTXL01. Next base: position 14,765 of record JAYTXL010000179.1, on the reverse strand, counting down.
AATCGACTGCGTTGCGCGGCCACGATTTGTTTTTGACCTTGGGCAATTCGGGACGTTGCGGCGCTACCAAAGCCCAGTGCTGTCCCCATTTCGCGCCTTGATCCACCCAACGCTTCAGCAGCTCCACCTGCCGCGCCGTGAGCTGGCGGTTGGAATCGGGCGGCGGCATCACGTCATCGGCATCCCGGGTCGTGATGCGGCGCACCAATTCCCTTTGCGCGCTCTTGCCAGGGAGGATAACGGTCTTGCCGTCCTTAATCCGAAACGCCCCCGCCTGGGTGTCGAGCCGGAGCTTGCCTTTGCGCCCCTTTTCGTCGGGACCATGGCAGTGGTAACAGTTGTCGGAAAGAATCGGCTGGATGTCGCGGCTGAAATCAACTGCTGCGCCGGGGGAAGGGGCCGCCGACAAACCGGCAACGCCCGCCAAAAAGATCGCGCCCATGGCGATGAATCGAACCATGCGTTGGATGTACTCCAAACCGGCGTTCAACGCAACGAGGGGAATTTCGTGGCGTCAGGCATCCCTGCCTGGCATGGACGGCGGCATCCTGCCGCCCGGATCCACCGATGGAACGTGCGCGCAGCCCGAAATAATCGACGCCCCGGCCCTTGACGAAGCCCATTCCACCGCACTGGCGAACCCGGCTTTACAGCAGGCAAGGACGCCCACCGCCAGCTCACCTGCAGAGCCCCCGCGCTAACACGCCGTGGCCAGCTCTTGTGGCGCCGGCGTGGCCAGCTTTTCGTTGATCTGCCGAATCAAGGTTTCCGAGAGCTCCACGTGGCTCCATTCGCTCTGCCGATGCGGCGCGCGCGTGATCCATCGACGCGGGGGCGAGTCGTGTAGCTTTTCCCCCGGCGCCTCGCCCAGCACCACCAACTCCGGAATTTGATCGTCTGCCGAGTTCGGATTCACCAGCGGAAACACCTCGAGCCGCGCCAGCTGGCCGTTGGTCAAAAACAGCTCCACCGCCACCGCACAGCCATTGTCGGTCTCCGGCTTAAAACGCCAATCGTCAACATTGATAATCATAATCGTAACAGGTAGTTGGGGGAATTCGCTCCGAATCTCGTTCGAGGGCTTCCACCCGGAGGGATTTTCCGGAACCGGACCAGCCCAACTCACGCAACAGTAGACTGCTGGACCGGAAAAATATTCAAACTTGAAAAAACTTTTTAGCAAAGCCTCCCGCCTGGCAAATGCCGCCAATTCCCTGCACCGGCAGGAGGCGACGTGGGAAGTCTGTCCAGGACTACACCAGCCCATCCAACGGGTAGATGGGCCGCTGAATCTTTTTGAAAGGCAACACCTGCAAGTTACTCGAACACGGACCCGGCGTGTCCACCCAAAAACTGCGCGCCGCTATCGGATCGTACGTGCGCCGATGCGCCACCGCCGCCTTGACCCCGATCACCGACAGCGTCGCCGGCTCAATCCCCTGGCTGCGCCATTGGCCAAGATCCAGCGGCGCGGTCTTCACGCTCGTCAGCAAAATTGTAATCCCCTCGTGACGCACCACCGCGCAGCGCCCCATGTCATAGAAATCACCCACCATCGAGGCCAGATGGCTCTGTTTGTCTTCCAGTTCAAATTTTCCGTCCCGTTTGGAGAGCAACTCCACCACCAGCGTCAACGGTCCCGCGTCCAGCCGGCTGCCCCTGCCGCCCAGCGCCAGCGTGAGCCGGGTGCCCAGCGCCACCGTTTCGAGCTGCGTAACCGCCGCCGGATCATTGAGACAGACGGCCGCATTGGCGGCCAGGTGCTTCACCAAGGCCCGTAAAATGCCCGTCCCGTCACCCGGCGCGCCCCCACCAATGTTGTCCGCCGGTTCCACTAGCACGGTCAGGCCGGGGCCGAAGGGGAATTGCTTTTCCAGCACGGACTCGATCGGCGAATCCAGCACGTTCCCCTGCTCTCTCCGCTCCAACGCCAGTTGACTCAACCGCGCCAGCTGCGCGCCCGCCTCTGCTTCCGGAGCCGTGGTGGCAATGGAAAAACTGACCCCCGTATCGGCGGTGTCGGCAAAGGCAAACCCGCCCATCACGTTCACCGCCCAAACGCGCGCGTCCTCGGCCTCAATCTGCCGCGCGAGCTGTTCGAGCGATCGCATCGGTTCGCTGGCGGTCCCGGTGCCAGTCGGCGGCCACACCACGGGCGGATGCTGCCAGTAGCTCTTGGGAATCACGCCGGTCGTCAGCGAGCGCTGCAGCAGCGCGGCGGCATCCTGGGCCGCATGACGCGCATCCGCATGCGGGTTTTCCCGGTAAGCCACGAGACAATCCGCATGCCGCGCCATGCGCGCCGTGAAATTCGCGTGCAAATCGAACACCCCAAAAACCGGCACGCGCTCCGCCCTGGGCAACGCGCGAATCCGCTGCAAAATCTCCCCATCCACGTCTTCGAGCGACTGCGACACCATCGCGCCATGCAACACCAGATAGATCGCGTCCACTCCCGCCGCCAGCTCCGGTTCCGCATACTGCCGGAACTCGCGCCAAAAGGTTTCGACGACCTCATCCTCCACCAACCCCGCGGGCGAGGCGCGATAGTCCACCGTCGGGAACACTGTCCAGCCATACTTGCGCGCCGACTCGAGCACGCCTCCCATCGGCGAGCTGTCCCCCTCGCAGCGCATCAACTCCCCGCCGCGCACAATCTTGAAATCACGCAGGCCCGTGGTGCCCTCGACGAAGGTGTGCGTCTCGTGGAACAAGCCGGCAATGAGCACGCGCGGGTTCATGCGGAGGCAAATCCAAGGCCGCAATCCATTGACGCCCCTCCGCGAATTCCAGACATCGAAACGGAATGGTGCTTCGGCCGCTTCTGCCCGGTGCTGCGGAGGAGCGGACAGGCCAGGCTTCGGAGCCTGGATTTCCCCTCACCCCAAGCCTCTCCCCTCCCCCGCTCCTCCCCCGCACGGCAAGGCTCCACGCTCCGCAAAATGCCGCGATTCGTGCCCCAGAACCGGAGCTCGGCTCGGTGAGTCGCAGCACGTCCGAACACCCCAGCGCACTGGATTCGTTCCCCCGCGTGATTCGATCCACAGCTGCTGCGGGTCACAGACCCGCGCTCTGCGGACGGTTCCGTTTCGGTTTTAAAGGATGCCATATTTTTTGAAGACCTCACCCATCGGCACGCCCCGCGCAAGATCCGCGCGGGCGATGTTTTCGCCGGACACCTTTTCCTGGGCCCGCCGGATGGTTTCACCCGCCACTTCGCTGGGGATGATCACCACGCCATCCTCATCGCCAATCAACCAATCGCCCCGCTTGGTCCTGACGCCGCCGATGAGGATGGGCTCGCCAATGGACACAATGTCCGCGCGTCCTTTGCTATCGGCTGGATGATAACCCACGCCGAACACGGGAAAATTCAATTTCTGGATATTCCAAAGATCGCGCGTGCACGCACTCATCACCACGCCGCGCACACCTTTGTAGAGACAGGCCGTCGTGAGCAGCTCGCCCCAAAAACCACACGTCTGGTTGTCCTGCGCGTCCACCACGAGCACATCGCCGCGCGTCAGCGCGTCCACGGCCGCAATCTCCAGCCGGTACGGTTCCGCCGGAATTTCGGTCACCGCCACCGCGCGGGCCGGGAACACGCGTCCGCAAATCCGGCGCGCCGGCGTCAGCGGTCGAAGGTGGCTGCTCAATGACTGTTCGCGAAAGCCCAGCGCATCGAGCACATCGCCGACCACCGCGGGATAAAGCGATTCCAGCGCCAGCAACATCTTGTCCAAGTCGGGTTGATTCATGTCGGATAATGGTTGGTGAATTGTGGGCGCGCTTAAGTCGGTTGGTCAACTGCCTTTTCCAGCCCCAGCGACACCCTGGCATCGTTCCCCAGTGACGCAACTCCGGCCATCACAAAACGCGCCGCGCATACCAGAAGCGGCGCGTGGCAGACGTGGCTCATGTCCCAATGCTTAAAAACCCACGGCCGGAATCCCGCCGTCGCTAACGCCCCGAGGTTACCCCGCATGTTCCCCAATCCAACCCGGACCACGCAGCTTGAGGTCATCGTTAGTCAAACTCACTCCGGGGACAGCGGGAGTCTGGCAGGGTGGGTTTTTGCGGCTCGACACGTTGGATGCCTCGGAGTAAATAGCTTACAAGAATAAGGATGCTCGGTTTCGCGAAATCACTTCGCCTGCGGAGCACTCCAAACGTAAGCGTGAGCAACGACGGGCCGCCCCGCTGCGCGGAACAAATGAAAAGCATGGGGTTGCTGGCGGGGGCACCGCATCCTCAGAGCAAATGACGATCCATCAGGTTCAATGAAACTTTTCATCGCACTGGTTGCCGCGCTCGGCATGGTTGGCTTTCGATCCCACGCGGCCGGCACCCGGCCGAACATCATCTACATTTACGCCGACGATCTCGGCTACGGTGATGTGAGCTGCTACGGAGCCACGGCGCTGAAAACCCCGAACCTCGACCGTCTCGCCGCGCAGGGCTTGCGTTTCACCGATGCCCATTCCCCTTCGGCCACGTGCACGCCGAGCCGCTACGCCCTGCTCACGGGCGAATACGCTTTCCGAAAGCAAGGCACGGGAGTGTTGCCAGGCGACGCGGCCCTCATCATCGAGCCGGGGCGGTTCACGCTACCGGGCATGTTGCAGAAAGCCGGTTATCACACCGGTGTGGTCGGCAAATGGCATCTCGGTCTCGGCCGGGGCGTGGTGGACTGGAATGCGGAGGTCAAACCTGGTCCGCTTGAGATCGGTTTCAACGACTCGTTCATCATGGCCGCGACCGGCGACCGAGTTCCGTGCGTCTTCGTGAACGGCCATCGCGTGGTCGGATCTGATCCCAAGGATCCACTCGTAGTGAATTACCAGACGAAGGTGGGAACCGAACCCACCGGACGGGAAAACCCCGCGCTGCTGCGCCTGAAGCCGAGCCATGGCCACGACCAAACCATTGTCGATGGCATTAGCCGCATCGGCTACATGACCGGCGGACGCGCAGCGCGTTGGAAGGACGAGGAGTTGCCGGACACGTTCTTGCGCGAAGCGTTGAAGTTTATCGAACGCAGCCAAGATAAGCCTTTTTTCCTCTATTACGCGATGCATGAGCCACATGTTCCCCGCGTGCCTCATCCACGCTTTGTCGGCCAGACCAGCCTGGGACCGCGCGGCGACGCCATCGCGCAACTCGACTGGTCAGTCGGCGAAGTCGTGGCGCTGGTTGACCGCCTCAAACTCACCGACCACACGTTGATTATTTTCAGCAGCGACAACGGCCCCGTGGTGGACGACGGCTATCAGGATGATGCGGTGACAAAACTTGGTGTCCACAAGCCCGCCGGCCCATGGCGCGGTGGCAAGTACAGCAACTTCGAGGGAGCGACCCGCGTGCCGTTCATCGTGCGCTGGCCCACGCGGGTGAAGCCCGGTGAATCGGCGGCCCTGGTCTGCCAGATTGATTTACTCGCGAGCTTTGCCGCGCTCACCGGCCAGGTCTTGCCAGCCAAAACGGCACCGGATAGCTTCAATCTCTTGCTCGCGCTGCTGGGCGATTCACCGCAGGGACGCGATCACCTCATCGAACACGCCAGCCAGACTTCCCTCCGCCTGGGCGCCTGGAAATACATTCCACCCGGCCCGGGCGCAAAGATCAACGCCAACACCCACACTGAAATGGGCCGTGACCCTGCTGATCAACTTTACGACCTGGCCGCCGACCCGGATGAATCGAAGAACCTAGCGGCCGAACAGTCCGGACGGGTGAAACAAATGGCGACGCGACTCCAAACACTCAAGACAGCGGGGTTCAGCCGGCCGGCTTACGCGGCAGAATCCATCCCGGCCACGAAGCCTTGAGGAAATATTTTCCCTTCAGCGCTTTCACCAGAAACTTTCCAGACCCACGATAGCAAAAGTGACTCGGGGCCAAACCATGACAATGACATGCTTCCCTGCTTTTTCCTCTCCTTTCAGGTTCGGGAGCGGAGCACGGATACCTTCCAATTGCCCAAACGTAGCCGCTCGGCAAATCCCCGGATCGTCAACTTCGTTTCCCGGCACAACCAGACATTAACCCCATTTTCCACCCGCAGCTATTTCGCGGCACCCGGCAGCGTCCCCGCGAGCACGGTAATCATTTTGTCGGCGGGCAGGTATTTCTTCACCGCGCCGTTCACCTGGGCGAAGGTGAGCGATTCCACTTGTTTGGCAAAATCGTCGAGCTGTGCCAGCGGCAGGCCGCGCTGCACGGTGGCGAGTATCTGGCTGGCGAGGCCGGCACTGGTCGCAAGACTGAGTTTGTAGCTGCCCACCATGGTGATCTTGAACTGGGCGAGCTCCTGGGCGCTCACCCCTGCGGCGGTGAATCGCTGCAACTCGCGCCGGGTGGATGCCAATCCCTGCTCCAGCAGTTCGGGAGCAAACGTCGCGGCAATCCCCCACTGCCCGTCAACCTGGGCATCTGCGCCCAGCCGCGCCCCGATGCCATACGTGAGCCCCTCCTGATTGCGCACAATCGCCAACAACCGTGAAGTAAAGTAGCCGCCCCCAAATATTTCGCTGGCCGCCGCGAGGGCGAGATGGTCGGCATCGCTGTATTTCAAACCGGTGCCGAGCCCGACCAATACGGAGATGCTGGCCTTGCCCGGCATATTAATTTTCTCGACGCGCGCGGCACTTAATGGTGCGTGCTTGGGCGCGGCGGGCAGCGGCTGGCCGCCGGTCCAGCCGGCAAACGCGGTCTTCAGCGCATCGTTGATGGCAACGTCGTCCACGTCGCCGACGGCCACGAGAGTGAATCCCTGCGGGCCGTAATGCGCCGCGTGAAATGCCTTCAACTCCTCCAGCGTGGCGGCGGTAATGTCGGCCAGATAGGCGGCGGCGGCGGGCGGATGATTCGGATGGCCCACGGGAAAAATCGCCCGCGCGAGCGCTTCCCGGGCGCGAAAGTTCGTATCCTCTAGTTGCTGTTGATAACGACCGACAAGCTGCTTCTTTACCTTTCCAAATTCTTCGGCCGAAAAAGCCGGGGTGCGGAGTTGTTCGGCGAGCAAGCTCAGGACGAGGGGCACGTCCTGCTTTAAGCAACGCGCGCTGAACGTGAGGTTATGGGACGAAGTTTCAAAGTGGATCAAAGCGCCGACATCCTCGAGCAGTTGTGCCAACGCGAACTTATCGCGCTTGGCCGTGCCTTGGTCGAGCATCGCCGCCGTCAGATCGGCGAGGCCGGATCGCCCGACCGGATTGAACACATCGCCGGCGGGCAAACTGCCTCGGAGGGTGACGGCGTCCCGCAACGAGGTCTTCAGGGTGAGCACATCAAGGCCGGCAACCTTGCGCCGCACAATGCGCGGCGCTATTTGCGCCGCGCCGACAACCTTGCCCTCTGCGGCTTTCACCGCGCCCCCCGCCGAGCGTGAGCCCGGCCGCGCCCGAATGGACACGGACGATTCCTCGCCGGCCTCAGGCGCGCGGTAAAATTCAGGATGATGCAGCGGGCGGCGTTTCGTCCCCCCCGTTTTCTCGGCCGGCACGGCGCCGTCCGCAACCGGAACAAACCAACCGGTCGTGCTTTGATCCTCGACGAGATAAGCGCGGGCGACGCGGTTCACGTCCGCGACCGTCACCGCTTTGATTTTCTCCGGCAACGTGAGGAAGTAAGTCCAATCACCAACGGCAATGTCCTCGTTGATTTGCGCGGCGATGGCCGAGGTGCCGTCGCGGCCATAGGCGGTGCTCGCGTTCTCCTTGCTGAGCGCGCGCGCCACTTCAGCAGCGGTGACGCCGTCCCGTTTCAGCGCTTCAATCTCCGCGAGGATTACTTTTTCCACCTGCTCATGCGTGGCTTCCGGCGCGAGCCGGGCGGTGACGCTGAAGAGCGTGGCGTCATGCGTGAGATCCTTGCCGGCTTCAACGCTGAGGGTGAGGCTTTTATCCGTGAGGGCGCGATAAAAGCGGCTGGTTTTCCCGTCCGCGAGAATGTCGCCCAGCACCATCAGGGCGGGCGTGTCGGCCTGCAGCGCGTTCGGGACCTTGTAGGCGACGCTCACGACGCCCAGTTCCCCCGGCCGGCGCAACCGCACGCGGCGCGGCCCCTGTTGCGGTGGTTCCTCGGTGTAAATTTGGGGAATCGAATGCGGCGAACGCGGGATTGCGCCGTAGTATTTCTTCAGCAAGCCGAGCGCGGCCACGGGCTCGAAGTCGCCGATGATGGTCACGGTGGCGTTGTTAGGCCAATAAAAGGTGTCGTAGAAAGACCGGAGCTTTTCGATCGACACTTTCTCAATGTCCGAACGCCAGCCGATGGTGGGGTGATGGTAGGGATGGGCGAGGAAGGCGGCCGCATTGATCTCTTTGGAAAGGGCTTCGGTCGGTTCGTTTTCGCCGCGCTCAAACTCATTGCGCACGACCGTCATCTCCGGCCGGCGATCCTCTTCCCGAAGCAGCAGACCGCGGATTCGGTCCGCCTCCAGCTGCACGGCCAGTTCCAGGTGGTCGCTCGGGACATCCTCGTAGTAGTTGGTGCGGTCGAGGGAGGTGGTCGCATTGTTCGCAGCGCCGATGCCATCGAGCATCGTATCGAATCCATTGCCGCGGCCCGCGTGATAGTGCTTGCTCCCTTTAAACATCAAATGCTCGAGCAAATGAGTCGCTCCCGTCGTCCCCGTGACCTCGTTGCGCGAGCCAACGTGGTAAGTGATCATGAACGTAACCACCGGTGCCGAGTGATCCGGCAGCAAGAGCACGTCCAGACCGTTGGCCTCGAGCCGGTAGTTGAGAATCCCCCCGCGGGTTTTGATAAACGTGAAGCCCTTGGCCTTCGCGGGCGCGGGGTCGGCAGCCCGGAGCGGGACGGTTAATGCCAGTGGGACGACGAGCGTCAGGACGGCGCGAAATAATTTCATGGTCGGCAAGTTTAAACCGGACCACCGGACCCATTCACAAACGAGGTCAATCTGTTCGGGGCCAGGGGGGCGGTGGAATTTGGTGGTTTCAAGTGCGAACTGAGCTAAATGCAGCAGGTTGATTGGGACAAGAAAAAAGCCCACCACTGTGCGGCTGGTGCTGAAGCGGGACCGGCCCGCTTTAAAGCTTTTCGACAAATCGAAACCACCGCCACGTTGGCTGGAGGAATGTTTTCCAGTGCGGAGTTTTCATCGGGTCGTCACAACATATCCGCCCGCCACCGCCGCGCGCTACGCCAGTGTCCAGCCCTTGCGATATTCGCGCCGGATGAATTTATCCGCCGCGCGCGTGTTGGTGACGCGGAGTTTGACCGAATCCCACATCAGCTTCTGGCCGGCGCGATAGGCCACGTTGCCGAGGTGGTTCGCCTCGGTCAGCCAGCCGGCATATTGGAAGTTACACGTGGTCGGCTCACCAGTCTTGCAAGCGTGAAGCCATTCGGCGTGATGGCCGAGGGATTTCGGGATGAAGGGCTCCGGGCGTTTGAAACCCACGAAATCCTTCTCCGGTAGCAGCACATGCTTGCTGTAATCCGACAGCAACATGCGCCCATTCGTGCCGATGAACAGCACGCCGCTGTCCCACTGCGGGATGCCACCCGCCGTCCAGATCTCCGGCTTGTCCTCGCCCTGATGCCAGGTCAATCGCACCGGAGGCAGTTCGCGGCGTGCGCCATACTCATAGGTCGCGTGCATCGAGGCCGGCGCGATCTCGGGATGCGGCGGTGGGCCACCGGCCTCGATGCTCAACGGCGCCTGAAGTTTCAGCGCCCAGAACGGCAGGTCGTTCCAATGCGAGCCGAGGTCGCTCATCGTGCCGTTACCGAAATCCCACCAGCGATACCACTTCGGACCCGGGTAATAGACCTCGTTGAACGGACGGAAGGGTGCCGGCCCCAGCCACAAGTCCCAATCAAGTCCCTTCGGCACGGGTGACGTTTCGACGGGAAGATCGCGCACGCTGACGATGTCGTGGTTCTTGGCGGCCGCCTCCGCTGACTGCAATCCCCACGCGCGCCCGACCCACACATGCGCCTCGCGCACCGGGCCGATGGCTCCGCTTTGCACCAGTTCGACCACGCGCCGGTAATTGTCGCCCGCGTGGATTTGCGTGCCCATCTGCGTGGCGACCTTGGCCTTGGCCGCAGCCTCCCGGATGACGCGCGCTTCCCCGATGTTGTAGGTGAGCGGCTTCTCGCAATAGACGTGCTTGCGGAGCTGGAGCGCGGGCAGCGTCGCAAAGGCGTGCGTGTGCTCGCAGGTGCTCACCACCACGGCGTCAAACTCCTTCTCGATCTCGTAGAGCTTGCGGAAATCCGTGAAGCGCTTCGCTTGGGGAAACCTTTTCTGGGCCGAGTCCAGCGCCGCCTCCGCCACATCGCACACGGCTATGATATTCTCGGTGCTGCCGACGGCAGCCATGTTACTTCCGCCTCGCCCACCCGCGCCGATGATGGCGATGTTGAGTTTGCTGTTGAGATTTTGTCCGCGCAGAAAAGCGGGTGCCACCAGCGAGCCCAGCGTGGAGGTGGCGAGCAGTTTGGAAAAGTGGCGCCGGGACGACGCTCCGGACCTTGGAGAGGAAGGGGATAATGGATTTGTGTTCATGGCTTTTCGAAAACCCTACCTTGCTGCAAACTGATTTGCACTCAGGAAAACCATACCCCCTCCCTGTCTTCCTGCTCGGCCTGTCCAACGCTTAAATCCGTTCGTGGGGTGACGACCCAGCCGGAATTTCCGGGTTGTCCGGGTTGATTACCGCCTTCACTTCGGCGGCTCGGCAATGCTTACCGCGAGCCGAAACCCGGCCATGTCCACGCGCTTGGCCGGCGCCAGACCAATGCGATGGGTCGAGCGGCACCCGATGGCTCGCACAAATACACAACCGCCCCGCAACACTTTCAAGGAACCTTGCGGTGGGCCCGCCGGGTCGGTTTGACTGGCTTCGCGGTATTGATCCTGCCAGTCGGCGCACCATTCCCAGGCGTTGCCGTGCATGTCATAAAGGCCGAAGGCATTAGGTTTCTTCTGCCCAACGGGCATCATTTTCCAACCAGAATTGTCGTCGAACCAACCATGCTCGGGCATCTTCCTCTCGTCATCGCCGAAGCAGAAATCCATGGCGGAACCGGCGCGGCAGGCATACTCCCATTCGGCCTCGGTCGGCAGACGGAGCGTCCACCCGGGGGGCACGCGTTTTGCCAGCGGCGCAAGAAACCTGGCCTGGATGTCGTCCCAGGAAACATTCACCACCGGCCGGTTGCCCGCCGTGGGATTTCGTGCCGTCTTCGCGGGATTTTCCCCCGTCACCGCCTGCCACTGGGCTTCGGTAACCTCGAACTGGCCAAGATAAAAGGGGTGGGAGAGGGTAACTGCGTGGATTGGTTTTTCCGTCGTATCCCAGGACTTTTTGGAACCCATGTTAAACGTGCCGGGTTTGACCAGGACCAGCACGAGCGGAGATCATCAACAGTGATCTTGGGCGGTAACTCCGCCGTCCGACCTGACAGGGCTCCCAAAAGAATCACCAACAGGAACCGGCCCAGCAGGAAGGAAAACCGGCCAGAGTGAAGCAGGGATTCCAATTGTGATTCTGTCGCGGCGTTTTGTAATCGTGTCGCTTGGCCATTTTTCATGGTCGCGAGCGTAAACCAGAGCGGGCTGCAATTCAAGTGCCTGCCCCACCATCCGGCCGGATACCGGAACGACCACCCACGTCCCCCTGTCAGTTACTTCGCGCGTCCGTTCCAGCCCACCGCAGCCAGCCAGCTTACCCCTTCATGGGTCTTCGACCGAGGAGCAACGAAACCAGCCGACCTTATCCGCGAAAACCCTCCCACCTTCGCTAAAGCTACGGCGGACAAGCCGGGCGGCGGTCTTTTTGTCCGTGTCCGGGGTTGGTTCAGTCGTCACCCTCCGCTGCGGGGATACTCCGCTGGCCCGTCCGGCTCGGATTTCACCGCCTTGGCCGCTGCCAAACTTGCTCGCCGCAGCACCCCGCGGAATTTTCAACCAGGCTCTAAATATAATACATCTTTTCCTTGGCCACGCTTTCGTCGAGCAGCTGTTGGAACGTGAGCGCATCGGCGTTGTCGTTCGCGCATTTTTGCAGACGCTGCCAGGCCGCGCGCAATTCCGGCGGGCATTTCAAATCGCCGAGCGCGGGCGTGTCAAAGACCTGGCCGTCAACACAGCGGAGCACAGCGCCGAACGTGATTTCGGCGGGCGGGCGGGCCAGCAAATAGCCGCCCTCCTTGCCCCGCACGCTCTTGACGATTTGCTGCGACTTTAACTCAATCAAAATCTGGACCAAATAATTCGGTGGCACGCCCTGCGCCGTCGCCAGATCCTCCACGCGCTGGGCCTCGCCGGTGTGATAAGCCCGCGCCAGCCCCATCACGGCCCGCGTGGCGTAGTCACTTTTTACCGAGAGTTTCACGGGCTCAACCTATCCGAAGCAGCGGCGCAAATATATCCTGATTTGTTCACGCGAAACCATACTCCTTGAGAAACCCCGCCGTGGGTGCCTCGATGCGGATGTTTCTTTTTTGAAAGGGATCGCGGTATTCCAGCCGGACGGCCCGCAAGGCCAGATGCGAACGACCCCGGGTGCTCGCCCCCTTCTCCGGTCCGTAGAGGACGTCCCCGACCACCGGGCAATCCGCCGCGAACAAGTGCAAACGGATTTGATGCGTGCGTCCGGTGAGCGGGCGCGCTTCCATCAACGTGGTTTTCAGACCGGTTTTCAGCACGCGAAAATTCGTCTCCGCCTCCTTGCCATAACGTTCATCAAGGCGCATCAGCCCCGGCGTTTTCTCATAGATCGCGAGCTTCAGCTGGCAGGTCCATTGCGCCTCTTTCGGGGTGCCATGCACGACGGCAAAATATGTTTTCTCCATCTGATGGGACTCAAACAGCTCGCTGCATGCGCTCAACGCCCCCGGACTCTTCGCGAATAATAAAACCCCGGTGGTCTCGGCATCCAGCCGGTGGACGTACCGCAGGAATTTCAGATTGCGCGAGCGCGCCCAAAAATCCCCGGCGAGCAAGGAAGATTGCAACGCCAGATGCAAATTGCGCCCGGTCTGCGTCCACGAATCGGGGGCCAGCATCCAGCCCGCCGGCTTGTCGATCGCCAGCACCGACCGATCTTCATATAAAATGGATATGCGGGTGCCCTCCGGCAATTCGATGTAATTTGGTTTGGCCATCAGTTTGGTTCAGGGAAACAGACCCCGGATTTTTTTCGCGTCGCGCACCCGGCTCACCCCCAGGCTCAGGGCCGCGAGCCGCATCGAAATCTTCTGCTTGCGGCTCAGGTTCAACGTCTGCGTGAACGCGCCCTCCAAAATGCGGAACAATTTGTCCACCACTTCCGTTTCCGTCCAAAAGAAACTCTGCAGATCCTGCACCCATTCAAAATAGGAAACCACCACCCCGCCGGAATTGCAGAGAATGTCCGGAATGACAAATATCTCCGGTCGTTGATTAATAATCACATCGGCCTCCGGCGTCACCGGACCATTGGCGCCTTCCGCCAGAATCCGACATTGGATTTTGCCGGCGTTGTCCCCGGTGATCTGGCGTTCCAGCGCCGCCGGCACCAGAATATCGCACGGCGTCAAAAGCAATTCCGGATTCGTGATCGGCTCGCCCCCGGGAAACCCAGCCACCGTGCGGGCTTGCGCCAGGTGCGCCTCCAATTTCCACAAATCCAGACCATGCGGGTTAAACACGCCCCCGTTTGCATCGCTCGCGGCGATGATCTTGACACCGTATTTCGCGAGGGAAAGCGCGGCAATCGAGCCGACATTCCCATAACCCTGCACCACGGCGGTCGCCTGACTGGCGTTGAGACCGATCACATCCATCGCGCGATTCACGAGATAGCCGACCCCGCGTCCGGTCGCTTCGCGCCGCCCCACCGAGCCTCCGATCGCCACCGGTTTACCCGTGACAATGCTCGGCACCGAGTAGCCCGCGTGCGCCGAATACGTGTCCATCATCCACGCCATCGTCTGCTCGTTCGTGCCGACATCCGGAGCCATGATGTCAATCTGCGGGCCGATGAATGGGATCATTTCCTGGGTGTAACGCCGCGTGAGACGCTCCAGCTCCGCCGGGGACAGCTGGTGCGGATCGCAGGCAATCCCGCCTTTCGCGCCGCCGTAAGGGAGGCCGGTCAGCGCGCATTTCCAGCTCATCCACATCGCCAGCGCCGCCACCTCGCCCAGCGCCACGTCCGGATGATAACGCAGTCCGCCCTTGGTCGGACCGAGGGTCAAATGGTGTTGAACCCGGTAGCCGGTGAACACTTCCGTGGCCCCGTTGTCCCGATGAATCGGCAACGCGACCGTCATCGAACGCTTGGGATATTTGAGCCGGGCCCGATCGTCCGCCGGAATCTGCAAATGGTCCGCCACCAAATCAAACTGGCGGGCGGCCATGTCAAACGTGGGATGATCATAGATTTGCACGGCGACACCGTAACGCGGGAAACCGGGATAGTGAACACCAAAAGCACCGACCGAGCGACTGCGGCGAGGTAACGAGGCTCACTCCAATGGCCTCAGCACAGGGTAGCGCGGGCGACTCGCCCGCCCCGGTCGGCGACTCGCCGAACGGAATGTCTAAGAGCCTGATGGAAAACTCCGAGGGGTGCTGTTTTTGGGGAGCAGGTTAGCTGGCGAGGCGCGACGAAGGAGAATATCCTTGGTGGATCTTCGACTGGGGAGCAACGAAGCCAGCCGGCCTGATCCGCGAAAACCCTCCCACCTTCGCTAAAGCTACGGCGGACAAGCCGGGCGGCGGTCCTTCTGTCCGTGTCCGG
>JAYTXL010000178.1:0-15079 GCA_043742955.1 Verrucomicrobiota bacterium | reverse complement strand
TTTCACTTTATGGTCAGCGCCGGTGATGATGTCTTTGGGGGCGGTGTTCGTATAGATGGCGACGGATTTTTGCGCGGCATCGAGGCTGACGACCAGGTTGCGGGCAAAGTCTTCCTCCTTGTCGAGCACGCGCGTGCCGAGGCGGGGGCCGGTGCGGACTTGGCCGGGGTTCGTGCCCATGAAAGACGGGGCGAAGGAGAACTTCTGGCCGTCCACGATGGTGAAGCTGACGGACAAGTGGTGCCCTTCGTAGCGCCACGCCCACGCGCCCTTCGAACCGGGCGTGCCGTAAATGCTCACGAAATACTTACTGGGGTCGCGCTCAACGACCGGCTTCGCTTTTTCCAGCTCATGAAGCACGTCTTCGAGGCTCATGATATTCGTGGCTTTGTTGTAGCCAGTCTGGCTGAGTCCGGTGGCGAGCAGGGCCAGGGCAAGCTTGCGCTGGTCGGCGGTCATTTCCTTCAGCATGAGGCCGTAGCGCTGAGGCTTGACCATTTCGCTGGGGATGAAGTGCCAGCCGAACCGCGCGTCGGCCTTCAGCTCGAACAGGCACTTGGTCTTTTGCTCGGGCGTGAGCGTGGCAACGAGTTTGTTGGCGGCGGCGGCCATTTCTTCGCCCGGCGTGGCGGCGCGTGCCGACGCGGCCGTGAATTGAAGACACCCGAGGAGCAACAAAAGCGAACGCAGGATCGGCAAGGTTTTCATGCCGCCAAGTCAAGACATCCCACCGGGAAAGGCAACAGTAAAATTGGGAGCTGTCCAGTGCAATATCAAGAACCGCCCCGTTTCCTTTCACGCCAGATGGCTAAAGCAGTGAGTCCAACTTTCACACCTGCCGGCCACACCGCACTACAAACATCAGCCTGAATAATAATGTCCTCGTCGTGGTTCCGCTGGCACAAAGAGCTTGTCACGCGCGGCCGTTGCGCGGAATAGTAATAAGCAACTCACAGGAACAACAACCCGAACCAAGACTCTGTTTATGAGCGAAACCCTCACTCCCACCACGGTGCCCGCCGCCGCGAACATTCTCGCCGGCACGCGCGGCTATCTCACCAAGGCCCTCGACCTCGTCCGCGCCTCCGGCCTGCTCCCGGAAAAGCCCGCCGAGGAGGCGCCCGCGGTCGCACTGCTCAAGGATGTTGACACGCTCGACAAGACCAAGCTCCTCGTCATCGCCCACACGCTCCAGCACATGGAGACCTTCAACCGCATCGTCCGCGAGCACACCGCCGAGGTCAAACTCGGCGACCGTTTCGCCGACATCGCGCAGTCGTTCAAAAACATCCGCGAGGATTGCGAAGTGATGATCACCCAGCTCGCCGACGGAAAGATTGACTGGCAGGAAAACCTGCAGAACGTCTGGCGCAATGTGCGGCGCGGCACACCGCACAAGCAGTTCGAGGACATCAGCCGCAAGTTCAAGGACGTCTTCGCCGACTCGAAGAAGCAGATTGATCTGGAGGACGTGATTCTCGGCGCGTTCGAAACATTTCGCCTCGCGTTGAGCGAGGGCGAAATCGCCGCCGCCGACCTCGCCAAACAGCAGGAGACGAATCGCACTGCCGCGCAGAACAAATTCATCGCGGCCACCAACGCGCTGAAGGACTATGCCGGCACCGACGACACCGACCGCAAGCGCCTTCAACTCGCCCGCGACGAGGCCGACCAGGAGTTTGTGCGCGAAGACCGCCGTTACCAATTGATGCTCGACCTCTCCGAGAACCTCAAGATTGGCTACAATGTCGGCGAGGTCATCCTGATGAAGTTCCGCCAGACGCACGGCGTGAAGGTCGAGGTTTATCGCAAGGCCACCGTTTTCTTCACCACCTGCGAGCACGTCCTCACCAGTTTGGACGCGACGATCACCGCTCAAAAGGGCCTGCACGAAAGCACGCAGACACTCGAAGCGCTCAAGACGGGCATCAACGAAAGCCTCGAGACCGTCGCGCGCACCGGCAGCGCCGTGGAAACCGCCGCACTCAAGTCCGCTTATGGGCCGACGGTATCCGCCGACTCGGTGAAGAAGCTCGTGGACGAAATTGTGCGTTTCCAGACTGATTCCGTGCAGATGATTCAAGGCCTGCGCGAATCCAGCGTGAAGAACGCCGCCGAGATCCAGCGCATCACCGACGACGGCAAACAACGTTACGCCGACGCCGTGGAGAAATACAAAACGACGAGCAAGCCGGTCGGAGTGGTATAGCCCGCCATGTTTGAGGCCATGACGCTCGATAGCTTCAACGCCAACCGGCAACCCTACCGAAAGATTGAATGATGGGCGAGTGGCTCCAACTCATGCGCGTGGTGGACCTTGAACGCCAGTCCCCAGGCCTGAAAGGCCGTGATAAACCAGCCCAGGGCAACGCCCTGGGTTTCGCGTCCGAAACGGAAAGAGCCCTGAAAGGGCGACACACCCAACCGCTTCCTTCATCGCGCGCATTTTGTTCCGCCCTTTCAGGGCTCGTTAGATTTTTCGCAATTAACCCAGGGCGTTGCCCTGGGCTGGCATATTACGCCCCTTCGGGGCTGACACACTTGCAGAACTTCGAGTTAGGGCGCGTTATTGCCTGTGCGCTGTCTTCGATTGTAAACACGCCCGGCGCGCCCGGAATGACGCGCCCGACCCTTTCGCACCATGCCTGACCTCCCGCCCATAACGCCGCCCCCGGCCACGCGCGACCCGGAAGTGGGCGAGTTGCTCCAGCTCCTGCGGGTGGTGGACGTCGAGCCCCAGTCCCCAGGCCTGAAAGGCCGCCATATACCAGCCCAGGGCAACGCCCTGGGTTTCGCGTTCGAAACGGAAAAAGCCCTGAAGGGGCGACACACCCAACCGCTTCCTTCATCGCGCGCATTTTGTTCCGCCCTTTCAGGGCTCGTTAGATTTTTTGCAATTAACCCAGGGCGTTGCCCTGGGCTGCTATATTGCGCCCCTTCAGGGCTCACCCACTCGCGTTGTTACGCCCGATCGCAAAAAGCGCACACGCCGCAACGCGCCCTTTCGCACCATGCCTGACCTCCCGCCCATCACGCCGCCCCCGGCCACGCGCGACCCGGAAGTGGGCGAGCTGCTCCAGCTCATGCGGGTGGTGGACGTCGAACGCCAGCAGCGCGACCTCGCCCTCCAGGAGTTGAGCGCCGACGAGCAGCGCAAACGCATCCGCGCCGAGCTGGAAAAGGTCTATGCCGCCGAGGGCGCGCACGTCAGCCCGACCGAAATTGACGCCGCCATCGCGGCGCATTATGCCGACCGTTTCACCTTCAAACCGCCGCCGCGCACGCTTGGCTACCGGCTGCTCTGGATTTACGCGCGGCGCAACCGCCTTGCACTGATCGTCGGTGTTCCGCTGCTGTGCCTCTCACTCGTATTCGGGCTGTGCGCCGTCGCCATTATTTCCGCGCAACACGAACGCGCGCGCGCCGCACAGTCGCAGGTCGTGTCGCAAATCGAGCAGTTTTATCAAGCCGTCCAGCAAATTCGGACGGATTGGGAACTGGCCTCGGGCCGGGCCGCCCAGCGCCAGCAAACGGCGCAGTTCTTCACGGGCTTCGAGGAGATTCGGGCGAACCTGCGCCGCAGCCAGGAGAGTCTGCACGGCACCGATGCCTTCCTGCTGCGCTACTGCCCGCAAGGGATCGCGAAATCGAACGTGTCCGCGCAAAATTACGCGGAGACCGGGAACGAACTGGCGCGCGAGCGCCCGAAGCTCGACACCGCGCGCCGCGAACTCGAGGCCGCCGGCGCCGGGCTGGCCGTGGTGGACGACCTGCTCGCCACGCTGCGCTCGCTGACGGGCTTGCGAGAGGAGATTGGCAAGGGCAATCCGCCCGCGCTGATCCTGGACCAGGCGGATTTGCAATTCCGCAACGGCAAGTCCGCGGTGGAACAAGGCAACGCGGCCGCCGCGAAATCCAGCGTGGCCGCGCTCGCGCGGTTGAAGAACGACCTGGCGCAGCTCTCGGGAATCCAGGCCGAGGCGCTCCAGCTCGCAACCGCCATTGCGGCGGTCGCCGTGGAAGACGCGGCGAAGAACCGGAGCGCGGCGCTGGCGAAGGAGATTTCCGGCGCCGTCACCGTGGGCGACCTGGGCACCGCGGGGCGGTCGGTGCAGCAATTGCGCGACCTTCGCAGCACCGTGGGAGAGACGTTCACGTTGCGGCTGGTAGACCGGGCCGGCGTGAAAACCGGGGTTGCGCGCACGGTGAAGACCAAGCTCGGCGCGCCCGACCGGCAGAACCTGCAGGTGTATTACCTCATCGTCGAGGCCGTCACCCCGTCGAATCAGGTGCTCACCAAATCCATCGTGAACGAGGAGACGCAGCAGACGTCCCGCGTGACCATGTGGGCCGAGCGGGTGCCGCTCGCGCTTTACGACGAAATCAAGGCCGAGAAGCAGAAGACCGGGCGCGTGCTCAAAAAAACATTGATGACCAAGGAGCGCGGCTTTCTGACGGAAAAGCCCGAACGTCTCGCCCAGCGCGAGGGCCAAATCACGAAATGGAATGATTAAACCTCCCGTCATCGAGCCCCCGACCCTGCCGGCGGAGATATCGACCGGCCGGTCCGTGCACCAGCAGCTCAAGAGCCAGATCGACGCGCTGGAGACCGAGCACCAAGGCTTCGCCTCGCGGATCCACGACGCCGAGGGCGACATCACCGCGCTCACCACCGAGCGCGAGGATATTTACGTGAAGCTCGCCCGCGTCTATCTGCCGGAGCTGACGGCGCAGAGCGTCGTGGACACACTCAAGGAGGTTCAGGCCACGGTGCGTGAATGTTTCAACGAAAAGCAAAAACGTCGCGGCGCGCTCGTGGCGGCGCTCAAGGACAACCGCACACTCCGCGCGCAGGAGCAGGCGAAGCTCGACCAGCTCACCAGTGCCATCGAGGCGAAGGCCGCCGAGCGTGCCAAGATTGAGGCCGCGCTCGCCGCGACCCTGCGCGCGAATGCGAATTACACGCGGGCGTGCGCACTGGCCGACGCCAGCAAATCGCCACTGGAGCAATACCAAGCGCGCGCCAAGGCCTTCGGTGACGAAGCAAAGGCAAAGTCCGCCGTCTATGAAACGGAGACCCTGTTCACCTACCTGGTGAAACGCGGCTACAACACGGAACAGTATTCCGCCTTCGCTTTCACGCGCTTCTTTGATGACCGCGTCGCGGTAGCCGTGAACTTCCGCGAGGCCAAGAAGAGTTACGACCGGCTCATTGCCCTGCCCAAATTCATCGCGACGGAAATCACCCGGCAGCAGGCGTCGCTCGACCAGGTCGTGGCGGAGTTGCGCCGCCTGGAGAACGAGGCGGCGAAGGGCAGCGGCTTGGATACGGTCATTGGCGATGGGCAAAAGCTCATCGAGAAACGGCAGGCGACGCAACAGTCAATCACCGCACTCGACGCGGACAACGCAAAGCAAGGCAAGGCGCTCCAGGCGCTCGACAACACCAAGGACGATTATCATCGCCAGGCGCTGAACCAGTTGAAGGGCTTCCTGCGCGGCGAAACAATCGTCACATTGAAGGAGCGCGCCCGCGCCACCGCCGGCACGGACGACGACCGACTCGTCGCGCGGCTGGAGGCAATAGATGGCGAGATCAGCAAACTCAAATCGCGTGCCACCGAAATGAAGGCGCAGGAGGTCGCCGCTGCGGAGAAGTTATCCAAGGTGAACCGGGTCGAGAGCTGGTTCACGAAGAATGATTACGAAACCGGCCGCAGCCAGTTCTTGCGCGGGTTCGACGCCAAAAGCGCCCTCCTCGGTTTCCTCGCGGGAAACCTGACCGAGCGCGCATTGCAGGGAGTCTTTCAAGCGCAACAGGTTTTCCGGCCCGAACCCACCTATCGTTCCAGCAGTAGTTATGTTCCGACCTATCGTTCCAGCAACAGCTACGGTTCGTCAAGCGGTGGTGGGTCCGGTTTTGGCGGCTGGGGCGACGCGTTCGGCGCCATCGTGAATGTCGCCAGCGCCGTCTCGAACATCGCGAGCAGTTCGAGCAGCAGCGACAGTGGCGGCGGCAGCAGTTCCGACAGCTTTTCCTCCGGCGGCTCGACGACCACGGACAGTTTCTGAAATACGCTGAAGGTCTTCAAACAACCCGCGCCGCCGGCGTTAGCGGCCGGGTGCGGGCGCCGCCGGGCGTTTGGGAGGCAGCAGCGCCAGCACGGCCTGCTGGTTCATATACCAGTCCCGCAGCGGGCGGGAGAGAATCGATTCCTGAAAATCCCGAAAATTCTGCGCATTCAGGGCCGCATCCACCGCGTCCTTTAATTGTTTGTTCAAATCCCCTTTGGCATCCACGGACCAGCCTTTGAAGCTGCCAATGTTGTCGGCCAGCATGCGGGCGGCGGCCAGCCGGGTGTCGAGGTCGTATTTGAAATCGGCAACCTCGACATAAGCCTTGTCCACCCTGCCCCGGCGGCGCTCCTCTTCGTTGCGCGTCATGATCACTTCCCGGGCGACGTCGAGAATGCGCTTTTCGAGTTTCGCCACCATGTCGTCGTCACCCACAGTTTCGAAGGCTTGAACGCCGAGATCCCGCGCCGCTTTTTCCAGGGTCTGGCAGGCCAGCTTGAGAACCTCCTTTTCGAATTCCTCAAAGAATCTCTTCCCGCGCTTGAGGATTAATTCCTTCTCTTCCTTGCTGAAGGCATAGTTCTTTTCATCCAGACCGGTAAACTTGCTGTACGCGGGCGATTCAAGCAGCTTGGCGAGGGCTTCGGTGAGTTTGACCGCATCAATTTTTTCCACGGCCTCGACCTCCTTGGGTTCGGACTTCAAGTCCAGCTTCAAGTCCAGGGGCAGGAATGAAAATGCAGCCCGGTCAATCCCACTGAGTTTCTCAATCTGATTGGTCAGGGAATTCCAGTGCGCGACGAGGATTTCCTTGCGGTTCAGGGCACCGATGAACTTGAACTGGTTTTCCACCCGGAGCGAACGCGTGCCCGCCTTGAACCAGTTCAGCAGCTCGGCGTAACTGGCCGCCACCTGGGCGGCGTCGCTTGCGGGATTGAGGTTCACCTCCTCCAGCGGGCGCTTATCGCGCGGATCGTTCGGGGCCTTCGCCCGGATATAGGATTCAATGATGCTATTGGGGAGGTGACGGATCAAATCTCCGATCTTGGAATAGGCCCCAACCACGGGTTCCACCCCGTAATCGAAACGCTGTAAATCGGCGAACACCCCCACCTCCTGGTCACTTCCGAACAGCATCTTTTTCTCGCTCGCCTCCAGATCATTAAAATAACCCCAACGAATCGCTGCTTTGTCGTGCGGCAGCACTTCCTTCGTCTTGCGAATCTTGGAGCCGGCGTAAATCGAAGCCTTCAGCACGGTGTATTCCATGATTGACGCCGTGGCTAATCCGTCGGCATGAACCTTGGTGTTGTCATTTGTAACGTAGGATTTGAACCATTCATCCAATTGTTTGTGGTTCAGCGTGGCGGCCAGGCTGCCGGCAAAGTTGTGGCGCAGTCCAAGGACGTGCCCAACCTCGTGCGCCACGACCTGACGGACATAATCCTGCGAGGCGCGCTTGGCTGATTCGTCATCGAACCCGCCTTCGGCCAGCATGCTCTCAAGCCCCGCCGCGTACTGCTGCGCGAACTCCCGCGGATCCATCTCGCAGGCCCGGGCCGAGGACAGAAACGGAATGCTCAAGGAGGTTGGGCTGGACGGGGGCTCGCCGGTCATTGAGTTTACCGGTTTGACATCGGTAACCGCGCGCATGACGCGCAGCAACGCGCGGGCGCGGGCGCGCCCACCAATGGCAAATACGCTGGTCATATAGGCCTGGCCGTGCTGTGAAACACCGGTGCGGGGGTCGATCAAGACGTCGGCATAGGCCGAACCGGCGCTATCCCAAGGCACCCACTGCACAATATTGTAACGGGCGTCGGGAGCGGTCACGCCCGCGGGGGCTTTTTCTGCTTTCACCACGTCCTTTCCAAAAGCGCGATTCCAATAAAGAATCCCATCCTTGACCGCCGCCTCGTAGTTGGCCGGCGTGTTGGCACTATAGTAGATCAGGACGGGCTGCCGGATGTCGAACAGCGCAATCTTAGAACTCTGGCGGCCGGTGGTGGTTTCCAGTTGCGGTTGAGCCTCGAAGAAGCGGACGTAGCGCGATTCGCTCACCCCGTTTTCCTTGGTTTGAAAATTGCCGGGCGCATAGGGCGCGATGAAATAGCGAATCTCGTAGCGTTCCTCGCGATTGGAATCAGTGGTGCGATCCCGCGCTTGGGCGCTCTGCCGAATGATCAGTCGATCGCCCTGGTTCTGGACCTCGAACACCCGGCTCTGCGGGATTTCCATGGTGCGCGCGGCGTTCCCCGGATTCAACGGACCACCGGCAGAATACCAGATTTCCGTAAACACTCTTTTCATGCCGGCGTTGAAATCGATGACCACCTTGTCCGCGTCCCGCGAAACGATTGGAAATGTCGTCAGCAACCGGCGCGATGGCAGATCCTCCGTGACGACAAATCCAGCGCTCGATTCATAGAGATCCACGCCATCGTGAAACAGCTCGAAGCGCACCAGTTTGCCCGCGAGGCCGGTGCTGGTCGGGGACTGCACCTGCGGAATGATGGAGGCGGAAAGCAGGAATTCCTGGCCGAGGGCGGCTTTCGGAATGGTAATGTGATTGTTAACGGCCGGAGTCAGTGCTGGAGTTTTGGAGGGGGCCGGCTTCGGCTCGGCGGCCACCAATGCGCCCGCGAAGAGCGCAACCATCGCCGCCGGACCAAAGGTTTTGTTCAGGAAAAACCGATGAAGAATAAATGGCATAATGATGGCGAAGTTCAATGTGAACCAAGTAAAGCCGCTCCCGCAAGCGGAGGCAAAGAGAAAGGATCTAAAAATACTCACCCCGCAGGAAGCAACCCCGGCGTGCTCGCCCGTTCCGCTGAAATCAATTAACCCCTGACACGGATCGCGTCGCACAGTAGCCTTATTTGATGGCGCGCTATTCACGAAATGATCAGGCCGGGATTGACCTGCCCAAGGCCCGACTCAACCGGGAATCACTCCGGCAGGCGGTGGCGTTGTTTGGTTACCTACGCCCTTATCGGGCCCGGTTCGCGGCCGCCATGGTGGCGCTGTTTGCCTCCAGCCTGTTAAGTTTGTGCTTCCCTTACCTCGCGGGCAGCATTGTGGACTCAGCCCTGGTGCACACCCAGACGGGCGCCACCATGACCGGCGTGGATCGCACCGCGCTGCTGCTCATCGGTGTGCTGGCGGTGCAGGCGAGCCTCGCTTTTTTTCATTCCCTCTCCTTCGCCACCGTCGGCCAGCGGAGCCTGGTGGATTTGCGACGAGACACCTACGCCCGCATGATCTCGCTCCCCATATCATTTTTCGCGCAACGACGGGTCGGCGAACTTGCCAGCCGGCTTTCCGCCGACCTCACCCAGATCGAAGATACGCTGATCACCATCCTGCCGCAGTTTCTCCGCCAGAGCACTCTGCTCATTGGTGGCATCGCGTTAATCACCGCCACTTCGTTGAAATTGACGGGCGTCATGCTCGCCAGCCTGCCGGTGCTCACCGTCGTGGCGGTGGTGTTCGGTCGCAGGACGCGGCAAATCTCGCGTGAGGCGCAAGACCGGCTGGCCGACACGGCCACGATTGTGGAAGAAACGCTTCAGGGCATCGTCAACGTGAAGGCGTTTGCGAATGAGCACTACGAACTCAATCGTTACCATGCCGGGTTGCGACAATTCCTGACCGTCAGCCTGCGCGGCGCCCGGCTGCGGGCTGGCTTCATCGCCTTTATTGTCTTTGCCCTGTTTGGATCCATCGTCCTGGTGCTCTGGTCCGGGGCCCGCTTGCTGCAGCAAGGCGAGATCAGTTTCGGAAATCTCACCCGCTTCATTCTCTACACCACCTTCGTCGCCGGAGCGATGGGGCAATTCGCCGAGCTCTACAGCCAGCTCCAGAAAGCGGTCGGCGCCACCCAGCGCGTGCGGGAACTCCTCCGGGAAACGGGTGAAATCGATGCCAACCTAAAACCGACCGCGCCCGCTGCCCGGCCACGCCTGCGCGGCGAGGTGCACTTCGAAAACGTGCACTTCACCTACCCGGCCCGGGCGGGCGTGGAAGTCCTGCACGCCATCAACCTGGCGGCCGCGCCCGGACAAAAAATCGCGCTGGTTGGTCCCAGTGGCGCCGGGAAATCCACCCTCATTTCCCTCCTGCTTCGCTTATACGACCCGTCGACGGGGCGAATCTTGATCGACGGCCGGGACGCGCGTGACTACCCGCTGTCGGAACTGCGCGGCCAGATGTCCATGGTGCCGCAGGAGGTGCTGCTCTTTGGCGGGAGCATCGCGGAAAACATTGCGTACGGAAAACCCGGCGCGAGCGGGGAGGAGATCAAACAAGCAGCCCGGCAGGCCAATGCGCACGAGTTCATCGAATCCTTTCCCCAAGGTTACGAGACCCTGGTCGGCGATCGTGGAATTCGGTTGTCCGGGGGCCAGCGGCAACGCATCGCCATCGCGCGAGCCGTGCTCAAGAATCCAGCGATACTGATCTTGGATGAGGCCACCAGCTCCCTGGATTCAGAGAGTGAGCGCCTGATTCAGGAAGCCCTGGAAACGCTGATGCAGGGCCGCACTTCGTTCATCGTTGCCCATCGACTCGCCACCGTGCGGCACGCGGATAAGATCATTGTTCTAGCCGGCGGACGCGTGGTGGAATCCGGCACGCACACCGAATTGGAAGCCATCAAGGAAGGGGTCTACCGTCGTCTTGCCGCCTTGCAATTCCGCTCCGAGGTTCCGGACCCGGTCGGTTTGACCGCGGACCGCTGATCCAGCGGGGCCACCACCGCGACGACCGATTATGCGGCCACCGAGAAGATCAGGGCGGCATGATGGCCCCAAAAGCCAAGCGAATTGGAAAACACATTTTCCAGCCTGGCGGGGCGTGACTGAAATGGAACGACATCGAGACCGAGGCTCGACGAGACACAGTTTACGGTTGGGGGAATCAACTGCCGCTGGAGCGCCTCGATGCAAAAAATCGCTTCAATTGCAGGCGTGGCGCCTAATTCAAGCCTGAATCATTTAGCGGCTCATTTCCGCCCGCAGAGCTTGTTGCAGGTTGACGGCACACGTTTCCGAGCAGAGTTGGAACATCGCATCCTTACCCTCGTGCTTCGCGGGTGAATGTTCGCGCATGATCAGCATCGCCACCGTCCGACCAGCCGCCGCCAGCAATAGCGGTTGCACGGTGCCACAGTCAAACTCTCGAAAAGCCTCCGGACGCAGACTGATTTCAATGCCAAAGACCTTTTGATTCGCCGGGATTTTCCGGGCGCACCAGGCGCAGCAATGGGCCCACTTCCCCGGATCCCAGGCGGACTTCTTGTTTGACGGACGGCGCCGAACGACGGTTCTTTTGTTCACGGTTTTGACTTTCCAAATATTTCCCGGATCGCGGAGCGCAAGACCCCCACCATCCGGGCGGTTTGAGACGGCGTCATGCAATACGGCGGCATCAACACAATCACGTTGCCGATGGGCCGGGTCAACACGCCCCGTCGCGCCATCGATTCACAGACCCGGATGCCCGCCCGCTCCCGCACATCAAACGGCTCGCGCGTGCGCCAGTTGCGCACCAACTCGACGCCGACCAGGAGTCCAACCTGCCGCACATCACCAACATTCGCGAGTTCCCAGAGCGACTTCAATTCCGCGCGTAAGCCATTTTCCAATCGCGCGCGATCGCGAATGGACTTTTCGCTGCGCAAGATCTCCAAGCTCGCGAGGGCTGCCGCCGCGCCGAGCTGGTTGCCGGTAAAGCTATGCCCATGAAAAAATGTTTTAAACTCCTCGTACTCTCCCAGAAACGCAGCGAAGACCTCCGGGGTCGTGAGCGTCGCCGCCATCGGCAGATAGCCACCGGTGAGCCCTTTCGCGAGGCAAAGGTAATCGGGCTGCACCCCTTCATTGTGGCAGGCGAAAAGGGAGCCTGAGTCGGCGATTAGACTTTTCCCACTCACCGGCATTGCTTCGGTCCGCCCCACGTGCGCCCTCCCAAAGCCCGTCATGACTTCATCCGCGATCAATTGGGCGCCATGGTGACGCGTGATTTCGGCCACGCGCCGAAGCCAGCCATTGGGTTGCGGAATCATGCCGGCCGCGCCCTGCATGAGCGGCTCAACCACCATCGCCGCGTAAGGATTGCCCCGCTTTTTCTGGGCGCTGAATTTCTGCTCCACCTGGCCGACACATTCCCAGTTGCATTTCCGAGTCTCGCGGGCATCGGATCGCGCGGGTGGGGCGCGATTGAAGGGACAGCGATAGCAATACGGAGCCATCACCGTATCGCTCTTGAACAGCAACCCCGCATAGGCTTTGTGGAACAGGTCAATGTGGCCCAGGCTGACCGCCCCGACCGTGTCGCCATGATACGCACCGGCGAGGGACAGGAACCGGGGCTTCTGGCTGCACCCCGTGCGGCGGGCAAATTCGTAGGCGAGCTTGAGCGCCACTTCCATCGCCGTGGATCCGTCGTCGGAGAAAAAGACCTTTTCCAATCGCGGATTGCGGATTCCGGATTGCGGATTGGCGGCATCGACCAATCGTTGGGCCAACAAACTCGCCGGCTCATTCGCCAGCCCCAGCGCCGAACTGTGCGCCACTTTTCCCAATTGCCGGCGGATGGCCGCATTGATTTTCGGATGCGCGTGGCCGTGGAGATTGGTCCAAATGCTGGCATTGGCGTCCAGAAATTCGCGCCCCTTCACATCGTGCAGCACGGCCCCTTTGCCCTTCACGATCACCACCGGCTCACGCTCAAGCCACGCGCGCATCTGCGTGAACGGATGCCAGACATATCGCCGATCCAGTTGGGCCAGGGTGTTCAAGGTTCGAGGTTCAATGTTGAATGTTCAATGTTCCCAAGCCCTTGATCAACTGCGCCACGTCCGCCACCGAATGAGCGGCGGTCAGCGTGATGCGCAGTCGCGCCACGCCACGCGCCACGGTCGGATAGCGAATTGCCGGAATGAAAATGCCTTGCTCAAGCAACGCCATCGCCGTCTTTACCGTCTTCTTCTCATCCCCGATGATGAGCGGAATGATGGCGCTCGGGGGGCCGTCGGGGCGGCGGTTCGCGACCTCCGTGACGGTGGAAACATTCTTCCATAAAAGGGTGCCGCGTTCCTTGCCGGCAGCCGACTGGACGAGGCGCACGCCCGCCGTGGCCGCCGCCGCCGCCGCCGGCACCGGGGCGGTGGAATAAATAAAACTGCGCGCCCGATTCACGAGGCAGGAAATCAAGGTGCGTGAACCACAGATGTAGCCGCCGCTCGCGCCCAACGCCTTGCCCAGCGTGCCCATTTGAATCTCCACGTTTTCCCCGACACCCTGTTGTTCGGCCAAACCGCGCCGGTGTTCACCATAAAGACCGGTCGCGTGGGCTTCATCCACCATCAGCCAGGCGCCATATTTCTCCTTCAGCTCGACCAATCGGCGGAGCGGAGCATGATCGCCGTCCATGCTAAACACGCTTTCCGTTACGATCAGCACATGCGGTTTGACGCGTGCGCCAGAACTTTGGACTTTGGGCTTTGAACTCGGAACCGCCCGCGCGTCCGCCCATTTGAGGATCCGTTCCAGATCCTCCATATTGTTGTGCTTGAATACGCGCAACGTCGCGCCGCTGAGCCGGGCCGCATCCACGATGCAGGCGTGAACGAGCTTGTCGATGACGATGACATCATCCCTGCCCAGCAACGCGGTGATCGTGCCCAGGGCGGCCGCGTAGCCCGTGGAGAAGGTGAGCGCGGCTTCCGTGCCTTTCCAGTCGGCGAGCGTTTCCTCCAGTTCATGATGCGGCGCCAGGGATCCGCAAATGAGGCGCGACGCACCGGACCCGCAGCCGAATTGGGCCACGGCCCGACGCGCGGCTTCCTTCAATACGGGTTCGTTGGCCAGGCCGAGATAATCGTTGGAAGAAAAGTTGAGCAGCGGCCGGCCGGCGATTTCGATGCGGGCTGATTGCGCTGAGTCCACGCGCCGCAACTCGCGATATAGTCCCAGCTCGCGGAGGACGGCCAGACGCTCCTGCAATTCGTTCTCGAAAGATTTCATTTCCGCCGCCGATTGAACACGGATGAACCGCGTATGGAAAGGAGAGAACCGCGGCCCGTGTCCCATCCTGCACAACGGACCCGACAGCAGTGAGCGCCAGGGACACTTGGCGCAACGCGGCTCGCGGGGGCGGCAAAACTCCTTGCCTACTTGAAAAAATTACGCATGAGCCAGCGTGCCCTTCTACCAGCACGCGCAAGAACGACCGCAGCCGTTTCGCCTTTACGTGTCGCCTTTACGTTGAAACATCCGGCCGGCCGAATCAATTTCGCCAGTTCCGTTTCCGGCAGTTCGAACAACGGCTGGGGTGCCAGCACGTTGGCAGCCTTGAGATTGGCGATCGCACGCTCCTCATTGGTCCAATTGGCGTTCTGCGTGAGGATCGCACCGACGCAGACTTCGAACGGTGTTTCGCCCGTCCACCAATGCTCATGCCCGTGACGGGCGCGCATCAAGGTGTAAGCTGAGCATGTAAGCTGAGCATTACCCATATGGATTCGGGACTTTTTACGACGCGATTAGGTGCGCCGCGCCGCCCAGACGGAAGACTTCCCAGAGGCAAGCTGGTTCCGGGTGGCAACCCAGGCGAGTCCGCCCACCCCAACGTCCGCCTCCGAACCTTTGACAACCTTTTGTTGCATATGCAACAAAAGGTTGTCAAAGGTTTGGGGCAGTCGCGGTCCGCACGCCGTCGTTGGCGCTCGTTGGGCGAGTTGTTCCCCAGGGTTGACGGCCGCCTGGGGAATGTTAGTCAGTGACCTCAGCCGCAGCTCCAAGCAGGTGAACCCGTTGCGGCCAGGACCACGCCCAGCGTCTGGTTTTTCACCCCCAAGTTGTGGGTAATGCTCAAGGTTGTAAGCGCGCCGGAGCGTGGCGGGCAAGGTCTTTCGTTTTGAAGCGTTCATGAAGCGATGAGGTTGAGGCAGAGGCGTGGGTGGGAGTGAAGGCGCTCGCGGATCTGGGGCAGGGATTGTTCG
>JAYTXL010000177.1:0-11786 GCA_043742955.1 Verrucomicrobiota bacterium | reverse complement strand
CGTGTTCATGGGTGTTGTTTGAGGAATTGATGGACAGCGCGCAGGGTCGGGATGCCGGCCTGCCCGCCGTGCCGGGTGGCTTTGAGGGCGGCGGCGGCGGAGGCAAAGCGAATCCGGTCCTCGATCGGCAGGCCGCGCGCCAGAGCAGCGGCGTACGCGCCATGGAAGACATCGCCGCAGCCGGTGGTGTCGATCGCCTTGACTTTGAACGCGGGCAGTAGTTTCGGAACTGGGTTGGCGGCATCCAGAAAGTAGCAACCGCGCTCGCCGCACGTAATCACCACCGCGCTTCGATTGGACGACCATAGCTTCACTGCGGAGGCCGTGGGATTCCGCGCTCCGGTGTGTTTCAGGGCGAAGGATTCGGACAAAATCAAATGATCCACGAGGTTTAACAATTTTTCGAAGTGAGGCGCCTCATCGCCTTCGAAGTCGGCCACCACCGGAATCCCGGCGGCGCGGGCGATGCGCGCGGCACGGATCATTCCCGCCAGGCCGAAGTTGTCCACGAACAAAACGCGCGCGGATTCAATGAACGCCTTCGCGGGCGATTTGGAATCCGCGCCCGCGACGTTTTCGACATCAAAAAATACATTGCGTGTCCGGCGCGCTTCATCAACCACGATGGCCGAGTGGATGGGTTTCGCGCCGGCGCGGCAGACGGCATGGCTAACGTCGATGTTCTCCCGCTGCAAGGTGTCCAAGACGAAGCGGGAGGCATCGTCCTCGCCCAGCACGCCGGCGTAGGCGCAGCGGGCACCGAGGCGGGTGGCGGCGACCAGGGCGGTCGCGGTCAAACCGCCGCAATGCCGTTCCCGGCGGAGCACGCGCGTCTTGGCGTCGGCGGGGGGATAAGCCGGGACGTAAATGAGTTCGTCCACGGCCGCGCAGCCCAGGCCCAGGATATCGAAGCGCGCTTTCACAATTTAGGCCGACCATTTCAAGTGGGCAAACCGGCGAGCCATTGGCGCATGGCGGCGGGATCCTCCTTGAACATGAGCGAGCCGGGCACGATGTAATCCACGCCGGCGGCGGCCATGAGCGGCACGGTTTCGCGGCGGATCCCACCATCGGCTTCGACCACCGTGCGGAGGCCACGTTGGGCAATGATTTCGCGCGCCCGCTTGATTTTTCCCGGGACGCTGGCGTCCATCGAGGCGCCTTTGATGCCCATGGCGGTGCCGACGATCGTGAGCACATCGAGATCGTTCCAATAGGGCTCGAGTAATTCCAGTGGCTCGGTGATAAGCAGGGAGACGCCCGCCTGTTGGCCGCGCGCTTTGATGGTACGCAGCAATTCGCCGGGATTTTTCGCGGAGTCGAGACAGAAAATAATAATGTCTGCGCCCGCCTCGATAAATGGATCGACCCAGGCCGCCGGGTCGGTGGTCATCAGGTGCACTTCGAACGGGAGGCGGCTGTGCGGGCGCAGGGCCTTCACCTGATCGGGAAAGAACAGGAGATTGGGGACGTAATGGCCATCGGCGACGTCAATGTGAAAGCGTTCGGAGAACGGTTCAACGCGGCGCAGGTCGGCGGCGAGATTACCGAGGTCTGCGGACCAAAGGGACGTGGAGCATTTGAGCATGGGCAGAGTTAGCCACAGATGGATGCGGGAGGGAACAGGGATTTTTTTGGCGGGGCCAACAGCAGGAAACCGTGAGGCAACACCAATGGGCAGGGGCTTGGGCGTGGTAGGGGGTGGTGGGGAGAGTGGCCGGGGTTGCTTCGGTTAAACGGCGACGAGTCGCCTGCGAAAAGCGGTGACGAGTCACCGCACTCCAGAGCGGGATGCGGCGCGGACGCAAATTATTTGGCGGGAAAATATTTTATTAAAAACTCGCCAATGAACTGTTGCACCTCGAGGCCGTGGCGTTCTTTGCTGATGGATTTCGAAGTGAGTTCCTGAAATTCTGCGCCGGGGATGAGGCCGGCGAGGATCTGGCCATATTCGAAGGGATGAATGGGGTCCTGCCGGTTGGCGAGCACGAGCGTCGGGACGCGGATGGATTGCCATTCGCGCCGGTCGGCATTTGGGCGGTCGTTGATGATCTGTTCCAATTTAAACACGCTTTGCTCGATGCGCGGATGCTCGAATTGCAGGGCCAGCGAGGCGGCAACATCGGGCCATTGCCGCAGCGCTGCGCGATAGATTTCCGTCTCCTTGAATACTTCCTGGCCCCGGCGGGCACCGTGTTCACGGACCAGTTGAGCGACGAGCTGGAAGCGTTCGACATTCCAGGGGTTCGGTTCGTCGAGCCAGGCTGGACGGGAGAGGACGAGGCCCAACACGCGCTCCGGGTAACGGAGCGCAAAGTTGAGTGCGACTGCGGCACCCATGGAGATACCGCCGACGATGGCGCGTTCGATTTCACAATGGTCCAGCAGCGCGCGCAAATCATCGGCGAAGGTCGCGAGGCGGTATTTTTGTGGGTCACCGACCGGTTGGGTTTCGCCATGACCGCGGCAATCGAACGCCAGCAGCCGGAAGCCGCGAGGTGGCTGAAAGAGGCCGCACGGCTGGTGGAGGTCGCCACCGAGCCCATGTTGAAAGAGAAACGGGGTGCCGGTGCCGACGTCGCGGTAATTGAACGTCAAACCGTCGTGGAAAAAAAGCGGCATGGTTTGAATCAGCGTCCGGTCACGGGCGGGAGATTTTCTCCAGCAACGACGTGGTCGATTTTCCGGGGACAAACGGGATGATCACAATTTTGCCGCCCGTGTTTTCCACCGTTCGGCGCTCCTCTTGATTGAGGGTTTCCAAAGTGTAATCGCCGCCTTTGATGTAGATATCCGGCTGGGCCAAAGCCAGAAAGCGGGTGGCCGTTTTCTCGGCAAAAATCAATACGCCATCCACGGATTGCAGCGCTGCCACCACCGAGGCGCGATCGGATTCGCCATTGATGGGGCGATCCGGCCCCTTTAATTCGCGCACACTGGCATCGCTGTTCACGCCCACGAGCAAGGCGTCTCCGTGCTGGCGGGCAGTTTCCAAATACGTCACATGGCCCAGGTGGAGCAAATCAAAGCAGCCGTTGGTGGCGACGAGCTT
Organism: Verrucomicrobiota bacterium; assembly: GCA_043742955.1. Classification (GTDB taxonomy): domain Bacteria; phylum Verrucomicrobiota; class Verrucomicrobiia; order Limisphaerales; family JAYTXL01; genus JAYTXL01. The sequence continues at coordinate 8,734 of JAYTXL010000177.1, read as the reverse complement.
TTTCCCCGCCCGCCGCCATTGCTCGCGCCAGGCCGGCAGCTTGTCATGGTCCAAAATCTTGGCGCGAAAATTCATGGTGGAAAATCTGCCTCAACCTCGGGCTGGTTGGCAATCGAACAAGTTGTGCATTTTAGCCGCTTCCTTGCTTCCGCGGCAAAACCCGGTGCACGAATGATTCCACTTTTTCCCAAACCTCGGCCTCACTGAGATCGAGCAGGCAATGCGGCGCGGGCAGGCGGCACCAGTCCGAACAAGGCTTGTACGGACAGGGTTTTCCTTCGATCCACTCCGCGTCACGATGGAGCGGAACAAACAGCTCTGGCAGTTGCGGTCCAAAAATCGAAAAAGTAGGCACCCCACAGATGGCCGCCAGATGGCCGGGGCCGGAATCGTTCCCAATAAAAAGCGCGCTTTGATTCAGTAAGGTGAGGAGCTCGGGAAGGTTGTCTGGGGCGAGGACATCGGATTCGCCGTGGTCACGCCACCATTGCTCCTGGGGTGGATCACAGACGATTTTCACGGCGTAACCCAAGCCTTGCAAGCGTCCGGCCAAGCTGCGAAAGCGTTCGAGTGGCCAGACGCGGACGGGTTGGGCGGCGCCCGAATGAATCAAAATGGAGGTTCTAGGGCCTTCGGCCGCCACCGGGAGTTCAGGGCGGGCTGGCAAATTGAATCCCAAGGTGTGGCCGAGCGTGCGCCAATTCTGGTAGCGGTGCTGATTGGTTTTGGGGAGCCGAAATGATTCGCTCAAGAGCAGGCCGCTGCCGGCACGGGCGAAACCCAGGCGCCGTTTAATGCCCGATAGTTTCAGCAGCAAATGGTCGCGCGGATCCCAGCGCGCCGAGATCGCCAGCGCAAACGATTCATCACGCAATTGAGCCAAGAGGTGATTCAGCTCGCGCCACGGCCAGGAAAACAGCCGGTATTTGCCCTTAAAAGCCGTCCACGGGGCGGTGAAGGGAACGACTCGTACTGCGGGCCAAAAGTGAGGTTGCAATCCGAGCGCGTGCGGCTTGGCCAGCAAGGTGACTTGAAATGATTTGCTGGCGGCTTGCAGAAACGGTGTGGCGATGGCGAGGTCGCCCAAGCCCCACAGCTCCAGCACGAGCATTTTGGGTTTGGCGGGTTGGTCGGGCACGGCCGTTTTCATCAACATTTTACCGGGCCGGGACACCGTAGGTCAGACCGCGATTCCGCGAAAGCCGGATTAATCCCGGAAGTTCTGGACGTTGAGGGCGACTGGGAAGTCGTGGCTATGGACGGCGGCGATGACGGCCTGCAATTCATCCCGGCTTTTGCCAGTGACGCGCACCTGCTGATCCTGGATTTGGGTGGTGACCTTGAATTTGCCGTCGCGGATGAAGGTGGTGATTTCCTTGGCGACGGGAGTCTCGATGCCCTGTTTGATTTTGATGACCTGCCGGGCGTGGCCGAGCGGCGACAATTCCGGTTCGCCTTTATCGACGTTTTTGAGGCTGATATTGCGTTTGGCCAGCCGGCCGATGACCATTTCCACGAGGGTGCGGACCTTCATATGGTCCTCGGCGGCGAGTTTGATGTCGTTTTTCTCGAGGAGGATTTCCGCTTTGCTGCCCTTGAAATCGAAGCGCGTGGCCAGTTCCTTTTTGGCCTGGTTGACGGCGTTCTCGATTTCCATCGGGTTGACCTCCGAAACAATGTCGAATGATGGCATGGGGGCGAAGGTAGAAGAAAACCGGGGAAAGGTAAAAGGCAAAACTTCGTCCCCGGATTAGCGGGTTCGTTGGGTGAGGCGAAGCTCGTAATGCGCCAGCACTTCTTCGCCGTAGCGCTGCCAGGTGCGATCTTTGACCGTCTGGTAGGCGGCGTGGCCCAGACTTTGGTTGAGCTCGCGATTGACCGCCACGCGTTCCATGGCCTGAGCCAGCCCGACCACGTCATGAGGACGAACGATCAATCCGTTCACGCCGTCTTGAATCAAGGTGGTGGCCCCGCTTTCATAGGTGGCAATGATGGGCAGGGCACAGCCCATGGCTTCGATGATGGCGCGGGCGAATCCCTCTTCACACGAAGGAAAGACAAAGGCGGTGGCGCGTTGCAATTCGGCTACCAGCTGGGCTTGCGGGCAGAAGGGAATGTGGTCAAAGCAGTTTCTCCATTTTTTAATTTCTTTTTCAAAATCGCGATCAATGCCGCCGATCAGCACCAAAGTGGCGGCGGGGATTTGTTTTTTTAGCACTGTAAAAGCGCGCAAAAGATATTGCACCCCTTTCCTCAAACAGATGGTGCCCACAAAAATGAAATGGGGATGCTCCGGGATGGTATTCCGAGGGGTGAACAGCCGGCGGTCAAATCCGAAGGGACAGACGAAACATTTGTCCGGGGCCACGCCGTTGGCAATCATCGTGTCCCGGACGAAATCCGAAGGGCACAGCAGCACATCGGCCAAGGCAATTTCCTGGTTCATGCGGCGGAACATGAAATCCGGCACCACCGGTTTGTGACCTGGAGAAAAGAGATCCAGCTCCCGCTGCCAGTAACCCACCTGGGTGGTGGGGTGGCTGTTGCAGCAATCCAGGACCTTCAGGAGGGTGGTTCCCGCGCGCTGGAAGGGTTCCAGGGCGTAGCCGAGGCGGGCGTGGATCACGTTGCATTCGGGAAAGCGCTGGCAGCCGAACCAGGCTTTCCAAACCGGGAGGCTATTCCAGAACATGCGTTCCGCCCAGTAACCCGGCAACGGGGTGAACCACAGTGGCTTGGTGAGGGCAAAAACCGGCCAGCACCAGTTGAATTTGGCTTTCGGCACCCGGCCTTTATTGCGGTCGGACATCCACAGGCCCGCGAGCGCACCCTGATGTTCAAAGGCCATGGCCGTCTCCGGCAAAGTCCAACTGCCGGCGGTAATGAAAAGGGTGTTTACGGATGGCACGGACATGAAGGATTTATGAATGAGTTGGTGAACTGGCTACCGTGAGCCTGGATGCAGGGCCTTGCATTAGAGCGCAGTTTGTATAAGCATGAGCGGAGGTTCAAGCTGTTTCAGATGTCTTTCATTTCTTGGCTATGGTTGCTGATAGGCGGTAACTTTCAAAGTTGCGGAAGTGCACCGCTGCGCAGTTTTGGGGGCTGGCCTTTGGACGCCGATTCGGAGAATCTGAAAAAGGATTGGCCCGTGCGGATTTGGTGGCAAGGTTCACTCTTCACCAAAGCCTTGCGCGGCCCCTGACATGATACTACCGAATCCTTTCAAATGTTTTTCCAAGCCGGAATATTTCTTGCGTCCCCGTCAGATCTGCCGGCGCCTGGCGCGGATCGGAAAGCCGCTGCCGGCGCAGGCAACTGTCCGGTTGCCGTGGGGTGCGCTGGTGCAGGTTTACACCGGCGAGAACATAGGCTCCGCCATTTATCATCACGGCATCTTCGACAAGGTGGTGCCGGAGTCAATCTGGCGTTTGCTGGATATGGGTGAATGTGCGGTGGAGGTGGGTGCAAACCTTGGCCAGAACTCTTCATTGATGGCTTTTAAGGCGGGCCGTGGCGGGCGTGTGATGGCGTTTGAACCGCACGCGGAAATATTCAATGAATTGAAATGCAATCACGCCCGTTCGCAAAGTTCCGACCTCGCCTTAGTCCAGCTGGAAAACGTGGCCCTCGGAGAAAATACGGGCGAAGCCTGGCTGGAGGAGGGCGATGAATTTATCCGCAACCGTGGTTCCGCCACCCTGCAGAACAACGTGGTTGGCCGGAAGGATGGCCGGGTGAAAGTCCGGCGGTTGGATGAATTTATGGATGGGGTCAAGTTGGTGGGGGTCTGTAAAATTGACGTGGAGGGCCATGAGCTTGGTGTCCTGCGTGGCGCGAAAGAAACCCTCGCCCGGCGGGGCATTCGGGATATTATCTTTGAGGATTTCAATCCCCAGCCGAGCCCCGTGACGACCTTTTTGGAGCAGCATGGATTCGCGCTCTTTGAGTTGCGCGACAACTGGTTCAAGCCGCAGCTCAAGCCGCTGAATTTCTCGCCAGCTGCGTCCCGTCCGTCTTTTTCATTCAACTATCTTGCGACGCTGGATGCCGCTCGGGCCGCGGCCCGGTTCCGGTTTGCGGGCTGGCATTGCCTGCTCAATTTATGATGCGCATTGCCTTTGTCACGGGGCACGTGGCGCTGGGCGGTTCGACCACCTACATGATGTTTTTGGCCGCGGCCCTGCGCCGTCAAGGTGTGCCGTCGGAGGTTTTCAGTTTCAGCGCCGACCATCCGCTGGCTCGGGAATTCGCGGAGGCCGAGGTTCCGGTTCACACCACCGATGCACACCGGCTGATTTACGAGGACCGGTTGCAGCAGCTCTACGCCCGGTTGCGGGAATTCAAACCGACGGTGGCGTTTGCGGTGCTCGGCGCGGAATCGTTCGAACTGCTCCGCCACCTGCCGGCAGGGGTCGCCCGGATCGGGGTTTTCCATGACCGCACCAGCCAGCCGCAGATTTTCGGTCCGCGCTATCGCGGGTCGCTCGACCATCTGGTGGTGGTCGCTGCTTATTTGCGCGAGGACTTGCGCCGGCTGGACCCGCAGTTTCCCTGCACTTATCTGGCCCATGGGATACCCTTGCCCGAGGGCGTTCCACCCCGGATGGCCCCGGAAAATTCCGCGCCGCTCCATCTTTTGTATTATGGCCGGCTTGAGAATATCTCCAAAGGTATCCGGCTGTTTCCCGAAATCGTAGCGGCATTGAAACATCGACAGATACCGTTTTGTTGGACCATTCACGGTTGCGGGCCGGAGGAGAAATTTCTTAAGACGGCACTGGCTCAGGACGTCCGTTCAGGGCTGGTGCGGTTCTCTTCTCCGATCCCGTATGACCAGTTGCCGGCCATGGTTCGGCAGCATGACGTTTACCTGTTGACCTCGACCAATGAAGGTGGCCCTTTGACACTGGTAGAATCCATGGCGTTGGGTTTGGTGCCGGTTTGCGGCGACATTCCCGGTCTCGTGCAGGAAGTGATCACGCCCGCGAATGGTTTTCGCGTGCCACGTGCGGATCCAGACGCCTATGCCTGCGCCATCGCCAAGATCCATGCTGACCGAGACTTGCTGGAGCAAATGTCGCGCGCGGCGAAAGCAGCCATCGTTGCCGATTTTAGCGCCGATGCCATGGCGCGCCGTTACCTTGCCTTTTTTGAATCGCTCAAACTTTCAACGGCCGAATCCAACTGGCCGGAAACGATCCGGGTGCAACCCATCCTGGGAGGCCATCCGCTGCTTTACTGCGGGCCAGCGCGGGTCGCCCGGCGTTTGATCAAGTTAATGCGAAGCTGAATTGGCTGAACAAGCCTCACCGGGCTTGATGGACTGACCTATTCCAAGTGCTGGCTCGGAGGCTGCCGTGCGAACAAGAAAGCTGAATTGCGCGCGGTGAAAGAATGTATTATAAAATGGAGTGTAAATCTCCGCCCGCTTCGCGTTATCCTCGCGACGACGCATGAACTCAGCGCCATTCAATTTTGCTGCGGCCCTGGTCCGCCTGCGCGAATCCGCCGTGGCGTGGAGCTTCCTGAGCATGCTGTTGCGGGTGGGGGCGGCGGTGCTGGTGCTGCCGCTCACGGTGCGCGTACTGCCGATCGAACAGCTGGGGCTATGGTATGTGTTTCTTTCCATCGGGATGCTCGTGAGCCTGGTGGATCTGGGTTTTGCTCCCACGGTAACCCGTGCGGCGGGTTATTTGTGGGCCGGCTCGGAACGGCTGCTGCCCTTCGGATACGCCAATCTGACCGTGCCGGCGGGTGAGACAGCCAAGCCGAATTTCGCCTTGCTCGGAGATTTAGTGGCGACAATGCGCGTGTATTATCGCGGGCTGGCGGTGCTGGTGTTCCTGCTGCTGGCGCTGGGGGGCAGCGGGTGGATTTGGGGGAGGACGGCGGGTATGGCGGACGCTGCGTCGCTGCGGGCCGCGTGGCTGGGTTATGCGGCGGGAGGTTTTTTGAACATGACGGCGGCGCTGTGGCCCGCGCTGCTGGCCGGGGTCAACGGCGTCCGCCAGGGGCAGCAGATTATCGTCGTTTCCCAATTGGTGAACTACGGGCTGATCGCGTTCGGGCTGTTGAACCAGTGGGGGATCTGGGCGATGGTGGCGGGAAATTTCGCCGCCGGCTGGGCGAGTCGTATTTTGGGCCGAGACTGTTTTTTGCGGCTGGCGGGCGAGGGGTTGCGTCTCAAGGCACATGGCTGGCAACCGGAGTTGATCCGTACGTTGTGGCCGCCGGCATGGCGCATGGGCCTGGTAAGCGTCGGCGCGTTTTTGGCGCTCCAGGCCGACACGCTTATTTGCAGCGCAATTCTCGGCTTGCAGGCCACCGCGTCGTTCGGCCTGAGTCTGCAGCTGGTGATGATGCTCGTGAGTCTGAGCGGCGTCTGGGTGCAGGTGAAACTTCCGCTGATCAACCAGCTCCGCGCCCAAGGCCGCAACGTGGAGATCGCCCGACTATTCAGCGCGCGCATGCGTTTGACGGTGCTGACGTTCCTAGCCGGCGCGTTGGCAATTCTCTGGCTCGCGCCTTGGGGGCTGGAGCTCATCCACGCCCGCACGCCGCTGCTGGCGACGCCATTGCTGGCGGCATTTTTGATCATCCGACTCCTGGAGATGCATCATTCGTTGTACGGCAGTCTCGTCTTGACGGAAAACCAAAACCCGTTTGTGAAACCGTCGTTGATTTCGGGCGCATTGATCGTGGTGCTAAGCTTGGGGGTGACTCCCGTGTTCGGTATGTGGGGGCTTTTGCTGGCTGCGGGTTTGGTGCAAGCCGGATTCAACAATTGGTGGACCGTGGTGCGTGCCCTTCGCGGTTTAGGAGCGGCGAGGCAGTGGTATTGGAGGCTCTTTTTTGGCCTCCCCCCAGCCTTCGATCCCGCTCTGGATCGACGCGGTTAACCCACCAGCTCAGGCTGGTTGCTGTTGACGGCGGCCGATTAGCTCGAACCAGGACGACCGCTGCATCGTTCAAAGTGAACCGGGGATAGAGGGGCTCGGCATGTTTCGCCGCATGGCCAATGGTCGGTTCAGGGAATGCCGAACCGCTCAGCTTTGCCCCGATCGCGCCACCACCACCTCGCGGCGCGGTTGGGCGTCAATCCGGTATTTCCAGGCAATCGTTTCCGGCCACCGTCCGTCAAAAACGCAGCACGGTGAAGGGGGCGTCGAACCAGAGGCCGTTGAAATCAAACTGGAGTCCCGGCGGATCGAATCCCCCCCTCACCCAGGTGAGCTCATTGCGGTTTTGCATCAGGGCGCAGAGTTCCTCGAACATCTCGGATTCAAGGGCGAGCAGTTGATAGCGGTTCTGCCGCAGCTCTGCCTTGGCCATCGCGTGCAGGAGTTGTTCGGCCTCGGCCAACGAACGGTTTACCACCCAGATCTCCGCTTCTGGAACTTTTACCGCGAGCTTGTGGAGCTTGGGGATGCCGCAAGCGCCGCATTCCACCCAGAGTTTGGGGCGCAACTCATAATCCAACTGCACGAGGTCGGGCACAAACGGGATGTCGTCCTGGTGCAGGTTGGCCTCGATCTGCAGCCGTTCGCGGAAGAAAATCAAAAACGCCAGCAGCTTAAGCGCCACGTTGGCCACGGTCTCGGTCTCCTGTCGGCCGATGATGATCTTGGGCGGCAGGGAGCGTCGCTTTTCCTGGCTCACCAGATGGAAGCTAAATTTGGCGCTCATGGCTCCACAAGCACGGGGGTGCCGATGCTGACCAGACGGACCAGCAATTCCGCATTCCAATTCGCCAGGCGGAAACAGCCGTGCGATTCCGTGCGACCGACCTCCTCCGGCCGCGGGGTGCCGTGAATGCCGTAGCCCGGCTTGTCGAGGCCGATCCATGCCGTGCCCACGGGGTTGTTCGGGCCGGGCGGCAGGACCAGCTTGCGCTGCAACTGACGCGCCTCCGCCGATTCGGGAAACACCTCGGGATTGAACGTATAGTTCGGATTCGGCGCGATCACCGCCACATGCAATTCTCCGACCGGCCGTTTCTCCACGCGTTTGGCGATGCTGCAGGGAAAGTGGGCTAATAGATTGGTGCTGGCATCGAACGCCTGAAGTGTTTTGTCCTGTAAATGGATCTTGATGAAGGCGGCTTTGCCCCGCGGGCTGGGGCGGGGGACATTGGGGATTTGCACCGTCGTTCCCACCATGACATTGGTCCAGTCGAGGCCGGGATTCAATTGGCGGATGAAATTCGGATGGGCGCGCGCCTTCTCCGCCACCAGCTCCAAAATCGTTTCGTAATCCAGCGCCGTCTGTTGGGATTTGCCGAGCCAGGAGGTGCTTAACGGCTGCAACCGCGCCAAATCCTCGCTCGTGACGGTATAAGTGGCGTAGGCCGGGCTCGTGAAGGCCAGACGTGTCCTGGTTTCGCCATCCAAATCGCCGGTGCTCGGCAGTTTCTCCCGCTGCTGGAAGGCGCGCAGCGCCGCACGGGTTTGCGCTCCGGGAACACCATCCACTGACCCGGACGAGATGCCCTGGCGGGCGAGGGCGAGTTGCGCTTCCAACACATTCACCGCCCGCCGGCGGGCGGGGAGCAGTTCATTTTTCGGAGAGTTGGTTTTTGCGATGGGGGTTGCGGGCGGCCAATTGGTAATCGACGGCGCGGGGGGGGCGGTCAGGTTCGTGCGGTTGAACGAGGGTGGGGTTGCCGGCTGCGGGGTGGCGGTTTCCGTCGGGAATGACGTCGGGGTGGGGGCGGGGGTGTTCTCGGTGTGCC
>JAYTXL010000176.1:0-4113 GCA_043742955.1 Verrucomicrobiota bacterium | reverse complement strand
GCACCGAAGTGTCCGGCCAGGAGAACGGCGTAGGGCAAGGCGTCTTTCGAGATGGGCGAGAAGTCAATCGGGACAACAATCTTCTTCAGTTTGAAGGGCGGCGCTTTGCCCGCGCGCTTGGGTAACTCGCGTATGGGGACGGTGAGCACTGGACAGGGCGCGTGCCGCACGACGCGCTCGGCAGTGCTGCCCAGCAGCACGCGCTCGATCCCGGTGTGGCCGTGGGTGGCGATGACGATCAAGTCCGCCGCGCCTTGAAGGGCCGCCGTGGTGATTTCGTGGAAGGGCGTGCCGGTGCGCACGGAAGAGGTGACAATCACACCGCCTCTAACCTCGCGTTTCGCCAGCTTTGACAGTTGCGCGCGGGCCAGCGCGGCATCTTCCGCATCGGTACGGGCGAGGACGACCGATTCCATTCCAGCCATCCGCGAGGGCGGCTCGACCACATGTAGCAAGGCGATGGTCGCGTTCAGCTTCTCGGCCAGGTTCACGGCATAGCGCACCCCGGCTCGGGACTCGTCGGAGAAGTCCGTCGTGGCCAGAATTGTTTGCATGTTCGGTGGCGCTGGTGTCGCGGTTTGACGGCTCAGGTTGGCGGGCTGTTGGGAGAGTTGTTTTTGTTTCATGGGTCTGTTTTTGTTTTGCTGCGTGGTGGGAAAAATCTCATTCGCCTACGGTTTGATGGCGACTTTGAGGACACCATCCGACTGTTCGCCAAAGAGCCGGTAGCCCTCGGTGATCTTATCCAGCGAGAATCGGTGGGTGATGAGCGGAGTGGGATCAAATCGCCCGGATTGCACCAGACTCAGCAGCCGCCGCATCCGCTCTTTCCCACCGGGACAAAGCGTGGTGACGATGCGGTGATCGCCGAGGCCGGACGCGAAGGCATCGTGGGGCATCTGGAGTTTTCCGGAATAAACACCGAGGCTCGACAGGGTGCCGCCGGGGCGCAGGCAGCGCAGCGCGCTCTCAAAAGTCTGCGCGGTGCCCAGCGCTTCGATGGCCACGTCCGCGCCGCCGTCCGTTAGTCGCTTCACCTCGGCCACGACATCCACTTCGCGGAAGTTCAACACCACGTCGGCCCCCATGCGACGCGCCATCGCCAGACGGTGTTCGTTGCCATCCACGCCGATGATGAGTGATGCACCCATCAGTTTCGCCCCGGCTGTCGCGCACAAACCGATCGGCCCTTGCGCGAAGATCACCACGGCATCGCCGATGCGCACCTGGCCGGATTCCGCTCCGCTGAAACCGGTGGAAGCAATGTCGGCCAGCAGCACTACCTGTTCATCGGCCAAGGCGTCCGGGATTTTTGCCAGGTTCGCCTGCGCGTGCGGCACGAGAAGATATTCGGCCTGCGCGCCGTTGATGGTGTTGCCGAAGCGCCAGCCGCCGAGGGCTTCGTAGCTGCTGCCGTGGCCGCATTGCGAGAGATGCCCGGAGAGACACGCGCGACACTGGCCGCACGGAGTGATGGCCCCCACCAGCACGCGATCGCCAACCTGATAGCCCGCGACTCCCGGTCCCAGTTCTTCAATGACGCCCACCGGCTCGTGACCGATGACCAGGCCCGGCTTCACCGGATATTCCCCGCGCACGATATGCAGGTCGGTTCCGCAAATCGTGGTCAACGTCACACGAATTACTGCTTCCCCAATTCCCGCGTGCGGTCGTTCAACTTCTTCGACGCGAATGTCGTTCACTCCGTGAAACACAGTTGCTTTCATTTTTTCCATATTGGTCCTTCAATTTGATGCGGCATGAATCAGTGATGTTCGTAAAAGCCGACGCCCCGAATGTCGTTCCAGGCTTCGGTCCGTTTGAAAATCAACCTGACGCAGCCTCCTTCATGATTTTGACAATCGTGTCTTCCACTTCCTGCGCCACTTGTTCCAGTTGCGGCACGTTGAACATCGCCAGCAGAGTGGTCGGCTTCAAAGTGGCCAGAATGGTTTTACCGCCCTCCTCGTAAATGGAGATCCGGCATGGCAGTGCGGTGGACACGCTCATGTTTTGTTCGAGAACCTTTTTGGCCTGTTGCGGCTGGCAGACCTCGAAGATCAGACATTCGCGAGCGAACTCCACTCCCTTCTTGGTCATGGATTCTTGGAGGTTGTGAACCTGCATGACGCCAAAGTGATTAGCCTGAACGGCGGCCTGCAATGCAGCCGCAGCTTCAACCACGGTTTTGTCGGTGGGTAATTTGATTAGCATAGGTTTTCTTTGTTTGTATTCTCACAACTTCGTCTTCGCTTTTGTATCAGTTTGCGTTCGGCAGCAAGCAAGCGGCGTTCAAGATGGACAGATAGACAATCATGCCATGCCTCCTTCTGGTGGGGCGAGAGCGCCAGCAGGCGGCGGCGCGCCAGGGTGAAACAATCGGTCATACGCCATGAAGTAAAGCACCGGCACGGCCATGCGGCTGATGAGCAACGACGCGATTTCGCCCGCCATCAGGGAAATGGCGAGCCCCTGAAAGATTGGATCGGCCAGGATCACGCTCGCGCCCACCACTACTGCAAGTGCGGTTAGAAGCATCGGACGAAACCGCACTGCGCCCGCATCCACCACGGCTTCGGCCAGCGGCATACCTTCGGCGACACGCAGCTCAATGAAGTCCACGAGGATGATGGAATTGCGCACCACGATGCCCGCGCCCGCCATGAAACCGATCATCGAAGTGGCCGTAAAAAACGCGCCCATCAGCCCGTGCGCCGGCATGATGCCGACGAGCGAAAACGGGATCGCCATCATCACGATCAATGGCGTGAGAAACGATCTGAACCAGCCGACCATCAGCACAAAAATCAGCACGAGGCACGCAGCGAACGCGCTGCCGAGGTCACGGAAGACTTCAATTGTGATATGCCATTCGCCATCCCACTTGATTGACGGCTGGTCGTCCGTGAAGGGTTGGACGGCGTTAAGTATTTTCAACGGCGCACCTGAACCCCCGAACTCCCGCGTGTCGAGCGCCTCCAGCGCTTTGTTCATCTTAAAGATCGCATAGACCGGGCTTTCCACGACCCCCGCCACGTCGCCGATGATGTAGGTCACGGGCATCAGATTCTTGTGATAGTTGCTCTTGTCCACGGTGGTTTGTTCGACCTTCACGAGTTCACGCAAGGGCACGAGGGGCGCAGCGGGATTGGCTGCCGAACGGACACGCAACGCCAGCAATTCATCCGGGGTGGTGCGCCTGGCGCGCGGTAGCTGCAACACAATGTCCACGTCCTCCTTTTCGCGCGGAACGTGCATCAAGTCCACGGCTTGACCGCCGACGGCGATTCGCAATGTCTCCGAAATGGTTTCGGCGCTAATGCCGTTCAACGCGGCTTTTTCCTTATCAATTACGAATCGTGCTCGGGACTGATCCGCTTCGATATACCAATCCGTATCCACCACGCCGGGTGTGCTCTTGAAAATACCGATGACCTTGTTTGCCAGCGTTAGGCGGCTCTGTTCCGTTGGCGCGTAAACTTCGGCCACGAGTGTTTGCAGCACGGGCGGACCGGGCGGCACTTCGGCGACGGCGACTCGCGCACCATATCTTGCGGCAATCTCCGTGACTCGCGGGCGCACGCGTTTGGCGATGTCGTGGCTCTGGGCTTTGCGTTCGCTCTTGGAAACCAGGTTGACCTGCACGTCGGCGATGTTTGGCCCGCGCCGCATGAAGTAATGCCGCACGAGGCCATTGAAGTTGAAGGGCGAGGCCACGCCCGTATAAATCTGGTAATCGGTCACCTCCGGTTCGATCCACACGGCCTCGGCAATCTCGCGGGCGCATTGCGCCGTGTTTTCCAGCGCGCTGCCTTCCGGCATGTTCAGGATGATCTGTAACTCGCTCTTGTTGTCGAAGGGCAGCATTTTGACTTTTACGAATCCGATGCCAACCAAAGCCATCGCGACCAACAACAAGCCGACAATGCTCGCGAGGAAGACGATTCGCCACTTCGCGCTCGCGATGAGCGGCTGCATGAAGCGCCGGTAGAGCCGGGTGAAAAAATCTTCCTCGTGCGCAAAGTGCGATGCCGGCCTTCCGACTTCGACCACCGACGCCGCCCCTTCGGTCAAACTGGAATACTTCCTTCCCCAGCGCAAAATGCGAATGCT
>JAYTXL010000175.1:0-6147 GCA_043742955.1 Verrucomicrobiota bacterium | reverse complement strand
TGGGGCCTTGCTTGGCACCCTTGGGGGTTATTATGGCTACCAAGGTTTTATGAATCATTCGAGGGTTTGGACGCTCAAACTTGCTAACTGCACGAACTCGACTTTGCGTATCAATTTCGTGGCACCCAAGGCTCTCGCGCTAAATCTAGTCATGGGGATTCCCGAAATGAATTCGATGTCATCTGAGATGACAAACAAACCTCCATATACGTTTGCTGGTCATGTCACAGTCTTGGAGCGCGGTCATTCGGTTTTCGAATTTGAAATCGATTCCGAGCGGGCAGAAGTATGCAATTGGTTATTTGCAGAGCACCAGGTGCCCGTCGGGTTCATCCTCACCAAATACCTTTACGATAAACCACAGATTGGTTGGCCGGGACTTGTGAAGAGGCTACAACCACTCCACAACTATGAACTTCTAATCTGTTTTTCCAAGGCACCTCCGGCAAGCGCGGGCTTGTTTTTTAGTGTTCTGCAACGGCACGGAGAATACCAGAAGCGCCAACGCGCGGAGCAATTATCCAAGCTATGAATCCAAGACTCTTTAATACTCGCGCGATCACGCGCCGCACCTTTTTTAACCAGGGCGGCCTTGGCCTCGGTGCCATCGCACTCGGCTCGTTGCTGGGCCGTGATGGTTTTGGCGCGCCAGCGAAACCGAAGGTGTCCGAGAACCCGCTCGCGCCCAAATTGCCGCCGCTGCCGGCGAAGGTAAAGTCAGTGATTTACCTGCACATGAGCGGCGCGCCGCCCACGCTCGATCTGTTCGATTGGAAACCGAAACTCGTCGAGTTGAACATGAAGCCGTGTCCGCAGGAATTGCTGGAAGGCCAGCGCTTCGCGTTCATCAAGGGCGTCCCCAAGATGCTGGGCTCGCCCTACAAGTTCAAGCAGCACGGCCAGGCCGGCACCTGGGTCAGCGAGACAATGCCGCACTTCACCAGCATCGTGGATGACGTGACGGTCATCCGTTCGATGAACACCGATCAGTTCAATCATGCGCCCGCCGAGTTGTTTCTCTATACCGGTTCGGCGCGGGCGGGCGGCGCATCGCTCGGCTCGTGGCTGACGTATGGCTTGGGTTCGCTGAACCAGGATTTGCCCGGGTTCGTCGTGCTGCTCTCGGGCGGCACGGATCCGACGGGTGGCAAGAGCCTGTGGAGCAGCGGCTTTTTGCCGAGCGTGTATCAGGGAGTGCAATGCCGTTCGGCGGGGGAACCCATTTTGTTTTCGAACAATCCAGCGGGGATGGATCGCGAATCGCGCCGCCGCAGTCTGGATGCGTTGGGCAAGTTGAATGAGATCGAGGCGAAACAATTTGGCGATCCGGAAACACTGACCCGGATTGCGCAATACGAGCTGGCTTACCGGATGCAAATCGCGGTGCCGGAAGTGTTCGACATCAAAAAGGAACCGGAAAGCATTCGCGAGATGTATGGCGTGAAGCCGGGCGAGGCGACGTTTGCAAACAACTGCCTGCTCGCGCGGCGGCTGGTGGAAAAGGGCGTGCGTTACGTGCAGCTTTACGATTGGGGCTGGGACATTCACGGCACAGGGGCGGGCGACGATTTGCTCACGGCCTTTCCGAAGAAGTGCAAGGACGTGGATCAATCTGCCGCGGCGCTCATCAAGGATTTGAAACAACGCGGGCTATTGGATTCGACGCTCGTGGTCTGGGGCGGTGAATTTGGGCGCACGCCGATGAATGAGGAGCGGGGCGGCTCGAAGTTTTTGGGCCGCGACCATCATCCCAACAACTACTGCATCTGGATGGCTGGCGGCGGCATCAAAAAGGGGGCCGTGTTTGGTCAGACGGACGATTTTGGCTATCGCGTGGTGGAGGACAAGGTTGGGGTGCGCGATTTACAAGCGACCATCCTGCACCTGATGGGGATTGATCCGTATCATTTCAGTTACCGCTATCAGGGCTTGAACCAGCGGCTCATCGGGCCGACGGACGAGGGGCAGGTCGTGAAAGGGATACTGACGTAAGCCAGATGTGCATCCCGCGCCCGGAATGTAGCTGAATCAACCTGGCCGGGCCGACCGTTACTCCTGCGGTGGTCCTAGCATCACGGCGAGGCAACTGAGCCAGGCGCCCAGCGCGACCGCGGCGAAACAGAGCCAACCCTCTCCCGGGCTGAGGGGCGCGGTTCTCTTAAAGACCATCACCGCCGCCATACCGGAAAGCAACAGGTCGGCGCCGATCAGAGAAACCTGAATCAATTGGGTCGGACGAGGCCGAGGAGGAACGACGTGCTGTGGTGTTGGCGCCGATTCCTCAGGCACCGTTTCGGTGGGCTTCGCGACGCGCAGGAACGACGTCAATCCCGGCGCCATGTTCGACTCCCCGGCACCGGCGGCATCGCTGGGCGGGTCGGCTGGGACACCGACGACTTTCGTCCCCTGCATCAAATCGCCGAGTCCACGGCCTAGAGCGGGCTTGGCCACGGGTCAATCCTCGGAAAAAAGGTACTCGAGATCGGTCTGCGAGAGACTGCGGGCGAAGCCCTCTTCGCCGAGCACGTCGGCGATGGTCTGGGCCTTGCGCTGTTGCAGTTCCCAGATCTTTTCCTCCACCGTGCCGGGCGCGATCAGGCGGTAGGCGTTGACCGTGCGGGTCTGGCCGATGCGATGCGAGCGGTCGATGGCCTGCGCCTCGACGGCGGGATTCCACCAAGGATCGTAAAGCACCACGTAGCTGGCGGAGGTGAGGTTCAGGCCGGTGCCGGCGGCGCGGAGGCTGAGGAGGAAGACAGCGGCCTTGGGATCGTCTTGAAACGACTGGACCACGGTCTGGCGATCCTTGGTTTCGCCCGTCAAAACGTGCGTGCCAATCTGCCGTTGCTGGCACTCCTTTTCGAGCAGTTTCAACATCTGCACAAACTGGCTGAAAACCAAAACCTTTTGACCCTCGGCGAGCAAGGGTTCGAGCAATTCGAAAAGCGTTTCGGTTTTGCCGGAAATGGAATCGTTGCCGACCAATTGCGGATGGCAGCAGATCTGGCGCAGCCGCGTGAGCGCGGCGAGCACGTGGATTTTGCTCCGGTTCAATCCCTTTTCCGCCACGGTTTGCATGACCTGCTCCCGGCTGCGCCGCAATTCGGCAAGATAAAGTTTGCGCTGGGGATCGCCGAGGTCGCAGTCGCGTCGTTCCTCGATGCGCTCGGGCAGGTCCTTGGCCACTTGCTGCTTCAGCCGGCGCAACATGAGCGGACGCAATTTGGCTGATAGGCGGCGGCGGGCGACTTTTTGCTCCCAATCGGCGTTATCCCCGCGCGGCTCGTATTTTTCATGGAAGTCGGTTTGCGTTCCGAGATACGTGGGCTGGATAAAATCCACGATGCTCCACAAGTCGAGCAGCCGGTTTTCCAGCGGCGTGCCGGTGAGGGCGAGCCGCTGGCGGGCGCGCAATTGTTTGACCGACTGCGTTACCTGGGCGGTGGGGTTCTTGATGAACTGCGCCTCGTCGAGAATGACCACGCCGAACTCAAATTTTTGCAAATCCGCCAGGTCGCGGCGGAGGAGGGCGTAATTGGTGACGATCAAGTCGTGCTGCGGAATTTGTTTGCGGAGATTGTGCCGCGCGGCGCCGCTTTCCAGGACGAGTACTTTCAGGTGGGGCGTGAAGCGTTCCGATTCCCGGCGCCAGTTGTGCAGCACGGAAGCCGGACAGATGACGAGGGCCGGTTTGGGTTTGGCGGCGTTCTGCTCGCGCAGCCACGCCAGCCACGCCAGGGTTTGCAAGGTTTTGCCCAACCCCATATCGTCGGCCAGGATGCCGCCGAGATTCATCTGGGTGAGGTGGCAAAGGAAGTCGAAGCCGTCCTTTTGGTAAGGCCGAAGTTCGGCCTGAATACCGGCCGGCAGAGGGGTAGGGGTGATCCCGGTGAATTGGGCGAGCCTTTCCCGCAAGGCCTGCGCCTCGGGTTGATCCCCGAACAATTTCAAAGTGGTTTCATTGGCCTGGCTCGCTTGCACCAAATCCACGCGTTGCGGGAGGGCGCTCAAGCCTTCGAGCCCCAGATCCGCCAAAGCCTCATGAGCCGTCTGCACTGCGGGTGCGTCCAGTTCCACCCAGCCACTGTCGGGCAGTTGAACGAACCGGCCGGTGGCCGTTTGCAAGCGCTGCAAATCGGCGGCGGTGAGCTTGAGCCCCTCTTGTTCCCACGACGCGGAAACCGACAGCCAGTCGATGCCGCTGCCTTTGACCACCAGACGGGGCCGCAGGCGGCGAGGTGAGAGGAAGAGACGGTGGAACGCAGGATTACCGAGAAACTCGGCGCCGACGGGGCGTTCCGGCCAGGCACCGGCGAGGCTGTTGAGAAAATCCTCGGTGGTGTCGCCTACCCAGAGGCCTGGTTCGGGTGTAAACCAATCCAACCGGCTCAACCAGAGGGTCGCTTGGGAGAGGCGCGCGTCGTCGAGAATTTCCGGCTTGTCCGTCCGGCGCGGGGCCTGGCCGGTGAACTGCCATTCATGGCCGTTCCATTGCCAGAGGCTCTGGTCACGTTCGCTGCGGGCGAGGAGGCGGAGACGCACGGCGTCATCCGTCAACTCGAAAATAAATTGCGGCACCGCCGTATGCACCTCGCAGAGCTGGCTCCAATCCGTGCCGTTGTTGGATTGCGTCTTGCGCAGTTGGGTGAGCAGGCGGTGGCCCAGACGTTTGACCGGCAAACGCGGCTTTTGCAGCCACGCGCCGAGCAGACTGGGCGAGGGCGCGTTGCGCACCAAATAAAGCGTTTGGTCCACCAGCGCCAGCGGTGGTTGCCCGGTGAAGAAACGCGCCTCGTCGAGGCGAAAGGTGCGACCATCGGGGAGTTTCAGTTTCTGCGTAAAGAACAGCTCGTTCTCACCGGACTCCAGGTGGGGAACCAATTCCGCCAACTGTCCTTGAAACGCCAGCGGAGCCGGTTCGGCCGCGATTTCCAACCGCCGCGCGATGCCCCACCGGGCGAGCCACTGGAGCAATTCGATGCCGGAGAGCCGCCAGGGCGTCGGCAGGGCTCCACGT
Organism: Verrucomicrobiota bacterium; assembly: GCA_043742955.1. GTDB lineage: Bacteria > Verrucomicrobiota > Verrucomicrobiia > Limisphaerales > JAYTXL01 > JAYTXL01. The sequence continues at coordinate 1,130 of JAYTXL010000175.1, read as the reverse complement.
TCACGATAGGTTTCGGCGAGCCATTGGATGAACTCCCAGTCTGCGGGCGAGAAAATTTCCTGCTCGTGCGTGGCGCGGGTCATCAATTCAATCACTTCAGCGGCTGTCTTGTTCTTCTCCCCCGTCCGGGGTCGGAATAAACTGAATTCCACCTGGAGAAAATGCAGCGCCGGCTGGTCGTCGTCCGGCAGCGCGCGGCAGACCACCCGCAAAATGGCCCGGGGGGAATCGAGATGCGCCGGCGTGGCGGGCAGGAGCCAGTGTTCCAGTTGTTGCACCAGTTGCTGCTCCTGCTCCGTCTGTTCAATTTCCGCGAAGCGCTCAAAATTGGCGTGTGGTATCAACTCCGTGGGCAACGGCCGGTTGGCGCGTAGAAACAGGAGTGCGGTTTCCTCCAGCCGCTCCCGTCCGCTCACGGCCAGCAACCGGGGCCACCAGTCGATCGCCGTGAAATCCTTGCGGGCCAGGGAAAGCTTCTCAAAATAATCTTCGAGCAAGAGCCACGCCCGCTGGGAATCGGAGCAGTGGGCGAAAATGTCGAGGATCTCCTTGCGCGCCGCCACGGCGGTTTTGGAATCCGACAGTTCCCGCCGCAACTCCGCCAGACTGCCGTAGGTCTTGTCCAGCACGGTATGGTGGGCGTCGTACTTCGTAATCACGGTGGCCCGCGGGGCGTGGCCGTTTTTCATTGGAGCTTTGGCCATGGTCAATCAAATCACCGGCAACGGAATGGGCAGTGCACCAAACTGGCGGGGCATCGGTTCAGCAGGTGTATGCGGTTGGTTCATTTTGCAATCGGCGGAACGGTCGGAATCCTGGCAAAGGACGGGTTGGCCAGACCGGCAGCGGAACTGGCTAAACTTTTCCAATCCATTTCCGGTCATCCCAAACGGCTTTCAAGGAGGTCAGGTTGCGTCCATCAAAAACATTTTTTGCCGCCGCGCCGAGGTTTCCCTTTTTCAAATTGTTCCAGGCGTCGCTCGCGCTGATGGCGACAAACTGAAGCACGCTGGGATCGCGGTAACAGTCAATCATACAGCGGGTGCAGCCATCACGAATGAGCTTGGACTCGTCCCACTCATACACGTTGCACATGGGGGTTTCCCAGAAATGGCAGCGGTACAGGTTCA
>JAYTXL010000174.1:0-25606 GCA_043742955.1 Verrucomicrobiota bacterium | reverse complement strand
CCATGCCGGCCGGCCGTACTCAGCCAGCGGACAGGCGCGACCTTTTGACACCAGCGCCGATGGCGCCCTACCCGGTGAGGGTGCGGCGGCCGTCGTGCTCAAGCGCCTGGACGATGCCCGCCGCGACGGTGATCGGATCTACGCCGTGATTCAGGGCGTAGGCACCGCCAGCGGTGGCGGGGCGGAAGCGCTGGTTCCCACGGCCGCGGCCTACCAAATGGCGTTGCAACGCGCTTACGCCGACGCGGGGGTCCAGCCGGATTCGGTGGATTACATTGAAACGCACGGCAGTGCTTTTCCCGGGGAAGACCGGATGGAAGCCTCTGCTTTGTCCGGTTTTTTTGCGCATTCAAAACGCGTTTCCACGATCAAACTCGGCAGCGTGAAGGAAGCCGTTGGACACACCGGCGCCGCCGGGGGACTGGCTGCCCTGGTGAAAGCCAGCCTCTGCCTCTATCAGGAAATCCTGCCCCCCCTGCGCGCGCTGACCAACGTCCATGCGGAACTCGCCGCAATTCCGGGACGGTTTGCGCTGCCCGCAACACCCCAATACTGGCTGCGCGACCGGGAGAACGGGCCGCGCCGCGCCGGCGTCAGCTCCTTCAGCCTGGATGGCAACTGCACCCATGTGGTGCTGGAGGCGTGTGAGGATCAGGATACCGCGGTGACGAGGCTGGAACGTCGGCAACCCCTGGGGGCACGGGGCGAGGGATTGTTTGTGGTGACGGGAAAAGAACCGGCCGAGTTGCAAAACGAGCTGGACCGGTTGACCCGGTGGCTGAAGACCGCCGGCGAAAGCGGCATCGAATCACTGGCGCGACAATGGTGGCACGAAAACAAAACCCGGAAACGCGAGCGGCTCGCCGTGAGCCTGTGTGCCCGGGACGCGGCGGAATTGCAGCAGCTCGCCGGATCAGCCCGACCGGCACTGAGCGCTGCTGCAACCGGCTCAGCCGGCGGAAGTGGCCGGCGCGGCGCGAGGGAAACCGAACGCATCAGCTTTTCCGCAGAACCCCTCGCGCCCACCGGGGAAATTGCTTTCGTTTTTCCCGGCTCCGGAAATCATTATCCCGACATGGGTCGCGAACTGGCCTGCCAATGGCCGGAAATCTTGCGGGCGCAGGACCGGGAGAATCAACTTCTGGCCAGCCAGCTGGTGCCGGATACTTTCTGGAGCGGGGCCAGCCGCGCGACCAGCAGTGCGAATCATCAGGCCATGATCTTCGGCCAGGTCGCGTTGGGCACGATGGTCAGCGATTTGACGCGGCACTTCGGCCTCGAGCCAGCGGCAGTGATCGGCTACAGCCTCGGGGAATCGGCCGGGCTTTTTTCGTTGCGCGCCTGGAAGGCGCGCGACGACATGTTCCGCCGCATGAAAGATTCGACCCTGTTCACGAGCGATCTCGCCGGCGCCTGCGACTCGGTGCGGCGGGCTTGGCATTTACCGGTGGGCGCCCGGATCGACTGGCTGCTCGGCGTCGTGGACCGGCCAGCCGAAGTTGTGCGCGCAGCCCTGCGCGATCGAGCGCACGTTTATTTGCTGATTGTCAATACACCGCAGGAATGTGTCATTGGCGGCGAACACGGAATGGTCGATGCCGTGGTCGCCGAACTCGGCTGCAAGTGGTTTCCAATTCACGGTGTCACCACGGTGCACTGCGAGGTGGCCCGCCCCGTCGAAAAGGCTTACCACGATCTCCATCTTTTCCCCACGACGCCTCCGGCAGGAGTTCGATTTTACAGCGGTGCCGCCGGCAGCACCTATACCGTAAACCGTGAAAGCGCGGCCCATTCGGTGGTGACGCAAGCACTGATCGGCGTGGATTATCCAAAAGTCATCAAGGCCGCCTACGCCGCCGGGACGCGACTCTTTTTGGAGATGGGTCCGGGGGCAAGTTGCAGCCGGATGATTGGACGGATTCTCGAAGACCGAGGCCATCTGGCGCGATCAGCCTGCTTTACCGGGCAAAATGCGGTGGGTAACTTTCTCCGGTTCCTGGGCCAGCTGATTACCGAAGGTGGGCCGGTAAATTTGGAAACCCTTTATGGGGAACCGACGGCGGTGGTCGGCCATCGCGAAGCCGCACCGGAGGGAGCGGGCAAATTCTTCACCCTGCCGCTGGGAGGAAAACCCTTCGTCGTTCCCCACCCGAGAAACCTTCCATCCGTCCTCCGCCAGCAGGCGGTGGAGCGCCCTGCTCCAATCCCGCAGCCCCACCTTAAAGCCCCCACTTCCGACCGGCAGCGGCAGCCGGCAGCCATCGGGCAACCTGCCGATTCCCTCGTGTCCCATTTGGCCGCCGCCGAATCCGCGCGCGTGTCGGCGCATGAAACCTATCTCCGTTTTTCGCAGAATCTGTTCCAAACGATGGCTCATAATCTGGCCTTTCAGATTTCGCTCATCGAGAAATTGAAGGCTGAAGGTGAAACATTTGGTCTGCAACCAGACACTTTCTCCGCCCTCGACATGACGCCGGCCGCGCCCAGGCAACCCGTCGCCCTGGATCGCGGACAATGCCTCGAGTTCGCGGTGGGCTCCATCGGCAGAACCCTCGGCGCAGCGTTCGCGGAAGTGGATTCATTTCCGACGCGGGTGCGGTTGCCGGCTGAGCCGCTGATGCTCGTCGATCGCATCCTCACCATCGAAGGCAAACCGCGCTCGATGACCTCAGGACGGGTGGTGACCGAGCACGACATCCATCCGGGCGCCTGGTATCTGGATGCCGGGCGCATTCCGACGTGCATTGCGGTGGAGGCGGGCCAGGCGGACCTGTTCCTTTCCGGCTATTTGGGAATAGATTTTGAAACGCGCGGGCGGGCCGTATATCGGTTGTTGGACGCCGTTGTCACTTTCCATCGCGGATTGCCCGGCCCCGGCGAGGTGATTCACTACGACATCCGGATCACCGAGTTTTTCCGGCAAGATTCCACCTGGCTGTTCCGCTTCAGTTTTGAAGGCACGGTGAACGGTCACCCCCTCCTGACCATGACCAAGGGTTGCGCCGGGTTTTTCACCGCGGCCGAACTCGCGGCGGGCAAGGGCATCGTGCAGACCGCACTGGACCGCCAGCGCAGCGCCGGCAAGCGCCCGGAGGACTGGGAAACCCTTGTCCCAATGGCGGTGGAGTCCTATACCGATGCGCAAATCGATGCGTTGCGGCGCGGGGATCTGGCGGGTTGTTTTGGTTCGGCGTTTGGCGCCTTGAAGGTCCGTCATCCCCTCACGCTTCCCGGCGGACGCATGAAGCTGGTGGACCGCGTCCTGCATCTCGACCCGACCGGCGGGCGCTTCGGCCTCGGCTTGATCCGTGCCGAGGCGGATATTCGTCCCGACGCGTGGTTTCTCGCCTGCCATTTTGTGGATGACCGTGTGATGCCCGGCACCTTGATGTTTGAGTGCTGTCTGCATACGCTGCGAATCTTTCTGCTGCGCATGGGCTGGGTGCTGGAAGCGGCTGGCACAGCCCCCGAACCTGTTCCCGGCGTGGCGAGCCAGTTGAAATGCCGTGGGCAGGTCATTGAAAGCACGGCCAGGGTGCTGTATGAGATTTCGATCAAGGAGCTCGGTTACCAACCGGAGCCTTATGCGGTGGTGGATGCGCTGATGTATGCCGACGGCAGGCCGATCGTGGAAATCACCAACATGTCCATCCGTTTCGCCGGGGCCACGCGCGATCAAGTGCGCGCCGTCTGGACCACGACTGCGGCGGCCGGCCCCAAACCCGCCCTCTTCGATCGCGACCGGATTCTGGCGTTCGCCATCGGGAAACCATCCGTGGCCTTCGGGGAGCCCTACAAAATTTTCGACCAGGGGCGCAAGATTGCCCGTCTGCCGGGGCCGCCTTATCAATTTCTGGATCGGATCACGGAAATTCACGCCACGCCGTGGAAGCTCGCAGCGGGCGGCGTCATTGAAGCGCAGTACGACGTGCCTCCGGAAGCCTGGTATTTTTCCGAGAACCGCCAGGGGGACATGCCCTTTGCCGTGTTGTTGGAAATCGCGCTGCAACCTTGCGGGTGGCTCGCTGCTTACCTCGGCTCCGCACTGACCAGCGAAATTGATCTCTCCTTCCGCAATCTCGGCGGCACCGCCACCCAATTTGCCCCGGTGCGGCCCGAAGCCGGCCCGTTGACCACGACCGTAAAAATCACCCGCGTCGCCAATTCCGGCGGGATGATTATCCAACACTTTGATTACGAGGTGCGCGCCGGGGTTGAGCTGATCTATCGCGGGAATACGTACTTTGGTTTCTTTTCCAAAGCGGCGCTGGCGGAACAGGTCGGTATTCGCGAGGCCAAGCCGTACCAGCCCACGGGCGCGGAACTGGCCCGCGGCCGGGCTTTTGCTTTTCCGACCACCGGCCTTTTCCCTGGCGCGCAGCTGCGCATGATGGATCGCGTGACTCATTGCGTGCCCGACGGTGGGCCGGCGGGCCTGGGTTTTATTCGCGGAACCAAACGGGTCGATCCGGCGGAGTGGTTCTTCCAGGCGCATTTTTTTGAGGATCCGGTCTGTCCCGGATCACTGGGCTTGGAATCCTTTCTGCAATTGTTGAAAGTGCTGGCCGCCGAACGCTGGGGGCCGGCCGCGAGTGGGCGCTTGGAATCGGTGGCTGTCGGCGAGCCGCACGAATGGACCTATCGGGGGCAGATCATTCCCACGGATCGGGAAGTGGTGGTTGAAGCGGTGGTGACCCGCGTGGACGACGACCGCCGGCTGCTGCGGGCCGATGGTTATTTGTTTGTCGATGGACGCACTATTTACGGACTGAAGGACTTTACGGTAATCTGCCGGGAACATTGATGAAATATTCACGCGTTCAATTGAATGCCATCGGCTACGAGCTGGCACCGGTGGTGGTGACTTCGGCCGAGCTGGAGGAGCGTCTGGCGCCCGTCTATGCCAAGCTCCGGATTGGCGAGGGGCAGTTGGAATATTTGACGGGCATTTCCGAACGCCGCTGGTGGGAGCCGGAGACCCCGCTCTCGCGTGGAGCGATTGCCGCCGCGCGCAAGGCCCTCAGCGCGTCAGGCGTGCCGGTGTCAGAAATCGGGGCGGTCATTTACGCAGGAGTGTGCCGGGAAAACTTTGAACCCGCCACGGCCTGCCGCGTGGCCGACGGGCTCGGGGTGCGCGCCACCACCGCGGTGTATGACCTCAGCAACGCCTGTCTTGGCGTACTCAATGGCCTGCTTGATCTCGCCAACCGGATCGAACTGGGCCAGATCCGCGCCGGCCTGGTGGTCTCCTGCGAATCCGCGCGCGAGATCAACGACGTGATGATCGAACGCATGCTGGAAGCGCCCAGCATGGCGAAATTCACCGTGGCGCTGGCCACGCTCACCGGCGGTTCCGGGGCGGTGGCGGTGCTGCTGACCGACGGCTCATTTTCCTCAACCCCAGGGCATGCGCTGCTCGGCGGAGTCACCCGGGTCGCCCCGGAGCACCATGCGTTGTGCCGCTGGGGATTGGAATCCCTCCCCGGCTCGGGCCAGACTCAATTCATGTCCACGGACTCGGTCTCGGTGCTAAAACACGGGGTGGAGCTGGGCCGGCACACGTGGGAGGATTTCCGGCGGGAATTGGGTTGGACCTCCGACCAGATTGATCGTGTCATTTGTCATCAAGTCGGCTCGGGCCATCAAAAATCGATTCTGAGCACCTTGGGAATTGCGGCCGAGAAAGATTTCACAACCTACGAGCACCTCGGCAACATTGGCACGGTTTCCCTGCCGCTCACGGCCGCGCTAGCCGATGAGCGGGGAGTCCTTCAGCGCGGCGACTCCGTGGCTTTCCTGGGCATCGGCAGTGGCCTGAACTGCCTCATGCTGGGACTAAAATGGTGAATTTCCGCAAAGAACTTTATCCGTTTGTCGGTGCGTATCTGGAGGAGAACGGCATCCGCCGGCATTACCTCGACGAAGGCAGCGGCGATGCCGTCGTCATGTTGCACGGCAATCCGACCTGGTCGTTTTACTACCGCAATTTGGTGCTGGCATTGCGCGGCCAATGTCGGGTGATCGTCCCGGATCATGTGGGCTGCGGTTTTTCCGACAAACCGGATGAGACGCGCTACGACTACACCCTGCGGCAGCGCGTTGAGGATCTGGAGCTCCTGCTTGAACATGTCGGGGTGACCAAGGACATCACCCTGGTTTTGCACGACTGGGGCGGAATGATCGGCATGGCCTACGCCGTCCGGCATCCGGAACGCATTCGGCGCCTGGTGTTGCTCAACACCGGCGCGTTTCATCTGCCGACCACCAAACCCTTTCCCACCTCGATCCGCCTGTGTCGGAATACGCCCCTGGGTCCGTTTCTGATTCGCGGCCTGAATGTCTTCAGCCGCGCAGCGGTGCGTTGGTGCTGCACGCGACAGCCCATGTCCGCCGCCGTCCGGGAGGGCTATCTTGCGCCTTATGATTCATGGGCGAACCGGATTGCCGTGCTCCGCTTCGTACAGGATATCCCGCTTGAAGCTGGCGATCCAAGCTTTGAACTCGTCAGCCAAACCGCGCACGGACTCCACCATTTCAAAAAGATCCCCACCCTGATTTGCTGGGGGGATAAGGATTTTGTTTTCGACCGCCATTTTCTCGCGGAATGGCAGCGCCAGTTGCCGGCGGCTGAGGTTCATCGATTTGCGGACGCAGGCCATTATGTGCTGGAAGACGCCGCCCAGGAAGTGGCGACTCTCGTGCAGGGGTTTTTGACCCGGAACCCTTTGCTGATTTAGGCACAAGCGCATGGAACGGGTCAACATTGCCGCTCATTTGCCCGCCATGGCCCGGCAATACCCGGAGATGCGGGCGGTCGTGGTTCCCCGGGGTCGAGACGCCAACAGAAAATTCCGGTTCACCCAGTACACTTTCCGCCAGCTGGAAACGGAGAGCAATCGCCTCGCACAGGGCTTCGAAGCCCTCGGCATCAGCCGCGGCACCCGTACCGTCTTGATGGTCACTCCGAGCCTGGATTTTTTTGCCCTGACGTTTGCCTTGTTCAAAGTGGGCGCCGTGCCAGTGCTGGTGGATCCGGGAATTGGAATCCGCAATTTGGGAATCTGCCTGGCTGAGGCAGAACCCGACGCATTCATTGGAATTCCCCGGGCTCACCTCGCGCGGGTGCTGCTCGGCTGGGCCCGGAAAAGCCTGCGCACGCACGTTACCGTGGGCCGTCGTTTTCTCTGGGGAGGGACCACTTTGGCTCAGGTCCGCCAGGCCAGCGGCTCCGGGGAAGCCTATCAAATGGCAGACACGCAAGCAGCGGAAACGGCGGCAATCCTGTTCACCAGCGGAAGCACCGGCGTGCCGAAAGGCGTGGTCTATACCCATGGAATGTTTGCAGAACAAGTGGAGAAACTGCGCGGGCTGTATCGCATTGAGCCGGGCGAAATTGACCTCCCAACATTTCCGTTGTTCGCACTTTTTGCGCCAGCGCTGGGGATGACCGCCATTATTCCGGAAATGGATGCGACCCGTCCCGCGCAAGTAAATCCGGCCAACATCATCGATGCCATCGAACAGTTCCAGGTCACCAACATGTTCGGCTCCCCTGCCCTCATCAACCGCGTGGGCCGTTACGGCGAGGCGCTCGGGGTAAAACTTCCCACGCTGCGACGCGTGATTTCAGCCGGCGCGCCGGTGTCTGCCAAGGTGCTGGAGCGCTTCTCTAAAATGCTGTCGCCTGGCGTGCAGCTTTTCACCCCCTACGGCGCCACCGAGGCCCTGCCCGTGTGTTCGATCGGCAGCGATGAAATCCTGAACGATACCCGCGCCCGGACCGACCAGGGTGCGGGGGTCTGCGTGGGCCGCCCCGTGACCGGCATGGACGTCAAGGTCATTCGGATTTCCGATGAGCCCATTGTTGATTGGTCAAATGACCTGGTGCTAACCGCGGGTCAAATCGGGGAAATCACGGTCAAAGGTCCGAACGTGACGCGCGAATATTTCAACCGCACGACCTCGACCACCCTTGCCAAGATCATCGACCCGGCTGGCGGTTTTTTTCATCGCATGGGCGACGTCGGCTACGCGGATGAAACCGGCCGCATCTGGTTTTGCGGGCGCAAATCTCACCGCGTAACCACCCCGAAAAATACGCTGTTTACGATTCCTTGCGAAGCCATCTTCAACACCCACCCGGCCGTGTTTCGTTCCGCCCTCGTTGGCGTTTCCCGCGCCGGTGAGGTCGCTCCAGAATTGTGTGTGGAACTGGAGCAGGAAGCGGCCAACCGCCTCACCCCGCGTCAGCTGCGCGAGGAACTCCTTGCCCTGGGTGCGGGCAACGAACTGACGCGGAACATTAAAACCATCCATTTTCATCCGGCTTTTCCCGTGGATATCCGGCACAACGCCAAAATTTTCCGGGAGCAGCTGTCGGTGTGGGCGGCCCAACAAAGCCCATGAAAGCGCTCGTCACCGGCGGCGGCGGATTTCTCGGCAGTGCGATTGTGCGCGCCCTGCGGGAGCGCGGTGCGTGGATCCGAAGCTTTTCCCGAACGGAACACCCTCAACTCGCTGCCCTCGGCGTGGAGCAATGGCGGGGGGATTTGGCAAGCGCAGCCGACGTCCTGGCGGCGACGAACGGTTGCGACATTGTCTTTCATGTCGCGGCCAAGGCGGGGATCTGGGGCGCATACCAGGACTACCACCGGGCCAATGTGCTCGGGACGGAAAACGTCATTGCAGCCTGTCACCACCACGGCATTCAACGCCTCGTGCACACCAGCTCCCCGAGCGTGGTCTTCAATGGACGCGACCTGGAGGGAGCGGACGAATCCGTGCCCTACCCCACGCATTACGAAGCGCATTATCCCAGGACGAAAGCTTTGGCGGAGCAACGCGTTCTCGCGGCCAACTCCGGCGGACTAGCCACGGTGGCGCTCCGGCCTCATTTGATCTGGGGTCCGGGTGACAACCATCTGGTGCCCCGGATCGTCGCCAAGGCACGGGCCGGCCAATTGAGGAGGATCGGCCGCCGCCCCAATCTGGTGGACTCGCTCTACATTGATAATGCGGCGGACGCACATTTACTCGCCGCTGACCGGCTCGCACCCGGCTCGCCCGTAGCCGGAAAAGCCTATTTCATTTCGCAAGGCGAACCCCTGCCGGTTTGGGAATTGATTGATCGTATTCTTGCGGCAGCTGACCTGCCGCCCGTAAATCGAACCATCCCCACCCCCGTTGCCGTGGCGGCGGGCGCGATTCTAGAATTGGTGCACGGTGTTTTTCATTTGGCCGGTGAACCGCGTATGACGCGCTTTCTGGCCCATGAACTTTCCACCGCCCATTGGTTCGACCTCACCGCCGCGCGACGCGACCTGGGGTATGCACCGAAGGTTTCGCTGGAAGAAGGACTGCGCCGCTTAAAGGCTTCTTTCCAAGAGGGCACATTTTGACACGGCCGCCATTTTCCACCTCTCTTCCCCGGAAAGAGGAGAAGCTCGGGGTGAGAATTCCCCGAATCGATTCGCGGATTGAATCCATGGGTTCTTACAACCTTTTGTTGCATATGCAACAAAAGGTTGTATGCGGAATTTGCCTCCGGTTGATAGGGAGGAGGCGCAATTGTTTCCAGCTAAAAATTCCTCTGCCGAGCGCCCCCCTTTGGGCGGAGAGAGGGAGTCGAGAACCGCGTGCGGATGCGCCCCTCCCCAACCGACGGCGATGTTCCCAGTTGAAGCCGGAAAGGAAGACGTTAAACTCGGGGCGCTAAATTCACGGAAACTATCCATGTCCGCAGCGCGCCCAGCATCTCACGGCACTCAGGAACTTGCTCTTCAACGGGGCGAAAGTCGATTCTCTGCGTGGTTTGCCTTCGTGAGCCCGCCTGAGTTTGAACGGCTCGCAACCTCCCCGGCGGATTTCCTGAGTCCGCAAGAACTGGCCTATTTCCAGCAGCGAAAGTTTCCCCGGCGACAGCAGAGCTATCTCCTTGGACGTTATGCGGCCAAGTTGGCCCTGTCCCAATGTTTGCCAGAACCGTCATTGAAACAAATCGACATTTATCCTGGCGTGCTCAACCAGCCATTGGTCCGCCATTTTTCGGCCAATACACCCGGCGTGAGCATCAGCCACTGTGCAGACTTGGCCGTGGCGCTGGCATTTCCCATCGGACATCCGATGGCGGTGGACATTGAACCGGTGGACTCGACTCGTGGGGCAACGATTCGATCCCAACTGACCCCGACGGAATTAGCGTGGGCGGGGGCAGATCCAGCCGACGAAGCAAGGCAATGCGCCCTGATTTGGACCGCTCGCGAGGCGCTGAGCAAAGTGCTGCACTGCGGCTTGACCACTCCTCCAGAAATTCTGGCACTGGGGCAACTGAAACCCCATCGCGATCGAAGTTGGGAAATCTCCTATGCGAACTTTGCCCAATACAAATGTCTCTCATGGATCACCGCGCACCATGCCTTGTCCATCGTCCTCCCGAGACGAACGAGCCTGCGAAGCGCCGGAGATATGGCCGCAAGGATTAAATCCTTCGATCCCTGACTTCCCTTCATGGACGCCGAACTGCCTGCCGCGTGGCGGTGCGGAGATAAACGGCAACCACGAAGCCGCGCAGGCGATTTGCCATTGGAACATCACGGCTCGCCCCCGAATTCCGGCAATTCCTCCCCAACCTATTTCGCCCGGAGAAGTCGTGCGCAATACTGCACTCGAAATATAATGTTCTGTTAAGAGTCGCGGGAATGGCTTTGGTGAAGACTGCGGAATTTCAAGGTTTCGCTCTTACCTTTGGAAATCGGTTATGCGTGTAACCGTACGGTCTTGGTTGTTTGGTCAGCAGCCTTTACTCTTTCCAAGAATCCGCCATTCTTTTTCGGATCTATTCGCATGAATCGCATTGTCGCTTTATCCTGTCTGCTGGGACTGTTGGCCGGGGCTGGCTGCCATACCGCTCCGCGCGGCGAGGTGCAAAAGCGGCGCCCGGGAGACTTGCGGCGGCCCACCAAGTTGCGAGTCGGCGATCCGGCCCCCGATTTTAAACTGAAACGCCGTGAAGGCGGCGAGGTGCGGTTGGCGAGCTTCCGGGGCCAGCGACCCGTCGTGCTGATCTTTGGCAGCTACACCTGACCACCGTTCCGGGACCAGTTTGGTCCCCTGGAACTGCTCTACGAAAGATACAAGGATCGGGCCGAGTTTTTTATCGTTTACATCAAGGAAGCACACCCCAGCGACGGCTGGATCATGCCCGAAAACGTGCGTAGCGGTATCGCGGTCAAGGATCCCCGAAGCTATCGCGAGCGCGCGGAGGTGGCGGCGAAAGCTTGCTCGGTCCTGCAGACCAAACTGCCTTGCCTGATCGATGGCTTGAACAATGCGGTCAACCAAGCGTATTCCGCCTGGCCCGACCGTGTTTTTGTGGTGGATTTGGCCGGCAAGATTGCCGTGCTGGGCGGGCAAGGTCCTCACGGTTTCGCGGGTTCAGTCTTGGAGACGTGCGGCTGGATTGAAGACTATTTCCGCGCAAAACCCGGTAACTGACCGGCGGCACACTGCGTGGCGGCAGCTCCCGCCGTCACTCCGCAGCGCAGCCAATCCGACGGTGGTGCGCCCTCGACGATTTGTTGGGCCACGGCGGCGAGCAACGCGTCCCCTGCCCCCACGGTGTTTACGGTTCTTCGGGCGGGAGGGCGCACCGTTTCAAAAAATCCGGCGGCAACGTTGACGAGCAACCCTCCCTTGGCACCCCGTGAAACGAACACCCAACCGCCCGTGACACACGATAACGACTGCGCCGCGCGCTGGACCGCCGCATCCGAACGCAGCGAACGGCCATGCCATTGCGCCAGTTCCGGCTCGTTGGGTTTCACCAAAAATGGTCCCGACTTCACGGCGGCGGCAAAGGCCGCGCCATCGCAATCGAGCAGGGTACGGACGCCGGCCCGCCGCGCCTGGCGAACCAACCGGGCATAGACTGACACCGGCGCTTCACGCGGCAGGCTGCCGGAAAGAATCAGCATGGAGGTCTGGGGCAACCGCTTTTGCAGGGTTTGAAATACGCAGCCCCATTCGGTCGTGGACAACCTGGGGCCGGCGGGATTGAAACGGAGTTGGCGTCCGGCAGCGGGCGTGACGATGACGTTGACCCGGGTCGGTTCCCGCACGGGTATGATTTGGGTCGGGATTTTTTCGCGCCGCAGTTGAATGGACAATTCAGCACCCGTCGCTCCACCGAGCGGGAGGAGCAGCCGGGGTTGGCCGCCGAGAAAGCGCAGCCAGCGCGCGACATTCACGCCTTTGCCGCCGGGCCAGCGGCGTTCAGAGAGCACGGGATTTTTTTCCTCCCACTGAGTGCGAGCCACGCGCCACTCCGCGTCGATGGAGGGATTCAACGCCAGAATCAGCGGGCGCATTACTGGGGCACCTGGCGGATCCGATAAAACCTCTGGACGGAGCTGAGGTAGGATGTGGGATCCGTAAAGGCGGCATTGGGACCATCCACGACAATGGTGGTCAGCACCGTCCAGCTCTTGAGATCGGTCGAAACTTCCACTTGATATTTTTCACCCACGACCGCGCCCCAGTTAAGTTGCGGGGTGGCCTGCTCCGTGATGACCGGCGCGCCACTGACCTTGAGCGGGTTGGAGCTAACCAGCAGCGATCCGCCGACGACGACCTTGGGTATCGATCCAGCGATCGCATAATCAATATTCGTGCCCTCGCGGTTCACCACCGCCAGATACCAATCACCACTGATATCAGGCAGGGTGGCGTTGGTCTTGATCACGATCTGCTCGGCCAGTTTTCCGTTATTGGCGCTGGCAGCATCGAATTGCGTGACGGTGGGCAAGCCTCCGCGACGGGCCACCAGATCACCGTTCCCCGTCAGGTTATACAATTCGAACATGGCGCGCGCCGAGCCGGCGGGGACGTTTAACCGGTAGAAGGTGAAGAGCCGCGACGAGGAGATCGCCGAGCCGTTGACCGCGACGCCGTTGACCAGGTCCACGATGTTGGTCGGAATTGCGGTGATCGTGACGGTGAAACTTTGCGTGGCGCTCAAGCTCGGCGCACCATCGTCCGTCACGATGATCCGAAGGACATTGGTGCTCGCCCGATCCGCATCGCCCAACTCCCAATGGAACACGCCGGTCGTGGGGTGGAGGCTCGCGCCGGCGGGAGCCCCTGAACCCAATGTGAACGTGAGCAGGTTGGCCGGCAAATCCGGGTCGGTCGCGACGTTGGTAAAATTGATGGTGCTCCATTGCGGGACGATCACATCTGGGATGGTTGCCAATGTCGGCGGATAATTAATCTCCAGAACCGTCACCGTGAACGAACGGGTGGCGCTCAACTGCGGCGTGCCGTTGTCGGTGGCGCGCACGGTGATCGTGTTGGTGGCCGGACCTTGGGCTTCCGTGGGCGTCCAGCTAAACACCCCGGTCGTCGGGTGAATCGTGGCCCCTGCCGGTGCGCCGGGATCCAGGGAATACGTCAGCACGTTGACCGGACGGTCGGCATCGGTCGCCACCGCCGTAAAGGTGAGCGTCGCGCCCTCGGCGATGGTGCGGTTCACGAGGGATGACAGGACGGGCGCGGTGTTCACTTCGTTGACAATCACAGTGAAACTGTTCGTGGCACTCGCAGCCGGAGCGCCGTTGTCCGTCACCCGCACGGTGATCGTGTTGGTGCTCGGCCCTTGCGTTTCCGAAGGAGTCCACGTTAGGACGCCCGTGGTCGCGTTAACGCTGACCCCGCCCGGGCCGGAAACGAGCGCAAAGCTAAGCGTTTGCGCCGGGAGATCAGAGTCGGTGGCCGTGAGGGTCACCGAGAACGGCACCAACTCATTGATCGTTTGCGTGCCGGGCACCGTCAACACCGGCGCACTGTTCACTTTATTGACGGTTACCGTGAAGCTCTGCGTCGCGCTAAGATTTGGCACACCGCTGTCCGTGACCCGCACGGTGAAAGTGTAGTTACTACCGCCCTGCTCCTCGGTGGGCGTCCAGGCAAAGCTTCCGGTCACGGGGTGGAGAGTGGCGCCTGTCGGTCCGGAAACCAGACTGTAACTCAGCGTTTGGGCCGGCACATCAGTGTCGCTGCCGGAAATACTCAAGGCCAACCGACTGCCTTCGTTGACGGTTTTTGGAGCGATGGCCGACAACGTCGGCGCGGTATTCACGCGGTTGACCGTGACCGAGAACGACTTGGTATCGCTCAAATTTGGGCTGCCATTATCGGTCACGCGCACGGTGACGGGATAATCCCCCAGCGCAGTATTCACCGCGGTTACCCAAGTAAAGCTGCCCGTGGAGGGATCGATAATGGCGCCGGCCGGAGCGGACACGAGGCTATAGGTCAGCCGGTTCGCCGGCAGGTCGGCATCGGTCGCGCTCAAGTTCACCGCGAGTGTTCCGCCCGCGTTGACCGACTGGTTCGGAACGACGGACAGCACCGGCGCGGTGTTTAGTTCTATGACGGTGACCAAAAAGGTCTGCGGCGTCGTGCGGTGAGGTGCGCCGCTGTCGGTGGCGCGCACCGTAATCGAATAAACCCCCGGCCCCTGAGCCTCCGTGGGCGTCCAAGTGAAGCGTCCGGTGGTGGCGTCGATATTGGCACCAGCGGGAGCGCCCGTAGCCAGCGAGTAGGCAATGGTCTGGGCGGGCACATCCGAGTCGGTGGCGTGCACAGTGAAGGCGAGCAGACTGCCCTCGTTAACCGTCTGGTTGCTGATCACCGGCAGTTCGGGGAAGTTATTATCCAAGGGCGGACCGGCACGCACGAAGTAGATCACATTGCCGGATTGCAGGCTGCGCACCGCCGCGTACCAGCGTCCGGAGATGAACGGTAGGTTGTTATTGGTCTGCACCAAAACCTTCGCGGTGATCGTGCCGCTGACCACCGCGCGGATGTCAAAATTATTGGCGTCCGGCAAGGCGTTCAGCCGCAACAGCACTTCCACGTCACCCGAAAGTTTTTGGAGCTCGAACAAATCATAGGGATCGCCAGGTGCCACTTCGAATTGGTACCAGTTAGTGCGGCCGGAGCCACCGGAGATCCCGGCCGGGAGAAAATAATCCCAGCCCAGCATCGTGGTCTGGAGGGTGTCGTAATTCACCTTGAGGGTGAAATCATTGGTCACCGTATCGAGATTGCGGATCGTTAAGTAATACCGACGACCGGCGGGCAGACCGGGGCTACCACTGACACTGCTGACTACGGCAAGGCCATTCGTCGTGGAGTCGAGCAGGGAAAAATCGCCCACTTGCGAACCCGTGGGTGGAGCGGTTTCATTGTAGAGCAACTGCAGATGCCCGCGGTTGGGACTCGTCAGCGTGTTGGTGGTGAACAGCAATGACCGCGGCACCGGCACCGAGAAGCTCAGGGTTGCCCCGGGCGCAATTTTTCCGCTGAAGAGCGTGCCCGATGCGAGCGGAACGACGGGTGCGTTCGTCGCGGCGAGGAACAACTCCAGCTTCCAGCCCAACAATTGCCCCACGCCGTTGGTGGGTCCAATGCGGTTGTCCCATACTTCCAACTGCCAGATTCCCGCCGCGTTTCCACCGGCGAAGCTCGATAAGGACTCCTCGGGCAGCACGGCATTATTGTCCAATTGGACCGCATAACGCAGCAGCGCGACGTTGTTGCCGCCGCCGCCAAAACTCGTGGTTTCGCCGACCACATAAAGATCCGTGCCATCGGTGGCTGCGCCGCGCGCAATGTCATCGCCGGTATCGCCGAAGCGGGTCGAAGGCGTCTCGGCTGCCCCGGTCACGGGATCAAAATCCACGATGAGCATGTCCAGATCGCCGCCGAGGGTGTCATCGGTTGAACCGACCGCGTAAATGCGTCCGCTGCCATTGGTGCCGATGCTGACCACGCCGTAAAAGACATCGGTCGCGCCATTGAAATCGAGGACTCGCCGATTGCTGGCGTAGGCGGTGAAAATAACTCCATTTAAGTTCTCGTCGTATTTTTCGAGCACCGCGTCCGAGGGGAGGCCAAAGGATTCGGATCCCACGACGTAGAGTTCCCCGTTGTAGGCCGTAATGCCGTTGAACTGACTTCCAAATCGAAACCGCGTTGCCAAAAGCACGCCGCCCGGGCTGTATTTGCGCACAAATCCAAAGTTATTCCCAAAAAAGTTCAGGTGCCCCACCACAAAAATATTCCCGTTCAGGGTCGTGATCGCCCGGCCACCGCTATTGTTCAAGAAGGGATTGGCAGCGAAAGGATCCAGCCTCGTCCATTGGACCACCCCCGCAGTGTCGAGTTTGGAAATATACAGCGCGTCTTTGGAGCCGTTCACAATTCCATGCCCGGTAACATAGGTATAGAGCGTGCCCGCCTCATCCTGCACGGTGGCGGCCCGCAAGGTTTCGGAGGTTGCCAGGGGGAAGGACGCAGCATCCGGGGTCAAGGTGTCCCAGTCGCTGCCCAGAAATCCAGCGCCGGTCGCGCCTGTCAGCGGGAACTTCACCGTCAATCCCTTGTTGATCGCATTGGCGCTGGGGCGATTCAGGCTTTCGGCAGCGATATAAACGCCCTCGCTTGACACGGCCACCCCGTTGAAATCGTCATCGCCCGCCAACCCAGGCCAACTGACATTCCAAACCGGCACGGCGAAATTATTAACGGGATACGCGTAGTTCAAAACCAATCCTTCATGGGCCGCGCCCCCGGTCACATCAATGCCAGAGAGGTGAACGCCATTCGTCGTAATGGCGATACCGGTGCCGCGCTGGTTGCCCGCGCCCCCGTAGAAATTGGTACTGACCAGCTTCAGGGTGGCGAAGTTGGTGGAGCTGTTCCCCAAGAACGGCGGGGTGGCAAACTTCATCGGCAGCGTCGTCAGGTTGGTGTTCTCACTGAACACTGTGTAGATGTAGGGTCCGGGCGCGGCGTTGGTGCCATAGCCGTTCGTGCTCAAGCCGCCGCGATTCTCCGCCAACAACACTCGCCGCCCGCTGGGACTGATCAGGTGGAACACATAATCCGACGCGCGGGGCGCATCCACACGGATCCCCACCTGCACGCCGATCACCTGTTGCGTGCTGACGATCAAGGACGAGTAGATATTGGTGACCGCGTCGTCGGGCAGGGTGATGGGAGTGTTGCCCGTATAGGTGATGTCCGGGAAGACACCGAGCTTGTAGCTGAGGGAATAGGTCAGCGCGTAATCCACCTGAAACACATTGGGATTAAACACCGCGATGAAATAGCGGCCCGGCGTCAAGGCTGGCGTGCTCGTCAGATCGATCGTAATCGAGCCGCCGCCACTCGGAACCGGCACCAGGCTGTAATCAAAGAGCGGGGGCACGGGGAAAGCGCCATAACGCACATAGAGTTCTAAATTTCCGGTGCCCGGAGGGCTGATGCCGGCAAGGGATATCGTGAGCGAAGTGGCTCCCACGGGCACATCGATCGCATCATACCGGTACGCTGTCGGAGCGTTGGTCAGATTGGGACCACCGCCGCCGCCCACCGTATTTTGGGCATTCTGCGGCTCCAACCGGATGCTCAGGCTGTCCACTTGACCAATGTGGTATAACGCGTTATCCACCACGTCGAGCCTCCAGATGCCCACGCCTTCCATGCCCACGAAATTACGCAAACTGCCGGGCCCATCCGAGGCCTGCGCGAGCCCGACATAATCTCCTTCCCCGCTGTCATCGAAGACATACGACACCGTCGGATTGGCCTCGGGCCGATGATTATTGAGCACCACAAACTGTTCACTGTTGCCATCATCGTGACTGAGATTGCCGACCAGATCACCCATGAGTTGGTGGGTATAGGTGAGATCCGTGACGACCACCCGGCGCAACGTGATGGGCGAGGTGGCAATGGCGATTATCGTCACCGATCCCGGCTCGTCCGGCGAACCGTCTGGAATCACGGCATTGGGGAACAAAATACCCGTCAACGTCTCGTTTCCGGAGCCGTCCGTCTGGCTGAACGGACTTGAACTGGACACCGCGAAGAAACCAAAGTCGGCAGCCTGCTGATCCTCGGATTTCACGCCGACGTACCAGACCGCATCGGTCGAGTTATTCGTCACCACGACCTCATTGCCGCGACGTCCCACAGATCGGCCCGCCGCGCTGATTGCCGCTGGATTCAAATTGGTCAACGAAGAATCAGCGGAGACGAACAGGTCAATGTCCGCGTTATTGCCATTGCGGGAGCGGGACTTGTTCGGCGGCAGGAAGGTGGCGAACGCGAGGTACGGGGTCGACGCCGGATTAATATTGGTCAGCACATAGAAATTCCACTGGTTGGTCATGCCATTGGTGGAGACGAGCAGCGAGGAACTCGCGCCCACGGTCTGGTTCAAAAGGGGTGAGCCATTGGTGCTGCTCGTGAGGAACGTCACGCGCGGCGTGGGATCGTTGGTGCGCACGAGCGGATCGGTAAGGGTCGTGAACGGTTGCGTGAGCGTGGTGTTGCCGCTGGAAATGACGAGCGCGTAATCCTGCACCACGTTATCCGTGTTGTTCGTGTTTTCGGTCACCGCGTTGACATTGACGCGTCGGCCGATGACGGAGACGGAATAATTGGCACTCAGACCGGTCGGCAGACCGGAAGGCGTGAGGTAAATATTTTCGACGTTGTTCACGATGTCGTTGGTGACACTCGCGCTGGAGCGGCTCCCCTGCGAAAAGTCGCTGCTGACGGGAATGTTGTTGCCGAAAAAGATCTCACCGGTATCCAGATTCGTGATGACGAGGTCGAGATCGTTGACCAGTTTAACGCTGGCGGCGGGGTTGCCGGGCGGATCGGTCCAGACCAAAGTCACGCGCAAGGGAAAGGTGCGGGCCAGTGGGCTGAGGCTCAGATTGCGCGTGTGCGTCTGACCGGTGGCCAGCGTGTTGGTCGGATTCTGGTCAAAGAAGCGCAAGGGCCACTGCGCCTCGGGCAGGGTGCTCAATAATTTGGGGATACTGTTGGTGAGGTTCGCCATGCCCCAACCCTGATAGGTGATGTTATTAGTGACGCTGAGATCGTAAATCGTGTCAGCGGTGCGCGCGCCGTTGATGAGCATGGCCTTCAAAAGGGCGGGGCTGTTGGTCCGCAGCAACTTGGTCTCAAAGAACTCCTCCATTAGCGCCAGCATGCCGGAGATCGCCGGGGCGGCCATGCTGGTGCCGGACTCGTAGTTGTATTTCGCGCTGGGGTCGAGCGAGTTGTTAATATTGCTCAACACCTGGAAGTAATCGCCGCCCTGGACGGTGTTGTAATAGATGATCGTGCGGATGTCGTAGTTGACCGCCACGGTGTTGGTATTGACCACGTCATAATACCATTCGCCCGTACTGCCGTTGAGCGAGGAGACGGGAATGACGACGGAATTGGTGCCCGCCAGATTGCCGGCCGTTTGCGAGGGCCGCAGCAGGGGGGATTTATTGGTGTAAATTTGCATCCCCGGAAACGGAATCGGCGACAGGCCATTGGCCAGCACGTCGAGGTTTAGCTGGTAGGCCGAGTCGGGGACATTGATCGAGAAGACGTTAGTTTGCCCCGGCAGGATGACGATGTTGGTGAACACATCCACGAGCACGCCGTTGGTGGCGGTGTTGTAGTAGCCCGCCGCGTCGAACATGCTGGAAAGGGTTGAAACGACGAATGCTCCCGGCGCGATCAGATCCGGCTTGAAACGCCCGAATTGCCCTTCCCGACCGATCGACACATTGCCCCGGCTGGAGAAAGATGCGATCTGGCTCGCGCTGTCGGTCCAACCGAGCCAGGGCTGGCCGATGATCGTGTTCGTGATGAAGCCGCCGAGCCCATTGGTGGTGACCACATACGAGGTGACGTTGTTGGACATGTAGCGCAACGAGTCACTCGCGCCGACGGTGATGACGTTCTTCGCGTTGCCCGGCGCCAGGATGCTGTCGGCATATCCGGCCAGACCTTGGACGTTGCCGCCACCATAATTGCCGGCGGCGAACACAAAGAGAATCGGCTGCGAGCCCGACATGCCCGGCACGGCATCGCGGGCCGCCGCGTCGTAGCTGGCTGAGGCGGAGTTGTAATCGGCGAGACCGTAGCCCCAACTCTGGTTGGCGATCAGTGTGTTCGTGCGGCCAAAGGTCACGTAGTTGGTCAGCGCGGCGATCTCCTGCAAGCGCGCATCCGAATAGATGCTGAACAACGGCAGGCCAAACAATTGTGCGCCGGGCGCTTTGCCGCGAAAGTTAGCATTGGCCGCCGAGCCGCGAGCCTTGGTTCCAGGCGGCCCACCGACACCACTGCCAGCGATGATGCCCGCCACCCGCGTACCGTGACCGGCTGTGTCATAGGCCGTGTTCATTGAATCCGTAGAGGCCCGGGGAAACAAACCGATGTGGTTCGTGTCCAATCCGGTATCCGTCATGCTCACCAAAATGTTAGAGCCGGTCAGGCCCAGATGATTCGGAGTGGCGGCGGCACTGTCGGGTGCGACGGAGAGACGGATCCGCTGCAAATCATTCATCGGCATCCGTTCGTAAAAGCGTTCGATCCCCTGGATGACGGGCAAGCGCGCCAGCGCGGCCAGGCTGCCTGCCTGCGCGGGCGGCTGCACCACGAGCTCCGGCCCGAAGTAGGAACCGTTCTCGCTGACAATCTGCGCGCCGAGCGTTTCGACCGCCTGCGCCGCCACGTCACGCTGTCCGGGAACGAGCGTCAACCGCAGCAACCCGCCGACCGGCAGCGGCTTGCCATTGATCGCCAGTTCGAGCAGTTGATCGTCCAGTTTGTAGTACGGTTCCCACGGCAGGACCGACTGCGCCGAGGCGGACAACTGCCGCGCGCCTTCTGGTGAAACATTGACGAGATAAGCGTTGTTGGGAATGTAAGAAATGATGGTCGCACCGGCGGCCCGCAACTTGGCACGAAACGCGTCCGTCAACGGCCCGCGCGATTGGACGAGGTAACTGCCGGGATCGCCGACGGTGCGGAGTTGCTGGGGAATCGGCAGGTTGACGGGCTTGCTGGTGTCAATGAAGGCATTCCGCAAGAGCAGGGCCTTTTCGTTGCGGACGAGGCGTTCGATGGGATCGGCGGTGTTGCTCAGCCGGTTGGGAAAACGGGATTCCGGTTGGGGACCGGCCGGAGCCACTCCCGGCGCGTTGGCCGGTGTCAGCCCAAAACCAGTCGGAGCCACCGCCGGAACCGACAAGAGCGAATGAGACGGGGAAGATGGCTTGACCTCGGGCAGGGCAGTCTTTTGATTTGGCACCGTGGCGGATCTGGATTTCTTCGCAGCCTGGCGATCGTCGCCGAGTTGCCAGAAAAACATGGCGGCCAGGAACAGCATCAGGCTGCATAGAAACCAGGTTTTCGTCTTCATACGCTTCAGTTCAACAACGGCAAACCGGCAAAATAATCGTCCGTTTTTTGGACGGGGAAAGCGGCGAGGAATCGTTAATCTCGCAGCGGTACTTGTGCAATTCCCATTTCCGCACCGGGAGCCGGTGGACTACGCCGCTCAGTTTCTTCCCCGTGGGCGACGGATTACCGGGCAGTTCCCCCTCATCCCAGCCCGCTCCCGCCAAGACAGACTCCATGGCTCGCAAAAAGCCGCGATTTGTGCCCCTGAACTGCGCGGCGGAGCGCCGGTCTCCGACCCGGCGAGGTTCAAACTCAACAACCCGCCGGATCGGAGATCGGCGCTCCGGTTCGCGGGTAGGCGGCCACGTTCCGACGCTCTGCTCGAAATCTCCGGACGCCCGGCTTCGTGCCAGCGCCGGGAGCAATGCCACTGAATTTAGGTAGGGCGGGCTGTCCACAGCCGGCCGGGAACGTAGCAGGGCTGATCTCCGCCCCCGGCGCGGTGAGGACACCGTCGCCCTACCACCGCTGATTTCAATGGCTGTGGGGGCGGGGTGAGGGGGAATGACCACGCCGAAAGCGTTTGCGACCACGGAACCGAAACACGGCTCCCATTGTTGGCACGAAACGGAGCTGCGCCCGGGAGTAACGCGCCATGGCCAGTGTCTGGTCAAAAGTTTGAAATTGGAACGTCGCATAACATCCTCAATCCGGCGGCAGGACGGTGTAACTTTCCACCACCGCCCGGGGAGTGGTCGGTGCCCCTTCGATGCGCAGCACGGTGCGCGTGAGAATTTCACCGCTGACCTGATAATTGGTGCACATACCCCGGTAGGGACCGGACACCACGATGGATCGCGGTGCTGGTTTCAAGGCCTGGCCATAGGCGTAAACCACGAGGCGCGGATGATCCTCCAGGGTGAGCAGCGACATGAGTTGCTGGGGAATGCGCTCCAGCACGGCGTCACTCGCGCTGAAGAGTTGACGATCAGCGGTGCCGAAATCCAGATAAGGTGAATTGGTGGTCCCGCCAGCGCCATAGGTAAGCGCGGGAATCGAGAGCAACGTCGCCAGATTGGTGAACACACCCGGCGGCTGCTGGTTCACCAAGCTGGCGCGGGTGTTGTTGATGGCATTGACGATTTCCACCAATTGCCACGAGTCTGGTTCAATGGCCAGATCGACATACGTCGGCGATCCAGGGTTGTATCGATTGATCGGAATCGTGTTATCGGTGGCGTTGGTAATGACGAGCATGCCCGTCAAAACGGCGGACCACGCAGCCACATTGGCTTGGTTCACCGAGAGCAAACTCCGGGTGGCATTGTCGTGCGGCGCCACGGTAAACATATCCACCAATCGCCAATCGTTCGTCGGGTTGGTGGCGGCACTGCCCGACCAGGTGGTCCATTTAAAGGTCGGGGCCTCATCCGATGGGGCTTCCGCCTTGAAATAAATGGTCTGCCAGGGCGTGCCGCGATGCACGCGACCCAACCAGCCGATGTTGGCAAACTTCCGATTCGGAAAATCCCAACTATCCGAGTTCCAAATCAGGGGGTCGATAAATTCCAAATGGTAGGAATAGTCGGCAGAGTTGGTGACCGACCCCGGTGAAACGCCATTGGTTGAGCCCGCCAAACCATCCCGGGACACCCCGTAAAAGTCAACTGGACCGCCCCACGGACAGTAATGAGAGTTGTATCGGCCAATGCTGCCAAACGACGGGGCGGGGAAAGGCAGGCCATTAACGCCATTGGGTAACGTCCTCCGCAAATCCAGCAAGTCAGCCGGCGTATAATGCACCAGCGGGTCATTCGCTTCCCAACTTTTTTGCACGTAAAACCTCCGCGTCGGGCTGAACGGGGCCTGCATGCGATTGGTTGGGGTGAAATTTTGGTAGCCGTAACGCGGCGTCTGGCCGAGGAAATTACGGAACGCGTCGATGGACTTGTTCTTGTCCTGTCCGGAACCGGCGTTGGCACTATAGCTATCCCACACGGTCTGACTGACCTCGTAATTGGGGTTGGCCATGGAAACTTGAATCTGCGCGATCACGCCCAGCGTCGGCACCGCGAAGCTGCCGGATCCACCCACACGGGTGGCGTCCCATTGACTGCTCACGATGGCCGGCTCGCCGAGGTTTTGATTCCCCACCAACTCCTGCGTAATATCCAACTGGGTTCCAATGTCGGTCAGGTTTACGAAATCGATAATGCGCCCGCTGGTGCGATCAATCAGCGCGTAACGCAGAAAATTAGTCAGGTTCAGCGTCCAAGTGGGCACGACAAATCCCACATTCTGCTCAAAGTTTGCCACGCCGCTGGGGGGTGGGAGCGGCTGAAAACGCGTCGGCCCGGTGACGAAGTACTGCGAGTCCGGCAAGAATGGTTGTTGGTAAAGGAGCGGCACCAGGAAGGCATTCGTGTTCCAGTTAAAGTTGGCGTAGCCGGCCGCGATCGCCGGGGAACCCACATTCGCAGGCAAACCCGACGCGGGCCAGATGATGTTGCCATTGGCATCCGTGAGCGACGTCACCGTGCGATTAACCACGCGCAACTCCAGGTTGGTGTGCACGATCGAGGTGTAAGAGTTCCAACCCTCGGCGCCGAACACATTGGAGATGCCCACGATGTACATCTGGTTCGTCAAACTGGGCGGCGAATTGGTCGTTGGCTTCACGATTTCAACCTTGCGAGTGACTTGCACGCTGGTTTGCAGCGTGAACTCATTGAAGCTAGGCCAGCCTTTTTTGGCACCGATCACCAGTGGAATGCCATAGACATTGTCGTCCGGGTTGCTCCCCAAGGCGGTGCGGTCGGTCGGAATTTGCAAATCACGCCAGGTATTGAGCACGAAGTTGGTACCGGTTTCCTCGACATAACCGGTGATAATCACGTCATTGCCGGAGTTCCCATATTGCGGACGGAAGACCGAGGGATAATTGGTGTCGGACGTGGTCGCATCGTAAATATTCGCCGCCAATTGCAGCACGCGGTGGATGTCCGATGTGTAACGCATATTCGCGTTCGTCGGGCTATAGATCGTGATGTTGGTGACGCCAAAATTATACCCGTGCGCCACGAGCAATCGCTCCACGGCGTTGGAAAAGAAACCGATCGGCGTCCAGGCGACAAAATTGGTCTGGTGATAATACGTCGCGGGCACCGTGCCTTCGGCAATGTTGCGATAGTTGAGGTGCATTTTGGCCGGGGCGGCCGGCACCGAATCCACACCCAATTGCGCGAGCAAACGATAAAAGGTGTGGCTGTCGTAGCTGTTGTTGTTGGCCGAAATATTTCGCAGCCGCGTGCTAAAACTGGAGCCGTAAAACGGATTGCTCGTGTTCAACAATTCGCGCACATCATAAAATATATTGGTGCTGTCGCTGCCCGGCCAGGGGTTGAGTCCGTTTTCGTTGGTCACATTTATGAACGACGTGCCGAGCATCAGCGGGAACGACGAATATTCGCTGATGGTATTATTTTGAAAGGCGTTGAGCGCGAGTGGGCCGTACGTCGGGCCAAAGGTGCCCACCAAGTTCGGCAGGGTGGTGAAATCATTATTATAGCGAAACTGCAACAGGCGGTTGGCGTCGAAATAATCCAAGCCGCTGCTGGAAAGCGCGCCAGAATAATTGTAGCCGCCCGGCACCACCGGCCACGCGTTCGAGTTCAAATTATTGAGCAGGCCGGCCAGATTGATTTCCCACGGACCGACGCCCTGGTTGCGCAGGAATCCTTCGTTGCCCACGCCGTTGGCCTTGGCCTGGTTGTGGATGAAATTCAAATCGAGCGATTTGCCGGCGGGAATCCCAATGTAGGCCATGCGCCCCACGAACCGGTTCGTGGCCGAATGCGGCTTGTCCGGATATTGCAAAATCCCGAGCCACTCTGGATCCCCCACCCGCTCGTCCGGCAGGTTATTGGTATCGAACATCCGGTTTTGGTTGAAATCCAGGTAAAACGGGAAATCGACGACCCCGGAATTGAGGGTGGGGTAAACGGGCGC
This sequence comes from Verrucomicrobiota bacterium, assembly GCA_043742955.1. Taxonomy (GTDB): domain Bacteria; phylum Verrucomicrobiota; class Verrucomicrobiia; order Limisphaerales; family JAYTXL01; genus JAYTXL01. The sequence continues at coordinate 331 of JAYTXL010000174.1, read as the reverse complement.
CCGCGCATCATACTGCAAGTTCGTGAGCAGCAAACCCGGGGCCGGCGTATAGGGATAGTAGGAGAACTGGGCCGCGCCGTCCACATTGGTGGAAACGAACAGATCATAGTTATACCGGTTCGTCCTCGATTGGAGGAGCGCGATGATGCTGGCCAGCGCCTTGGCCTGGGCCGCGTCGGCCGCAAATTTGGTTTCGAGCTGCCCCACCGAAACATCCACCGAGGCCCGCTCGCGCCGGCTGACCGCGAGGAACGCGATCGAGAGCACCGTCACCAGCGAGAGCATGATGAGCGTGGTGACGAGGGCGACGCCTTGTTGGGAGTTGCGTTTC
>JAYTXL010000173.1:0-3005 GCA_043742955.1 Verrucomicrobiota bacterium | reverse complement strand
GTTTCCAATGTGCGGCGCGAGGACGTCGGCCCGGTCGAAATGGCGGAGACCCTGCAATCCATGCTCGCCGAAGACCTTGACGTAAAGACTCAGGCCGATTTGGCCCGGGTCATTGGCAAAAACGAAACGTGGGTCAGTGAAATGCTCCGGGTGTTGACCCTTCCCGCCGAAGTACAGCAACGGATTCGGACCTCCGAACTTTCTGTGTCATATGATGCCATGATTCGCATTGCCCGGGTGAAGGCCGCGAAGAGCATGCGGCTCTTTTGGACGCCGCGCTCAAAGACATTTCAGCGCACGAGATTCGCCGCCGTGATTTTGGAGACCAATCACCGTTGGCCCGAGAGTACGCGCGAGGAGTCTTCAAACGCTCCCACGAACACTCGCCGGTAGTCTCGTATAGCATAGCCGGATTTATTCCCAGTCTGCTGCTGGGCACTCCCCCAGCCCGGCTGGGCGGAATGGAAATAAATCCGTCCCGAAATTTCGGGAATTGTGGTACCCTTTTCCCCGGGAAACGTACGAACAGTAGTCTCCTTCGCTTGACGAATATGGCGCAATCTCTCGGCGTTTCCCGGGTCGCTTTAGAGCAGTATGCATCCTCAGGTAAAGCCCGCAAGATGGCTCACTATACGAACTGCAACTGCCCTTTGTTGCCCACCAAACCAAGGTCGCAATGCTCATGAATACAACCGTAACCCCCCCCTCGCTTGAACCGTCCTGGGTCGCCTTCATTGGCTTTGACTGGGGCGGCTCCGAGCACGCCATCGCGCTGCAACCCACCGACCAGGCCGTCGAGCTCTCCCAGCTCGAGCACTCGGCGGAAAACCTTCACCAGTGGTTGGATGCCCTGGAAAAACGCTTCGGCGGCAAGCCGGTGGCGGTCGCCATCGAAGCGACCCGTGGGGCCGTCGTTTATTGCCTGCTCGAACGGCCTTGGATCACCCTCTTCCCCATTCACCCCACGACCAGTACCCGCCAGCGCCAATCCTTTCGCCCTTCGGGCGGCAAGGATGATACACTCGATTCGATGGTGCTGCTCGAAACGCTCAGGGTGCACCGCGACCGGCTCCGGCCCTTGGATCCGGCCGATCCCGCGACCCGAGTCCTCGCGGAGTTGACCGCCTGGCGGCGGAAGATCGTCAACCAGCGCACCTACCTCAGCAATCAACTCACCGCCACCTTGAAGGACTGTTATCCTCATGCATTGGAGTGGGTTGGGAAGACACTGTGGAGTCCCATGGCGATTGATTTCCTGACCAAATGGCCCACGCTGATCGACCTCAAAGCGGCTAAGCCAGCGAGGGTGAAACGCTTCTACCACGCTCACAACGTGCGCTCGGAAACCGTCATCGAAGAGCGCTTGATGGCGATGGCGGCGGCCCGCCACCTGACCACCGACGAGGCCGTCCTCTTGACGCGCAAATTGGCGGTTACGACCTTGATTGCGCAATTGCAGGTGCTCCAGACGCACCTGGCGGCGGTTGAGCAGGAGATTGACCAACGCTACGTGGCGCATCCCGAGCACCACTTATTTCGCAATCTGCCGGGTGCCGGGCCGGTGATGGGGCCGCGGTTGGTGGCGGCGTTTGGCACCGATCGTTCGCGTCTGCCTTCGGCGGCAGTGGCGCAAAGAATCTTCGGTGTGGCGCCCGTCATCGAAGAAAGTGGCAAGCGAAGCAAAACCCATCGCCGCTGGAGTGCCAATCGATTTCTCCTGCAAACCTTGGTCGAATGGGCCCATCAAACCGTGCGCTACTGTCCCTGGTCCAAAGCCTTTTACGAAGCCGAGCATGCCGAAGGAAAGCGGCACTGGACCATCCTGCGATCCTTAGCCTTCAAGTGGATCCGCATCCTCTGGAAATGCTGGCACAAGCGCACCGCCTACGATCCCGAATTTTATCTGCGACAACTGGAACTCAAAGGCTCGCCCATCGCCAAAAGAGCCCGGGAATTCGCCCGGGAACTCGCCGCGAACACTTAACCAAAAATCCTTCATTTTATGCTGGACGGTGGTACTCAGGTATTGTGCCACCGGTCTACTTCCTTGATAGCTAAGCCGTCATGATGCAGTAGAAAAATGGGTAAAAGATCACGCGGAGAAGAGGACGGCGGCAACTGCGGCTATCGTTCACCAGTCGGTGGGTAGTTAAAAGGCGGCTGAGCTTCCGCTTTCAGCCTCTTTCAGCCTCTTTCTGCGGCCATCTGCGGCCATCTGCGGCTAATTTCTGCTGAAACGTTACGGCTAAGCGGCAACCACCCAGGTCTGGACCGTAGGAAACCAAGGAACGAAGCAGGGCAGCGGAGACAATCGAATTGGAACCTGTTTCCGCCCATTCACGAAACAGTGAACGAATTCAAGCCTCGCCCGATGAGCTTCTCCCCCGCCTCCGAGCTTCGTTCTCTTCGTTTCCTCCTGGGCAATTCCATCGTTACGGCTAACAGGCAGGTATCGCTGTAGCATTCCCCGCGAAACGCCCGGATGGACCCTTGATTGGATCGCCTCCCACCCGCGAGACTCGGTCCATCACATGATGAGATTATCAAAACAACTGGGCGCCGCCCTGTTGCTGGCCCTACTGGCGCTGACCCCACCCGCCGGTCGGGCCGCGGACTGGCAACTGTTGCCCTTCGTCAAGGTAGACGCCGCCAATCCATGCCTTTCACCCCGGGCGGAATCCACATTCAATTCACCATTCAGCGGCCAGGTAAAGTGGGAGGAAGCCCATGTCTTCAATCCCACCGCCGTGGTGCGTCACGGCAAAGTCTGGCTCGTTTACCGCGCCCAAGACAAGGCCGGCGTCTCCCGCCTCGGGCTTGCCTCCAGCCGCGATGGCCTGCATTTCCAACGCCACGCCACACCGGTGGTCTATCCGGACAACGACGCCCAGCGAATCTATGAAGAACGCGGCGGCTGCGAAGACCCGCGCATCGTGGAGGACGACACCGGTCGATATCTATTAACCTATACCGGTTACGATGGAAAAACCGCCCGTCTCCTCACC
>JAYTXL010000172.1:0-3153 GCA_043742955.1 Verrucomicrobiota bacterium | reverse complement strand
GCGCTTGTCGGTCGTCCGCCGCAGGGCGCGCCTTGGCGGTCGGCGTCAACTCTCGCTGATCCTCCAATGAAAAATCCCCCGGAAATCCCGGAAGAGCCGAAAAAGTCACTGCTACACCAAGCCTTCACCGGAGAACTTTGACCACCAAAAGACAAGGGCAACGAGCAAACGCATGATAAAACAGATTATGAAAATCAAAACAACCATAGCCGCAGTCATTCTCACGTCTGTCCTTGCCACCAATTCTTCGCGGGCTGCCACCGCGAACGACCTTGAGTCCATCAGAACCGAGCTCCGGGCCATCCGTGAACTTTTGGAAAAGCACGGCCGGCAGATTGATACTCTCTATCGCATCGCGGATGCGGAGATTAACATAGCCGAGCGGTTGAAACAGGTGGACGAGCGGAAGGGGGCGCGGGAGCAGGAGGAGGCTCAGGATAAAAGACTGACACTGGAGCGTGTCTGGGAAACCTCTGGCTCAGAATTTACCTCCCGGGCCGAGTGTTCGCCGACCGATCGGACTTTTGTGGTGGTGGCGAAAGACGGCAGCGTCCGCCTCCACGACATGGGCGGGAAAGCGTTGCAAAAGTTCCGGCATGGGGAGGAAAGAGTCAAGGCGACAGCCTACTCGCCCGATGGGACGCGATTGTTGGCTGGAACGGCGGGTGGCAAGCTCCTGCTGTGGGATTTGAAAACCGGCACCGCGCGGGTAGTGGGTGAGCGGCCCTACCAAATCGACCGGGTTGCATGGATGGGGAAGACCGGGCGAGCTCTGGTATGCAGTGCGCTGGGCGAAAGCATCAAAGGTCCCGAGGCCGGAGAAATGCACGATGTAGCGGGCGATGTCTTTGACGTAGAGAGCGGGAAAAGCGTCTGGAAATTCACCGGCTGGCAGCACCTTGATTATCAAAACCTCATGCCCGCGCCGAACGGAGAGTGGGTTGCGCTCTTCAAGATTCTCAAGGAGCGCGGTGTAGTTCTGCTTGATGCCCAGTCCGGCGGCATCTCGGGCCGGCTGCTGCCCGACGCGGGAGATGGTGGGCTTTCGGTGGCGGTGGCGCCGGACAGCCAGATCGTGGCTGAGGGGACCGCCGGAACCACAGGGGTTTACCTTTGGGACGTGAAAAGACGAGAAGTGGTGCGGCATCTGGAAGGACATCAAAACTGGGTGGTGGCACTGGCTTTCTCGGCGGACGGTCAACGCTTGATTTCAGGGGCCGGAGACAGCACGGCAAGAGTCTGGAATGTGAAGGATGGCCAGGAATTGGGCCGGATCCGCTTCCTAGGAAATTCCACCTATGTTCATTCCGTCGGCTTTTCTCCCGACGGCAAGATGGTGTTGGCTGCGTCCGACAACGGACAATTGGTCATCGCACGGACAGTGGCCGGCGGGACAACTTCCAAAGCTCCATAACGTGAACGAAGCCGAAACCAGAGCCGAGCGCATCGACCCCGCGTTGAAGGCGGCGGGCTGGGCGGCGAAAAGAAGAGATCAAGAGGCGTCACCGGCACCTCAATGACTGATTCAATCAAAATCACGAGCGTTGGTTCCACGCGGCAAATGAATCCCGCCTACCTTGAAACGCATTTCGAGCAGGTTCAACGCTGGAACGATTGCCCTCATCGATTCGCCATCATTACCGCCTACGCCACGACCGGCCAGAAGTGGTCAGACGAAATGAACTCAAACGCTGACTGTAAACTGGAATCAGAACTCCGTAGCAAATCAACGTGGGTGCAGCGGTTGGCGGGTTATTCTCCATCCACCCACCATGCTGAACCGGGTTGGGCAGTGGATGTTGATTTCCACCAAGCCTGCGAGATCGGGTTGCGTTACCGCCAGAACGCCATTTATTACGTGGAACAGGATCGGCTTGGGGTGAGCTTTTGTGATGGGCGACGCGGTATCGTGAAAATCGGACGTTTCCGGGATCGCGTGCACGTGTCGGAAGCATGACTTGTCGCATGCTGATGCCAAAATACAGCGGACCATCCCCACGCGTATGGGGAAAACGTTTCTAAACGGTTCAATGTTCGTCCCCTTGGCGGACCATCCCCACGCGTGTGGGGAAAACGGCACAAGTGTGCTCTTCGCCGGTTCCGTTTTCCGCCTTATACGAGGCGTTTTAAGGGGGGTTCTCGCTTCCAAAGTTCCAGGCGGGGAGCGGAAGGTGGTGTTTTTCCCTTCCAGAAATGGGGAGTGAATAAGCAGTGTTTCAGGTTGATATAATGGGGATTTTAGGTATATTCCCACCATGATTGTAACTGCCACACAACTAGCAAACGATAGTCCAGGCGTGATTGCCATGGTGTTGGAACGGCATGAGAAAGCCGAAATTCAACGGCACGGAAAAATCAAAGTGGAGATTCGCCGCAAGGTGGGAGTTTCCAAGTCCGAATTGCTGGGGATCCTTCGATCCGTGCGCTTCACCACAGAAGAACAGCAACAAATGACGGCTGCGATTAAACAATCAAACGAGGTTTTTGGCCATGCCGGTAGCCATTGATACCAGCGTGCTGATTCACGCCGAGAAATTTGGCGAGTTTGAATCCCTCCTGCCCGATAAAGAGTCGAGCTACTACGTCCCGGCCCACGCGGCGGCTGAGTTCCTCGTCGGTGCGCACCTGCCCAAGTCGGCGAAATTGCGGGAACGCGCCCGAACCATTTACGAAACCAAATTCAAGCTGTTGGTGGATTTGTTTGACGAGGCGGACGCGGCCCAATTGGCGCTTTTAATTGTCGAATTGAGGAAGACCGGACAGACGATGGGTTTCTTTGATGCCGCCATTGCAGCCACGGCGCTGGCCCGTGGCGATTCGTTAATGGCTTTGGATGCTGACTTTGACCGGCTGAAAGACCGGATCAAGTTGATCAAGCCTTAAAACAGCTTCCCTTCCAGATCTTCACCACTTTCGCGGTTGTAGGCGATGAAACTGCCACGGGGCAATTGCGCCACGCGGTCCACGCCCCGAAAATAGGGGCGCACAGCGTCCAGCTCGCCCGGTTCATCCATGGAGAAGCAAACCCATTCGGTCACTTCGGCCCGGATGTCCCGTATCCGTGTTACTAACCCCGTCTAGTCGGGCGGCGCCGGGGATGGGAGAGTTGGGGCATGGAACGACGAACACGTGGGTGCCGGACTGGGGCAGCCA
>JAYTXL010000171.1:0-4629 GCA_043742955.1 Verrucomicrobiota bacterium | reverse complement strand
GACCGCAACACCGCCGCCCTCGAAGACTGCACCCACCAACTGCGGCGCAGCCGCGAACAAGTATGAAACGACTATTGCCTCCCCTGATTGGCTGCCTCGTCCTGGCGACGGGTTGCGCCCGGTTCACGTCCACCGTCACCGAGCGCACGCTGCCCGACGGCAGCAACGAGCGCGTGACCGTCGTCCGCGCCCTGACCCTGTTCGACTCGAAGAGCGAGCTCGCCAAGCTCTCGAGCGGCCAGACCGACAAATCGCAGAAAGTCTCCCTCGGCTCCCTGAATCAAGAAAGCAGCGCGACGAACGTGGTCACGCTCGTCGAGTCCATCGTCACCGCCGCCGTCCGCGCCGCCGTGAAACCGTGAGGTAATCCGTGAGAGAGGAACAACATCGTTTTCTATCCTTGCTCGGGCAGCTTCCGGCCCGCCTGACTGTCGAGCAGGCCGCCTGGGTGTTGAATTGCCAGCCGCATGATGTCCCGGTGTTGGTGGCGGCCAAGTTGCTCAAGCCCTTGGGCAATCCACCGGCCAACGGCATCAAATTCTTCTGCGCAGCGGATTTGTTGGAACAGATCAAGGACCGGTCCTGGTTGGTCAAGATGAGCAATGCCGTCAACCACCATTGGCACAACCAGAACGCCAAGAGAAAAGGCCGTTCTGTGAACGGCCTTTCCCCGATAGTGAACTTATCTGCCGCTGCGAGCAGTTAATCGCTCACGCCACGGCGATGGCTGGCACCGCCATGGTCCCAAAATCGACCTTCGCCAGTTTTCGTTCGTAGTCTTCCATGGTTGGGATCAGCACGTGTGCTCTCCTCGCGTACGCCCGATGCACGGCCTTGCTGTTGTGTCCCAATGCCTCTTGGGCGAACCGTTCGGGGTAGCCGCAGGTCTTGGCGCGTTCCGCCCAAGCGTAGCGGTAGCTGTGCAGGCTGACGCCTCGAATCCCGAGCTGCTTGCAACGCCGGTAAAACTCGGCGGCCCGGGCGTTGTCGCTGATCCCGGAGAGCCTCGGGAACAGCGGGCCAGTAGTGGGAAGCTGGTTCAAGACCGCCGCCAGGCTGTTGCCGATGGCCAATTGCGCCGGCGTTCCGGTCTTCATGCGGGAATAGGAGACGGTGCGGTTTGCCCAGTCAACGTCAACGGCCATTAGCGCGGCGGCGTCGCTTTGCGAGGCGCCCACTTCCCACAGCAATTGATAGAACAGATTGCGCTCCGGATTTTTCTCGGCGGCGAGGACGCGGAGATGTTCGGCGAGCGTGATTCCCCGCTTGGACTTGAAGCGAAGCTTTGGCCACAGCCGGGGCGCGAGAATCGGAAACGCCAGCCAACCGAGCCCCAAAGCCAGATTGTGAAGGCGCTTGAGGTAATGGGCCACGGAGACTTTCCCGCAATTGAGGACGGCCAGAAAGTCCTCTGCGCTCGTCTCCACGAGTTTGACGTGACGAAGGCCAGCGAAGGCTCTGGATTTCATTGCGCGAGCACAGCGGGCCTGCGAAACCTCCTTGCCGTGGGTCTGCATCTGCTCCATGACCGCCGCCCAAATCCGTTTGCCCAACAACGGATCCTGGGTCGTCAGGCAGGATTTGAGGATGAACTGATTGAAGCTGGGATCGGCCACGGTCTGGCGTTTGATCTCCAGCAGGCGCAATGCGGCCTTACGGTCCTGGGTTTCCAGGGACTGCTGTTTACCCGAGCGGGAGTCCTGCAAATAGAACGTCTCGCCGCGTTGGTAGAGGTAGAACCATTGTTTCATAACTGTATGATACAAACGGAACGAGAGACACCGTTACGGTGTAGCGGGCGGGTTCTGCCGAATGGTGCCGGAGTAGTGCCGAATTGCAAAACCGGGGCAATTCTTCTGGCAGTTCTTCTGGCACTTTAACGTAAAACCACGCTTTTTCGCGCCCGCCTTTGGAGAGTGCCGTTGAACCTCAACAGCTTGAGAAGTGGCTCCAAAGGTAGGACTCGAACCTACAACCGATCGGTTAACAGCCGATTGCTCTACCATTGAGCTACTTTGGATCCCAAAGGGAGCCGGAATCTACAAACGGCTGTCTTGGCCGTCAATAGATATTGAACCTGACTTTTCCTGCACCCGCCCAGTCATCCTAGCGCGACCAGCATTCCTTGGTTGGCGTGTATCAAAGACCTTTGCGAGCTCATTTGGTGGCCGCTACCTCAACGATCGCCGCGTAAAGAAACTCGAGGAACCGGCGCAAGCCAGCCAGACCCAGCCGTTCGTCGTTGCCGTGCACGCCCGAGATTTCCCGTTCGCCAGTCACGCTCCCGAGGCCGTAGGCTTGAACACCCTGGGCGCGTAATTGCGCGGAATCGGTGGCCCCGGTCAGCATCATGGGAATGGTGATCGCCTCGGGAAAGATCCGCCGCTGCGCGCGTTCCAAGGCGTGAAACATTTCGGTGTCGAGCCGCGAAGGAGGCCCCGAGGGACGTCCCTGGCCAGCGGGCGGGACAATTTCGATGGCGGGGTCATCAATCACTTTGCGCATCTGGGCGTAAAACTTGGTCATGTCCTCGTCGGGCAGCGCGCGCACATCCAAGGTGGCGAGGGCGTCGCCGGGAATCACGTTCTGACGGAAACCGCCTTTGATGATGGTGGGCACCACCGAGGTCCGCAGCATCGAATGATAGGTGCCGTGGGTGAGCCGGATCTTTTCCTGAACCTGAATGGTATTCGCCGGATCTTCCAGGTGGGTGAAGAGAAACGCCTCCGCCGGCGGGCTGATGGTGGCGAGCCGGTTGAAGTAGGCACGCGTCGTATCGTTCAGGCGCATCGGCGGCTGCCAGGTGCCGACCTTGGCGACGGCGGCAGCGAGGTGGACAATCGCGTTGTCGGATCGCGGACGTGATCCGTGGCCGCTGGTGCCCTTGGCAGACAGCAGGGTGGTGCGCGGGACTTTTTCCGTGGTGGCGACGGCCACAAAATCCACCTTCCCCTTGACCTCGTTAATGCGTCCGCCTTCGTTGAGCGCGAACTCACATTCAATCTTGTCCCAATGCCGGGCGACCATGAAATCGATGCCGACGTGGGTGGTCCCTTCTTCACCCGCCTCGGCCAGAAAAATCACATCCCGATCCAGCGGCACTTTCAAGCGGTGCAATTGCAGGAAAACTTCGAGGCACGCGCTGGTCATGCCTTTGTCGTCCGCCGCGCCGCGTCCGTAAATATAGCCATCCTTGATGACGCCGCCGAACGGCGCCACCGTCCATTTCTCGGGTTCGACCCCGACGACGTCGAGGTGGCCCATGAGCAGCAGGGGTTTCTTCTTGCCATTGCCCTTGAGGCGGGCGACGAGGTTGCCCCGGCCGCGTTCCAGTTCAAATATTTCCGCGGGAATGCCTTCGCGTTCGAGAAAGGCCTTGAGATATTCCGCGCCTTTCGTTTCGTTGCCCGGCGGGTTGCTGGTGTCCACACGAATGAAGCCTTGCAGGATCTTCACCAACTCCTCGTGCGCGGCGGTGAAATTGGGCGCGGGAGTTTGGGCCGGCAGAGCGGGGGCGAGCAGAAAAACAATCAGGGTGGCGGCGACCAAGGCGGCGCGCTGCACCGGAGGGGTCGGACAGGAATGCATGGCGGTAGGGAACACTATTCCAAGGGCGTCGTCCAGACTATGCGGGTGGTAAAAGTTACTACCACTTTCAAAACAGCTTAACCTGTTACAATCGGGGCAAATGCTGCGACCCGCGCCCCGCCTGGCTCGGCCGGCCGCAGCCAAAACAAGATCAGGCGAGCCGCTATTTGCCGGTGTGCCGGATATCCTTGGCCTCGTAAAGATAGACCACTTCCTCCGCGATGTTCGTCGCGTGGTCGGCAATCCGTTCCAGCCGCTTGGAAATCACCATGAGATTCAGGCAGCGGGAGATGGTGCTCGGCTTTTCGACCATGTAGCTGGCCAGCTCGCGATGGAGTTGTTTGTTGAGCGCATCCACATCCTTGTCGCGCGGAATCACGGCGCGGGCTTTCTCGGAGTTCCCGTTCACGAAGGCATCCAGCGCGTCGCTCAACATCTCCAGGCCCATGGTGGCCATGCGCGGAATATCCACATAAGGTTTGAGCTGCGGCTCCTGGTTCAACTCGAGGGCGCGCCGGGCGATGGCCGTGGTCTCATCCCCCACGCGTTCCAGATCATGCGAGATTTTCATCGCCACGATGATGAGGCGCAGATCGGAGGCCAGCGGCGCCTTGGCCAGCAGCGCCACCGCCATCTCGTCCATTTCGATTTCGAGTTGGTCGAGAATATCGTCGGCCTCCTTGACCTCGCGTGCCAGCGCCTCGTCGCGGTCCACCAGCGCCTTGATGGCATTCTTTAAGGCGGCGGAAGCATGGCTGGCCATGGTGAGCAGCTTGTTCTTTAATTCGGCAAGTTCCTTTTCGTGATGTGTAGCCATTCGTTTTTCCCCAATAATAGTGATTGTCTCCCCGAACGCCAAAGTGTGCGGAATTCTTTTCATCCAAAGCGCCCGGTAACGTAGTCCTCAGTTTGCTTGCGGGCCGGGTTGGTGAACATCTTGGCCGTGACATCGAACTCGATCAACTCGCCGAGGTAAAAGAACGCCGTAAAATCTGAAATCCGAGCGGCCTGCTGCATGTTGTGCGTCACAATGACAATGGT
>JAYTXL010000170.1:0-6420 GCA_043742955.1 Verrucomicrobiota bacterium | reverse complement strand
TCGCCTCTAGCTCGGCGGCTGACCTTGTCGTTATCCCTCAAAAGTTTACGCTGTCCGGCAGTGCCGCACGCCAGCAATTGCTGCTCGAGCGGGTCGAGAGTAAACAATTTATTGGCCAGATCACCAATGACGTCACTTACACTTCCAGCAACCCGAACGTCGTCACCATTGTGGAGGGCGCGGCGGTGCCCGTCGGCAATGGAACGGCAACCCTCACCGCGCGCCACGGCAAACGCAGAGCCAAGGCGCAAGTCGCGGTGGTGAACTTCGACAAATCGTTTGAATGGAGTTTTCGCAATCATGTGCAGCCGGTGCTGGCGAAGGCCGGCTGCAGTTCCGGCGCTTGCCACGGCGCCGCCGCCGGCCAGGGTGGCTTCAAATTGTCGCTCCGCGGCTATGACAATGACGGGGATTTCCGCGCGATCACCCGCCAGGCTCTGGGTCGCCGGATTGTGCCGGTGGATCCGGGCCGCAGTTTGTTGCTGCTCAAGCCGACGATTGCCCTGCCGCACAAGGGTGGCCAGCGTTTTGAAACCGATTCGCTGGAGTACCGGGTGTTATCCCAATGGATCGCGGCGGGCACGCCCGGCCCCAAGACGGAAGAGCCGCGCATCGATCATTTGGAATTCCTTCCTGCCAACGTCATTCTTAAACCCGGCGTGAACCAGCAGCTCATCGTGCGGGCGCATTTCTCCGATGGCCAGGTGCAGGATGTCACGCGCTGGGTGAAGTACACCGACGCCAACGCCGCCGTCACGCAAGTGAACGAAACCGGCAACGTGAAAGTCCTGGGGTATGGTGAGGGCGCCATCACCGCCTGGTACCTCAGCCGGATTGCGATTGCCACCGTCAGCGTGCCTTATGGAAACAAGGTGAAACCGGAAGTGTTCACGCGCGCCAAGAAGAGGAATTTCATCGACCAGCTGGTGCTGGAAAAACTCCGGGACCTGAATCTGCCGCCATCACCGCCGGCGAACGATGGTGATTTTCTCCGCCGCGCATTCGTGGACACCATCGGGCTGCTGCCCACCGCGACCGAGGCGCGGGATTTTCTAGCCAACAAGTCGCCGAGGAAACGTGATGACCTCATCGAGTCCCTGCTGAGCCGCCCGGAGTTCGTCGATTACTGGAGCTACAAATGGTCTGACCTGCTGCTGGTCAACCGGGAGAAGCTGGGGCTGCCATCCATGTGGTCATTCTACAATTGGATTCGCAACAACGTCGCTGCCAATACGCCGTGGGATCAATTCGTGCGCCAACTCGTCACGGCCCAGGGTAGCACGCTGGCGAATGGCGCGGCGAATTTCTTCGTGCTCCACGAGGATCCCCCGAACATGGCGGAAACGACCTCGGTCGCGTTCCTGGGCATGACGATCAATTGCGCCAAGTGCCACAACCATCCCATGGAAAAGTGGACCAATGACGAATACTTCGGGTTCGCCAATCTCTTCGCCCGCGTCCGCACCAAGAGCGGCACCGCCGACGGCGACCGGATCATTTTTGCGGCGACCCAGGGGGATCTGGTGCAGCCGCTGCGTGGTCGGCCGCAACCGCCGCGCCCGCTCGACGGCCAGCCGCTGTCGCTGGAAGATCCCGGTGACCGCCGCGAGGCGCTCGCCGACTGGCTCACCGCGCGGGAGAATCCTTACTTCACCCGCGCCATTGTGAACCGCATCTGGGCGAACTTCCTCGGTGTCGGTCTCGTGCAAAATGTGGACGATCTGCGCGTCACAAACCCGGCCAGCAACGAGAAACTTCTTTCCGCCGCCGCCCGTTATCTGGCGGACCAGCGCTTTGATCTCAAGGCGCTCATGCGGACGATTCTCCAATCGGAAACCTATCAGCGTTCCAGCGAGGCCCTGCCCGAAAACGCGGCCGACCGCCGGTTTTATTCCCACTTCTACCCGCGCCGCATGATGGCCGAGGTGCTGCTGGATGCGCTGTCGCAAGTCACTGCGGTGCCCACCGAATTTGCGCTGGATTTGCGGAATGCCAACCAGGGTTTGGGCGCGAAGTATCCGGCGGGCTTCCGCGCCCTGCAACTTCCCGATGCCAAGGTGAGTTCTTATTTCCTGAAATCGTTTGGCCGGGCGGCGCGCGAAGCGACTTGCGAATGCGAGCGTTCCGCCGAGCCGAGCATGGCGCAGGCGCTGCACCTCGCGAATGGAGATACGGTCAACGAGAAGCTGGCGGCCAAAGGGAACCGGATTGAGAAATGGCTGGCCGACAAGTTGACTCCCGAACAGATGATCGAGGAGGCCGCGCTGGGGGCATTGTCCCGTTATCCGACCACCACTGAGAAGCAACAGATTCTCACAATTCTGGCCGGCGCAAGTGAAGCAGAGAAACGCGTCGCCCTTGAGGATGTGGTATGGGCGATGATCAGCAGCCGGGAATTCTTGTTCAACCATTGAAGCCGGCTCCATCTTAGCGCGATTGCCAAAATGAATTTCCGGATCGAACCCAACTTGGTTTTACCGCCAACCCCTCCCCCTCACCCCGGCCCTCTCCCCCGGGGAGAGGGAGAATCGCTCACCGCGCTGGGACGAAACCGGTCGCGTGGAGGGTTCGAGAAGAAGGCTGCTACGTTCTCCCTCTCCCCGGGGGAGAGGGCCGGGGTGAGGGGGAAAGGCCAGGCACGCAGTGAATGCCAGCACTTTGAACAAACAGGCTCCCATCGCTTCCACAAAACTAAACTACGCCCTCCTTCGGCGACGGTTTCAAAACTTCCAAGCTCTCGCTGGCGGCGCGGTTTAGCCGGGTTCGCCGCCGCATTTGCGGTTTCGATCACTGCCTCGGGAGCCGATGCCAAACCCGATTACGCCGCCGTCGAATCGATCTTTGCCAGGCACTGTCTGGATTGTCACGCGGCGCAGGATCCGGAAAAGGGTTTCGCCTTGGAAACCTTCGAGACCCTGAGCAAGGGTGGTGAAAGCGGTGCCGTCATTGTTCCCGGAAAAAGCGCGGACAGCTTGCTCGTTAAATTTCTCGAGGGCCGCTCCGGCAAGGAAGGCAAGAATCAATTCATGCCGCCGGGCAAACGCAAGCGATTGGAACCGGCGGAAATCGCGCTGATCAAAGCCTGGATCGACGCCGGCGCCGTGGCGCCCAAGGATCCGACCAAAGCCACCGCCCGCACCCTGGTCATTCCCAAGATTGTGCCCACGGTGGAACCACGCCGGGCGATCCACGCCATCGCGCACGCAACAGGCCCCAAGCTCCTCGCCGTGGCATTTTATGGTGAAGTGGAATTGCGGTCTGCGGATACCCACGCGCTCGTCCACCGGCTCACCGGCCAGCGCGGGCATGTGAATTCACTGGCGTTTTCCGCCGACGGCCGGCAACTCGCCACGGCGGCCGGCGAGCCGGGATTATTCGGCGAGGTAAAACTGTGGAATGTCGCGGAGGGCACTTTGATCCGCACGTTCACGGGACACAAAGATGCTCTCTACAGCGTGGCGATTTCGCCGGATGGCACTGTCTTGGCGACTGGCAGCTACGACCAAAAGATAAAACTGTGGAACCTGGCCACCGGCGAGGAGGTCCGCACGCTTTCCGCCCACAACGGCGCCATCTTCAGCCTGTCCTTTCGTCCGGACGGCAAGGTTCTCGCCAGCGCCAGCGGCGATCGCACCGTGAAGCTGTGGGACGTGGCGAGCGGCAAACGGCTCGACACGCTTTCCCAATCGCTGAAGGAACTTTACGCCGTGGTTTTCAGCCCCGACGGCCGACGGCTGTATGCCGGCGGCGTGGACAGCCGGATTCGCGAGTGGCAGATCAGCGCGACGGCGGCCGAGGGAACAAACCCGATCCTGGAATCGCGCTTTGCGCATGAAGGACCGATTTTGAACCTCGTGTTTGCTTCGGATGGACGGACGCTGCTCTCATCCGCCGAAGACCGCACGGTAAAATTGTGGCAGGCGTCGACCCTGACGGAGCGGCTTTTGCTGGAAGCGCAGCCCGATCAAGTGCCGGCCCTGGCCTTCGCGGCGGACAACCAGACGGTGGTGGTGGGAAGATTGGATGGCACCCTGGGTTTTTATGACGCGACCTCGGGCAAACCGGCGAAATCAGCCTCGAAATTCTGACGTTTTTGATTATGCGAATCAACAGCCATTGGTGGTGCGCGGCCTTGAGCTTGTTCGGTGGCACCCTGGCGGGAGCGGCCGAGCCGGCCAAGACCAATGTCAAACCCACGATCACCTTGCTGGAACCGCAGGGAGTGCAACGTGGTGTGGAAACCAGGATTAAATTAACCGGATCCGGTTTGGACACCCTGACGAATGTGGCGTTTCAGGGGATGCAGTTGCGCGGGCAGATTCTGCCGGAAGCGCGCTCCAATGAGGTTTGGATCAAAGTGACTGCCGCAGCGGATCTGGCGCGCGGCACGTATGAATTGTCGGTAAAGAATGCCGCGGGTGAGAGCGGCAAAGTGAATGTGTACCTGGATGATCTGCCGCAGCTTTATTTATCCAAGACCTCCAATGCTCCCAGCCTGCTCCGGACAGAAAGTCTGCCGGTAAGTTTTTGGGGGACGCTGGCCACCGCAGGCAGTGTCGATGAATTTGAATTCCCCGTCAAAGCCGGGGAAACGCTGGTGTTCGATCTGGCGGCGGATCGTCTGGGATCGAAAGCCAGAAACACAGTCCTCACCCTCGTGGATGCGCGCGGCGCGGTCATCGCCAGCAACAATGGGTTCAATGGCGGCCCTGATCCCCTGCTCGCTCACACCTTCCCCACGGCCGGACCTTATCGTGTCCGCGTGAGCGATGCGATGGCGGCGGCGTCCAAGGAACACTTTTATCGTTTGTCGATCGGGACGTTCCCCTATGTCACCGGCTGCTTTCCGTTAAGCGTGCCAGCGGCTGCGGAAAGCACGGTGGAGCTGGCTGGTTACAACCTTCCCGCCGGAGCCAACGTGCGGGTGAAAGCCGGGGCGGCAGGTGAACTGCCGGTGCCGATCGACGCAAATCATTTTCGCAGCCGGAGCGCGTTCAAGGTGCTGGTCAGCGACGGCGCTGAGTTAGTCGAAATCGAACCCAACGACACCCCCGCAACTGCCAACCCCATGAAAGTGCCGGGGGCAGTTAACGGGCGCAGCTGGAATCGCAATCTATTTGCGGGCAGGAATGCCGCGCTGCCGCGCGCCGCGGATGTGGATTTGTTCCGCTTTGAAGCCAAGGCCGGCCAGGCGTGGATCATCGAAACCATGGCGGCGCGACGCGGTTCGCCGATCGACACGAAAATCGAGGTGTTGCACGCGGATGGACGCCCGGTGCAACGACTGCTGCTGCAGGCCACGCGCGATTCGTACATCACCTTTCGCGGCATTGATTCGAACATCGCCGACGCGCGCCTGCAAAATTGGGAGGAGATGGAATTGAACCAGTTTGCCTATTTGCAGGGGGAGATCTGCAAACTCTTCCGCGCACCGCAAGGGCCCGATTCCGGTTTCAATTTCTACACGATGGCCGGCAAGCGCCGCGCCTACTTCGACACCAGCGCCACGGCCCACGCCAACGATGAACCCTGTTACATCGTCGAACCCCATCCGCCCGGCACCAAACTGGTGGCCAACGGGCTGCCAGTTTTTCCGTTGTTCTATGCCAATGATGATGATGGGGAGCGCAAGCTCGGCTCCGATTCCAAATTGCAATTCATCGCGCCGCAGGATGGTTCCTATCTCATCCGCGTCAGCGACACGCGCGGATTCGGCGGCGACCGATTTGCCTATCGACTCGTGGTGCGCGAAGTGCGGCCGGACTTCAACGTGACGTTGAACGGGGCGAATCCGGAAGTGAACGCGGGCAGCGGCAAGAGCTTTTCCGTGAGTGCGGAACGCATCGACGGCTACAACGGGGAAATCGCGGTCGAGATCACTGGACTGCCGCCGGGATTTGCGGTCTCCGCGCCCTTGGTGATCCAAGCCGGGCATGACTCCGCGAGCGGCACCCTCAACGCCGCCCCCGACGCGCCGCAGCCGACCGAGGCGAACTGGGCCCACACCCAAGTAAGCGCGCGCGCCATGGTGAACGGCCAGGGCGTTTCCAAATCCGTGAACAATCTTGGGCGCATCAAGCTCACCGAAAAACCCAAACTCTTTGTCGCGCTGGAACCGGAACCATCGGCGACCGCAGCCGCGCCCGTCGCTGGTCAACCGCTGGAGATCGCCCTCGCTCCCGGCCAGATGATTCCTGCGCGCTTGAAGGTCCGACGCAACGGCCACGACGACTTGATCACGTTTACCGTGGACAATCTGCCGCACGGCGTAATCGTCGATAACATCGGCTTGAACGGCGTCCTGATTCCGAAAGGCGAAAGTGAACGGCAAATTTTCCTGAGCGCCGCGCGTTGGGTGCCGGAAACCGACCGCCTGTGCTACGCGGTAGAAAACCAGGTGGGGCGGCAAACCTCGCTGCC
>JAYTXL010000169.1:0-45017 GCA_043742955.1 Verrucomicrobiota bacterium | reverse complement strand
CCTTTCCCCTTCCAGCCGCAACTCCCAACTCTCAAACGCCCTGGTGCTGGCCGATGATTCGGGCCTGGAGGTGGACGCGCTCGACGGCGCGCCCGGCGTCTATTCCGCACGCTTCGCCGCCTTGGACAGCCCGGCAGTAGGCAACAGCGCAGATGCGGACAACAACGCCAAGCTGCTCCGACTGCTCCAGGATGTTCCGCAGCAAAAGCGCACCGCCCGGTTCCGTTGCGTCATCGCGTTAGTCACCGTTTCGCCCAGTGGCGTTTCCCTTCCGCCCCGTTTTTTCGAGGGGACCTGCGAGGGCCACATTGATTTCAAGCCCCACGGGGCGGGCGGATTTGGCTACGATCCACTTTTTATTCCAGTCGGATTTCAGGAGTCGTTCGCGGAGCTCGGGGCGGAGGTGAAAAACAAATTGAGCCATCGCGCGAAAGCCCTGGCGCAACTCCGCGCCGGGCTGGCCACACCCGCCCCACTTTAACGCCGAGGACGCACAGTTTTCGCCGAGGAAGGCAGGAATGGTTCTCTGCGGGCGCAACCCAGTTTCTTGCCGGGGTAGAGTAAGCTAATGGCTGGCAACCTTCCAGGTTGGCCCGGAAAGGCATCCGCAAGCAACTGAGTTGCGCCCATGACTCGCCCACGTCGGACATACTGCTTGCGCTCCCCTCCCCTGAACGCTAATTCTTTTCGCCGTTTATGAATTATAAAATCTCCAAACGTGCGGCCACGTTGTCGCCCTCGCTCACTCTGGCCATTGATTCCAAAGCTAAACAGATGAAGGCCGAGGGCATCGATGTCGTCGGGTTTGGCGCCGGCGAACCGGATTTCGACACCCCCCAGCACATCAAAGACGCCTGCACTCAGGCGCTCGCGGCCGGGTTCACAAAATACACGCCGGCCGCTGGCATCCCAGAGTTACGCCAGGCCATCGCCGACAAATTCCAGCGCGAAAACGGCCTGACTTACAAGCCTTCGCAAATCATCGTCTCCTGCGGCGGCAAACACTCCTGCTACAACGTCATTCTCGCCACGTGTGAGGAGGGCGACGAGGTCATCATCCCCGCGCCTTATTGGTTGAGCTATCCAGAAATGGTGAAGCTCGCCGCGGCCACGCCCGTGATTTTAGAGACCACGGACAAGACGGAATTCAAGGTAACCCCCGCACAATTGCGCGCTGCGATCACGCCGCGGACCCGACTGTTCATCCTTAATTCACCAAGCAACCCGACCGGCTCGGTTTATACCCCCGACGAAATCAAGGCGCTCGGGGATATCTGCGTGGAAAAGGGCGTGCTCATCATGAGCGATGAAATTTACGAGCAACTGCTTTACGATGGAGCCCTCCATAAAAGCGTGGCGAGTTTTTCACCCGCACATCAGGCCCACACAATCATCGTACACGGCTTCGCCAAGGCGTGGAGCATGACCGGTTGGCGGCTCGGATTCCTCGCCGCCCCGGAGCCGATTGCGAAGGCCATCGACGCGATTCAATCGCACAGCACCAGCAACCCGACCAGCTTTGCGCAGAAGGGTGCCGTCGCCGCCCTGAATGGCCCACAGGATCATCTGCCGAGGTGGCTGGCGGAATACGCGAAGCGCCGCAGTTATGCCCACGCGAAATTAAACAGCATCCCCGGGCTCTCCTGCGTGAACTCGAAGGGCGCGTTTTATCTGTTCCCCAACATTTCCCAGCTGGGCCTCAGCTCGACAGATTTTTGCGCGCGCCTGTTGGAGCAGGAGAAGGTGGCTGCCGTCCCTGGCATTGCGTTTGGCGCGGATGATTACCTGCGCATCAGCTATGCGACCGGCCTGGCGAATATTGAGAAGGGTTTGGACCGGTTGGAGAAATTCTGTCGAGGCCTGAACAGATAGCCGGCCCGTTGCCGGCGCAGAATTGGATTGCGGGCGAAGGTCAAACTGCCTAACTTCCGCCGAAGAATCCCATCAACCGGCTAGCCATTACTAACCCACAGGTATCAATATGAACCAATCTGCAAGCGCTGACGCGGGCATCCTCATGGGGCTGGGGCTCATCGCGATCCTGTTTATTTTAGCGATCGGGCTGGCCTTCTACCTATTCTTCTGTTTCTGCGCGAAGAAAATTTGCGAGAAGTGTGGGCACGAACCGGGCGTGTTGATCTGGATTCCCATCGTCAATCTGGTGCCCCTGCTCACGGTGGCGAAACTGCCCGTCTGGCTCATAATCCTGTTTCTCATCCCCCTGGTCCAGCTGGTGGTGGGCGTCATCCTCTGGTGGAAACTTTGCGAAGCACGCGGAAAACCCGCCCCCCTGGCTTTGTTGTTGCTCCTTCCTCCCGTGAGCATCTTTGTCCCCGTCTATCTTGCGTTCTCGGAATAGCCCCGCCCTCCAGCCCTGCCCAGCGAAACCCGCTAATTCTTCAGGTTGCACTGAGGTTTGGTCTGCTGTTTGCCGTGCGAGGCGGTCCCGCCCGATGCACGCGCAGGGAGAACCCCCTTCCATTTTCAAACGGCTCCACCTTCGCCTCCACTTCCAGCACGGGATAACGCACCGTCGCCAGTCCATAGCTTTTATACGTCTGCGCGAACAACTCGGTCTCCACCATGCCCGTCCAGTCGGCGAGGGTCAGAAATTTCATCGCTTCACCCGTGATTTGATGATGCGTGCGCTGCTCGACAACGAGGCCGCAGGTGACAACGGTTTGTCCGACAAATTCACCGAGCCGGTTCACCGGGCAATAGGTGTCCCACGCCACGTCGGCAAACAATTCGAGCGGATGGCCACTGACGGCAAAACCGAACAACTCGGTTTCTGATTGCAGGCGCTCGCGCCGGGTCGGTTCATTGAGCGGGATGCCCGGCAATTTTTCCAGGCCGGGCGGCGGCACAAGCCAGCCCTGGTCCGGCTCCACGCCGGCCCCAAAGGTTTTTAGAAGATGTTGGGCCTGCCAGAACTGGCGCGTGCGCGTTTCGCCAAACTCGTCGAAGGCCCCGACGCGAATCATCGCCTCCAGTTCCTCTCCCGCCGGGGCCACGCGATGAAAGAAATCAGCCAGGGAAAGGAACAGCCCGCGCTTCCGCGCCGCGAGCAGCGCCTCGGTCGTGCGCGTCGTGAGGCCTTTCACACGTGTCAACGGGGCGCGGATGTTTCCCGCGCACGCCGGTTCCAGGCGGGGACACCGCCGCGCGATGTCCCTACCAGCGGCAGGTTCATGGGGAGGAGTCGGCTTGGTTGACCTGCGCTCCGAACCTCGTAGCGCGGACGTCCCGGCAGTTGTGTTCGGCAAGGAATAGGCTTCGAGCGCGGAAGCATGTATCATCTCCCTCTCCTCCCCCCAAGGAGGAGAAGGCTGGGGTGAGGAGGCCACTTTCTTATCCAATTCCCCTCTCTCCGGCTCTCGCCCCGCGAGGAACGCGTGGGGCGAGAGAGATAAAATGACCTCAGCGCGTTTCATGCCGAACACAACTGGCGGCGCGCCGGCGAGTTGGCCGACCGTCTCGCGCGGCGTTGCTCCGGGCGGCGGAACGCCGCCGGAACTCGCCGCCGAGGACGGCTGCGCTACGCGATTCGGTGGAATGATTCGCGCATTGAATCCCCGGATCGGTGCAACCTTTTGTTGCATATGCAACAAAAGGTTGCATTCATAATTCGCCTCCGATTCATGGAGCGAAAGTGCCTGGGTTGACCTGCTCTCAGGCCCTGCCCATGAACCGGAGCGCTGATCTCCGATCCGGCGCGTTGGTAAATCCGAATCTCGCCGGGTCGGAGACCGGCGCTCCGCCGGCACCACCTGGAAATCCGGTCCGGGCTCATTCGCAGAGGGCGGCAGCAATTTCAAACCGAGCCGGTGACATTCGAGCACATAGACGAGTGGATGATAGAAGCCCTTGCCGTTGCTCAGCACCGCAGCCATGAACTCGGCGGGAAAATAATGTTTAAGCCACGCCGCTTGATATGCCTCGACGCCGTACGCGGTGCTGTGCGCCTTGCAAAAAGCGTAACCCGCAAAACCCGCGACCTGTTCCCACACTTCGAGGGTCTTTTCAGGTGAGTGCGGGCGGGCCTGCGCCGCCTGGAAAAACTCCCCGCGAATTTCCTCAATGACAGCGCGCTTTTGTTTGTTGAGCGCCCGCCGGAGCACATCCGCCCGGCCCGGAGACAGGCCGGCGAACGCCTCGCAGAGTTGCAGAATGTGTTCCTCGTAAACCACCAGCCCGTAGGTGCTCCGCAGACACGCTGCGAGTGACGGATGCGGATAGGTCACTGGCTCCAATCCTTGATAACGCCGCGTAAAGGCCAGCTTTTTTCCCTCGTTGGCCGCGCCCGGCCGGATGACGCTGACGATGGCGATGAGGCCGTCGATCTCCCGCACATGGCACTGGCGACATAGACTCGTCATCGCGGGTGATTCGATATGATGCACCGCCCGCGCGCCACCGGCGGCAATCATGGCCCACACCGCCGGATCGGTCCACGGCTCGTTCACAGCTGTCGACGCCGGGAGCTGATTGGGCGGAGCGGGTGGGTAAGTGGGTAAGTGGGTAAGCGGGTCATTCCCACCCGCCCCCTCCCCCACCTGCCCACCTGCCACATTTGCTTCTGCAGGGACGGCGATACACCGTTCCAAATCCACCTCGATTCCGCGCGCGCCGAGCATGGACTTCACATCGCGCATGACCGCCAGCCCGCCTTGCGCGAGGATGTCCATCTTCACCAGTCCGATGGCTTCCACCGAGTCCATGTCAAAGTGCGTCGTGGCATAGCCCTTGTTCGCCATGAAGGTCGGGGTCAACTCATGCATCGGCTGGCGCGAGAGCACGAGACCGCACGGGTGCATCTTGGGATAACGCGGCACGCCATCCAGAAACTCCGCCATTTGCAGCGCCGTCCGGTACGGCTCTTCATCGAGCGGCAAATCGCGGTTCTCCGGACTCGCACGCAACATTTCGATCAAGCCCGCACCGCCGCTGGGCGTCGGTTCATCGGGCACCCAGCCGCCGCCAAAGCTCCATGGAAAATGGTCGGTGAACTTCCGGACCTCACGCTCTGCCACGCCGAGCACCTTGGCTGTCTCCGCGAAGGCGCTCCGCGCTTGGAAGGTCGAGAATCCGCCCACCACCGCGCAATGGTCGCGGCCATATTTCTCGAAGATGAGTTTCACCACGTCGTCTTTTTGGTCGTGCGCGAAGTCGATGTCGATGTCCGGCAGCTTGTGCAGGGCCATCCGTTCGCGGTTGAGGAAACGTTTGAAATAAAGGTCGAAACGAACCGGGCACACGCTGCTGATGCCAAGGCAGTAGCAGACAAGGCTGTCCGCCGCGCTCCCGCGTGTGATCCACGCGATACCCCGCTGCCGACACACCTGGAGAAAATCCCAGGTGATCAGAAAATATTCCTCGTAGCCGACTTCATGGATGATGCTGAGCTCCTCGTCTAGTTGGGCGTGAATGGTGGAAAGTCGAGAGTCAGGATAACGCTGCCGTGCCCCGTCCAGCACAAGCCACCGCAAGAAATCGTGCGACAACGAACCATCCGGTGGAACAAACGCCGGAAACTGCGGCGGGCCAAAAGGCAGCTCGAAAAGGCAGCGTGCGGCGAGTTCGTGTGTGTGGCGCAGCCAGTCGGGATGTTCGTGACAGGCGGTCGCCATTTCGGCCGGCGAACGAAAATGAAACCGGCCACCGCGTCGTTTCTCCGGATGTTCCTCGCGCAGCAGGGTCAGCGTGCGAATGCTTTGCACGATGTCGTATTTCTGCCGATCCGCCGGCGTCGCGTAGTGAATGGCCGGGCCGGCGACGATGGGGCAGCGCGGAGTGCTCCGCGCCGTGGCCAGTTGATAAAATCGGCCGGGAAATAATTCCGCCAGCCACCCATCCGCGCTGACGGCCAGCAAGCCGTCGAGCAAGGCGGAATGTTGCCGCAAAAATGCGCTCGTGACCGGAGCGCGCTGCTGTCCGGCCCCACTGCCTTCCTCCTGCGAGCGGCCAGCTTCGGCCTTCCGCGACAGGAGACGGCAGAGGTTGTGATAGCCCGTGGCTGACTCGACGTAGAGCAACAACGGCTGGTCACCGACGCGCAGTTCCGTGCCGATGATCGGCTTGATGCCCGCTTGTTTGGCCGCCTGCACAAACTCCACGGCACCGTGCAGGTTGCCGGTGTCTGTGAGCGCGACGGCCGGCAGTCCGTGCTGCTTCGCCAGCTCGACGATGGCTGCAGGTGAGAGGGTGGAATCAAGAAACGAGTAGTGGCTGCGCACGCGTAGAGGAATGTAGCAGCCGACGTGAGTCGGCTCTGCCTTTCTTCGTGCGGCCGGAGTCGGGAGTGTCGTCACCCCGGCTACCACCGCTTCACGGGGCGCTTCGCGCAGACAGAAGTCGTGCCCACGCAAAATAACCGAGTGCCCGCGCGTCCGCCGGAGTTCGTCAATCACGACCGCCAACCGGACGCGGGCGTCCTGTCGTTGCGCCGATATTTCCAGCGGCAGTTCGCTCCGAAAGCGGCCGTCATAGACATTCGATAGCTTCAGCGACACAAGCCGCAAACTAACCCGCCGCTTCCACGCCGCGCGCAGCATCGCGTGCAGCCGGCCATACACGTCGGTTTCGAGGTCGGTCGGTTCGGCGAGGCTTTCGTTCACTTGATCCTCGCCCATGTCGTTGTAGCGGACGCGCACGTTGAGGGTGCGGATGCTGCGGCCCTCCTCGCGCACCTTCGCGAACAAATTATCCGCCATACGCCGCAGGGTGGCCTCGATGTATTCCTCGTCGGTGAGATCGGTGGCGAAGGTTTCCTGCTGGCTGAACGATTTCTGCGGTTCGCGCGCCGGAATCAGCAGGCGCTCGTCCATCCCGTGGGCGAACTGCCGGATGCCTGCGGCTTGATTGCCCAGCAACAGTTCCAGCATTTCCAGCGGGGTCGCGGCGATGTGGCAGATCTGCGCCAGGCCGGCGGCGTTCAGGCGCGCGCTGGTTTTCGGTCCGACCCCGGGCAGCCACTTGTTCGGCAATGGATGCAGAAACGCCGTTTCGCCACCCGGCCGCACTTCATTGAACGCCGCGGGCTTCGTCAGCTTCGAGGCGATGGCGCTGACGAGTTTGTTCGAGCCGATCCCTTCGCTGACGATGATTTTGAGCTTTTGACCGATGGCTTTGCGGATCGTCAGTGCGATTTCGACCGCCGGTTTGCGCACCGCCGAAAGGTCGAAGTAACCCTCGTCAATCGAGGTCTGCTCCACGTCGGGGGTGAAGTCATAGCAGTAGCCGAACATCCAGCGGGAGAACTGCTCGTAACGCTCGAAATCGCCGGGGAGAACAATCAGCTTCGGGCAGAGTCGGCGCGCCTGCGCCGTCGGCATTGGTGTATAGACGCCGAACTTCCGTGCTTCATACGAGGCGGACGCGATGATGCCACGCTTTTCGCCGCCCACGGCAATCGGCCGGCCCCGCAGCTTGGGATCGGAGGCCTGCTCGACCGCGGCGAAGAACGCGTCGGCGTCCAGATGGACAATGGTGCGCATGAATGATTCACGCGGCTTTTGGGCGGCGACGCCTGGCTTTGCCGGCGGTGGCGCCGCGTTGAAAACGGATGCGGACGAGTTCCCGCCGGGCGTCGCTCGCGATCCAACGGGCGGCGCGGGTTCCCTGTCGGCGGATGGATTCCGCAGTGCGGAGCGCCGCCGATTTCAGCTTGGGGTTGCGTTTTCCAATTTGTCGCAACGCCCAATTCACAGCCTTCCTGACCCCGTTCCGCTCGTCGCTGGCGGCCGGCTCCAGGCGCGCCAAATAATCGCGAAATACTTTTTCGGAAGCCGTTTTGTCGTGCACGGCCAGCGTGGCCATCAACGTGAAACCGGTTCGCTTCACAAACTCCTTTTTGCGCTGGCTGCACGCGACCGCCAGCTTGTGGGCAAACGGTGTTTTGCGGAACAGGTGAATGCAGAGCGCGTCGCAATCCGCCCAGCACTCGAAATCCCGGGCCCAGGAATTGGCCTGCCGCCAGGTCAACCGGTCCGGCTCGGCGACCAAAGCGGCCAGCACCCGCGCTTCCAGAATCCCGGACGCCCAGAGTTCCCCGGCCAGAGCGTGGTTTCGCCCGACGCGCCGGGCGATCGCGCGCAGCGGCCCCAGGGGAATGCCCAGCACTGTTTTTCCGCTGATGCCAAACCGGGCCATGCCCGCAACATTTTTGGGATTCGCCAGCCGCTGAAGCTCCGCGATGATTTCCTGGCAGCTGGTTTGAGAAGTAGCAGTCGACGCAATCAGACGCTGGTTTTTGACGGTAGAATCCCGGGAAAGCGGGGGAGATTCGAGCGGACTCACGTCCACTGCTACGAAACGGAGGTTCATGGGGAAGTTTTACGGCCGGTGCGTCCGGATCAGCGCTTTGAACACGCCTTGAATCATCAGTTCCTGCGCGGGCATGAGGTCGGGGTAGCGTGGGTTTTCCGCTTTCAGATAAGGCTTCCCGTTCTTGCGGATGAACGTTTTCAACGTGCTCTCGCCGTCAATCAACGCCGCCACAATGTCGCCATGGCGCGGCTCCGGCCCGTGTTCGAGCACCACAATGTCGCCGTCGCAAACGTGCTTCCCAATCATGGAATCACCAGTCACGCGCAGGGCAAACGTGTTCCGGGTCGGTTTGAAACCGATGCTTTCGATGTCCACCGACACGCACCCTTCCGCCTCCTGCTCGCGATTTTGGGCAAAGCCGGCCGGGATCGATCCGAACATCGGGATATCCGCAATCCGGCTGCGCCAGCGCTGAAGCGGCCGGATCACGCGCAGCGACCGGGAACGACCCTCTTTGAGAGCCAGAACCCCCTTCTGCCGCAACAGCCGGACATGGCTGGTGACTGCATTCAAACTGCGAAAACCGAAGCGGTCGGCAATCTCCTGGTAAGTGGGCGCGCTGCCGTGCTGCTGGCGCTGGTCTTCGATGAAATCGGCCAGGGCCCGTTGTTTGGTCGTGAGCGGTTTCATACTGTATAAATATACAGTATAATACTGTGAGGCAGTGTCAACGGATTCTGTGCAAAGAAAAGGTGAGTCCCGCCATGAACAAACTGCATTCTCAACGTCGGTGCGTCAGGGAAGCACAAACAATTTCCGCATCGCTGCGGGCAAACACATGGCCATTCGCATAAGCCGGCGGAGTCCACGCGCATTTTCGACTCCCAAAAGGGTAGGTGGGATCCACCAGATGCGCGCGACTGATTTCCCGGTAACCTCCGGGCGTGAGCTGCGCGCGGATCAGATCCCCGCGGTCGGTAAAAAGAAACACGGCATCCCCGCTCGGAGTCAGGTGAATGCTTGCGCCATTCCCAATGTCCGTCACCGTGTTCGTTTGCCAAACCTGTTTGCCAGTTCCGGCCTCGAGGCAGAGCAGTTCACCAGTAGATCGGGCCGAGTACACGTGGTCGCCCAGCAGCAAGGCGGTGGAGGTGTTGCTCAAGATTCGTTTGGCGGCGGCCCGGTTCTCCGGCCAAAGGATTTTCGCGGCCGGTTGGTGGGCGTCCAATTCCAGCATCAAGCCGGCGATCAACAGCCAGCGCTGGTGAAAGACCGGCGTGGGAATATTATCGTTGTTGCTCGTCACCATCGGCTCGCGCCAGTAAGTCGCGCCGGTGGCGGGGTTTAAGGAAAGCACAGATTCGCCGGTCCAGACGATCAACTGCCGCTTCCCGCCTGCCACCACGATTAACGGCGAACTATTCGACACCCGCTCATCCAGCGCTTTCCAAACCTCTTTACCGGTATTTTTATCCAGCGCCATGACACTCGCCCCCGGCAGGGCCCCGGTGAACAGGATCAGCAGATTCCCTTCAATCAACGGCGAGGGCCGGCACTCCAACACGCGAACCTGGTAATCCTTGCCCAGATTCTTCTCCCAAAGCATCCCACCGGTGCGGGCGTCCAGACAGTGAACGTGCGCATTTGCACCCAGGGCGTAAACCTTGCCGGCGTCGACGATGGGCGTCGCGGTCGGGCCGCTGGCCTGGCCGGGCACAAAAACCCATTCGGGGTAGGTCACTTCGTAAGCATAGGTCCAGAGCGTTTTACCGGTCTTTTCATCAAAGCAGTGGAGTCGCTCCTTCGCCATGGGCTTCTGCAACTCCGCATCAAAAAGAAAGACTTGACCTTGAGCAACGACCGGACTCGACCACCCATAACCCACGGGCTTGCGCCAGCGGATCTTGAGTCCGTCTTTCGGAAATAATTTTGCAAGACCGGTTTCGTTCCAGACCCCATCGCGATTCGGCCCGCGAAACTGCGGCCAGTCCACAGCCCGCGCCACTGGTGCCAGGGACAACAGCAACGCCAGTATTGCCGCGCGCCAGGTGCGGGAGGCGAAAACTGACCGCGCGAGGTCACAATGGAGAAGCGGGGCGACGGTTGGTTCCGGCGCGAGGTTGAGGGTTCCGATTCTATTGAGCACGACGAATGAGCCGGTCGTATTTGCTGCGGTGCCGAGGATTGTGCTCATTTCATTCGTGGCCATCTACGCTAAGTAACCGACAGACTTTTGGAGGTGGGTTTTCATCGGCTTGTTATGAAAGCAGTCTGGAGCACTTTTGCCAATGATTATCAGCCTTCGGGATGCCTCTCAATCTCCAGCAAGAGAGTCCACACCATTTCTCGCCAGCCAACAACGGAGTTGCGCCCGAAGGTAGCCCACGGCGTGAGGCGTGGGTTGGATGTTGGCATTGGATCAAGCTGCGGAGCAGCGACAGAGGGCCTGATCTTATTCGCGTTCCTCTTTCGCCCCGGGCGGGGCTTTTCCATATTCCATCGTACCCACGGCTCACGCTGCGGGCTATTTCCTGCCGCTGCCACGCAGCTTCCACCGGAATCACGACGTCTGTCCTACGGGAGCGATTCAGCCGCGACCAGCAGACGTTGAATTTGTTCGGCCACTTGCGGGACGGAAATATCGTGCAGCCCGCGCGCGCCCCGCAAAATTTGCACCTGCTCATTTTTCGGCCGCCAGATGGCCTCGACGGTGTCTCCCCACAAAACGAGTCCGGGCAGACCCACCGCTGCCGCGAGATGCGAGATGCCCGAGTCGTGGCCGATAAATGCGCGGCAAGACCGAAGGCGGAGAGCCAGCTCCGCCAACGCCAGACTTTGCACGAGTTGAATGCGATCCGCTGGCAGGCGTGAAGCCAGATGCTGCAACCGGTTTCCCTCGGCCTCGCCGCCGACCAGCAACAGATCCATGTTCGTCGTCGAAAGCAGGCGTTCAAGCAACTCCAACCATTTTTCCTGCGGCCAGTTCTTGCGCTCGCTGCCGCTGCCGGGATGCACCGCAATTTGGTTGCGAGTTGGAGGGGGCGAGTTAAGCGCCAGCCGCGGTGTGGGATCGGCGTCAAAGATCGCCAGCCGTTCCAGTGGCTTCAGGAATACTTCAGTCGCGTGGGTGTTAAGCTGCTCGTTCGGGCGATGCGGTCCGGCGATGAATTGCGCCTTGGTGCAACGCGCGAGGTTGGTTTGAAATATCTCATCAGGATCGTAGAGGTAGGAAATGACGATCTGGAACTCGGCGAAATATTGCGACAACTCCGGAGCAAGCACGCCGCCCCGGGCAAAAAACCCAGCGAGTGGACGCGCCTCGATGGAGCGGACGGCGTCGGCCAAACCACCCAGCACGGCCAGCTGCGCAATGTGGGCGTAGCCGAGGACTTCGAGTTTCGTTTGGGGGAATTGGTTTCGCAGGGCGGCGAGCGCCGGCAGGGTCAAAATGAAATCGCCGATGGCCCCCCCACGCACGACCAGGATTTTGCCCCGGGCGCTCAAACTAAAAGACGGTCAATCCCAAAATCGCCACGAACAGGGCGAAGGCCAGACGGAGGGCACTGGTCACCCGGACCCGATGCTCATCGGCCGTCATCCAGTGAATCAGATCGCGCAGCCGCCAGGGTGAAATCGTGAACCAGATCCCGGCCACGATCCAGACATAGGCCCAGACAGCGATGACGATCCGCCAGTCCGAGTCAATGTTCCGCTGGGTGTCGAGCATGACTTTCGACAGCAGCAACAGGACGACGGCCAGGCCGCGCACCGCCAGAAAGTCGGACACGTAAATGCAGGTCAGCACCCCGGCCAGACCGAATCCTGCGTACATGATCGGCTTGAGCGAGGAAAAGTCGGAGATGGCCTCGCCTTGGAGGTTCCAGAGAAACCAAACCGTGCCCACCAGCATCAGCACGTACCCGCACGGCTCGGAGCGCGGGAATTTGCGCGCAGCAGCAGCAAACTGGGCCGGCTTCATCAGTCCGTAGATTTGGGGCAAAGCGAGTCCAAATCCGAGCAGCATGGCTAAGGTGGATAATTTCATTTGAATAAAATGCGGGCGCTCAATCGAGATTGAGGATGGCGGGATCGCCGTGGAGGGTGAACATTTTGGCCCGGTCGATTTTGACCATCAGGAGTTGACCGATGTGGCGCGGCGCGCCTTCGAAGACGACGATCTTATTGCACCGGGTGCGACCTTCCAAGCGCGCGGGATTATTGCGGCTCAGGCCAGAAACGAGGATTTGCACCTGTTGGCCGGTGTAAGCCTGGTATTTTCGCGTGCCGATTTCGTTGATCAAGCCCAGCAAGGCGGCATGGCGCTCCTCAATGATCTCGAGCGGCAACTGGTCGGGCAGCGCGGCGGCCGGGGTGTCGCGGCGGGGCGAATATTTAAAAATATATGCGTTGTCGAACTCCGCCGCGCGCGCCAGCGACAGCGTGTCCTCAAAATCCGACGCGGTCTCGCCCGGGAATCCCACGATTAAATCCGTGGTGATGCCGATGCGCGGCTGGATGGCCCGCAATTTTTCAACGATGCCCAGGAAACGCTCCCGCGTGTAGCCGCGGTGCATCAATTTTAGAATTCGGTCGCTGCCGCTTTGCGCCGGCAGATGCGCGCTTTCGACCAGCTTCGGCAGGCGGCCATAGGCGGCGACCAGATCGTCGCCATAGCCTTTTGGATGCGGCGAGGTGAAGCGGATCCGCTCCAGGCCGTCGATCGCATGCACCGCTTCGAGCAGTTGCACAAAGGCGGATTGGCCATCCTTGACGGGCCGGTCGCGCTTGCCGTAACTGGTCACGATCTGCCCCAGCAAAGTGATTTCCTTGACCCCTCGTTCCATCAACATCTGGCATTCGGCAACAATGTCGGAAACCGTCCGGCTACGCTCTTCGCCGCGGGTGAAGGGCACGATGCAAAAAGTGCAGTGTTGATTGCAGCCCTGCATAATGCTGACGAACGCCGTGGGCGGGATGGGCGGTCGCTCGAGCTCGCCGCCGGTTGGTCCCGGCAAATGTTCCTTGATCGTGCCTTCGCTGCCCTGCTCCGGCGCCACATCCACGATCTTGCGTCGTCGTCCAGACAAGATTTCATCGAGGTAATCTGCGGCCCGGTGAAATTTCTGCGTGCCGAGCACCAGGTCCACGTCGGGCAATTGTTTTAGGAGTTCGGAACCCCGGCTTTGCGCCATGCAACCGAGGAATCCGAGCACGACTTCCGGGCGATGGTTTCGCACCCCGGCGGCCAGGTTCTGCATCTTGCGCACGGCCTTTAGTTCGGCGGCGTCCCGGACGCTGCAGGTGTTCAACAGCACCACATCCGCCAGAGCCTCCGAGGGGGCCAACGAATAGCCGCGCACGAGCAGTTGCGCCGCCACGGCTTCGGAGTCCCGCTCGTTCATCTGACACCCGTAGGTTTTGATAAAAACACTCGGCATACACTATGAGAGTGGGAAGTTACGGCAGCCACCCCGGGTTGAAAAGGAGGAAGATGGGGACGAAGATGAAACTCAACACCCCGTTGTGGGTTGATCATGCGTTGATTACACGCTTGACCAGAGGGTCTGGCCAGAGTTATATGAACCCCCGAAACCTTTGCAGATCACCTTAATCTGACCCTCGAAACCTATGACAAAGCGCGACCTCGTAATCCGGATCAGCAGCGAGACTGGCTTGGTACAGAATGAAGTGCTCGTGGTCATCCAAAAAACCCTCGACTACATCACTGATTCCGTGGCGGAGGGGAAAACCGTGGAGCTGCGGAACTTCGGCGTTTTTGAGGTAAAGGTCCGCAAAGCCCGCATCGGCCGGAATCCAAACGCGCCCGCGACGGACGTCCCCATTCCGCCCCGCGCGGTGGTTAAATTCAAGCCGGGCAAGGAAATGCGCGAAGCCGTTCTGAAGCGGACCCCGAAATAGTGCCGCCGGTTGATTCTTGCCCGCCCCAATTCTTATCCGGTCGCTCCTGTCCCGTCGGCCGTGAGCGTCCTATTCAGCGCATCGCATGGAACGTTTACCTGGTTTTCGTGACTTTTACCCCGAGCCGCTGCCCAATCAGGACGTGTGGAGCGCCGACGCGCGCAACTATATTTTCGACCATTGGCGCGCCACCGCCCGGCGTTACGGATTCCGCGAATACGACGGTCCCCCACTGGAACCCCTCGAACTTTTCACCGTCAAGAGCGGCGAGGAGATTGTGGGCCAGCTTTATAATTTTACGGACAAAGGCGAACGCGCCATCGCGCTGCGCCCGGAGATGACCCCCACCCTCGCGCGCATGGTCTCGGCGCATGAGCGCAATTACAAGAAGCCGATCAAGTGGTTTGCGATCCCCCAACTCTTCCGCTATGAACGCCAGCAAAAAGGTCGCTTGCGAGAGCACTTTCAATTCAACGCTGATATTTTGGGGGAATCCGACCCGGCGGCGGACGCAGAATTGATCGCCCTTTTGATCGATGCGTTACGGGCTTTCAAGCTGACGGACAAAGATTTTGTCATCCGTCTGAGCAGTCGCAATGCGTGGCAGGATTTTTTCGCCCGCCGCTGCGCCGACGCTGCCAAGGCTTATGACTTTTATCAGGTGATTGACAAACTGGAGCGCGAAGCGCCAGCGCAAAGCGAAGCGCGGCTCGCCGCCCTCGGCTTCACCCTCGCCGAAGTCAACCAATTCATCGCCGCCGCCGAGCCAACCATGGAACTCAAATTGATCCTGGAAAATCTGGCCGCGCGGGGGTTGTCGGATTATATAAAAATTGACTATAACGTCATCCGCGGCCTCGCCTATTACACGGGGGTCGTGTTCGAGGCATTCGATAAGCGGGGGGAATTTCGCGCCCTCGCGGGCGGCGGCCGTTATGACAATTTGATCAAACTCATTTCCGGCGGCAAGGTGCAACTGCCGGCGCTGGGCTTCGGGATGGGCGACGTGGTATTGCTGGAACTGCTCAAGGAACGCGGTCTGCTGCCCACATTTGACGGCCGGCTTGATGCCTTCGCGTTGATCGAGGATGAAACCTTGCGCCCGGCCACACTGCAGGTGATCCAACAATTACGCGATGAAGGCTGCGCGGTGGAATACGCCCTCCTGCCCGCCAAAGTTGACAAGCAGTTTAAGCGGGCTCTCGAGCTCAACGTCGCCTACACATTCAAGGTCGAGCGCCTCGTCACGGGCGAAATCATCGTCAAACTTAAAGTGCTCCGCACGCGCGAGGAAACCACGGTCGCGGTCGGCGAACTTTCGGCTCGCATCCGGCATAAATTGTCCCGCTAGGTGTGGTCATGCCCACCGTTCGTGGTGGCCTTTGATTCGGCGCTCGAACGCCAAACACCTGCCCGGCTTGGCAGCCGGGTGTTTCCCACGGGCCGAGCCGGTGCGCGGCGTTCCGATGTTTTGTCCGCCAGCGACTATCGGCGTGCGTGAATTCAACCGTTCGACGACGCAAACGGACGGTTCCTCCAGCTCCAATCCCAGGGGTTGCTCATCCGCCTGGGCATCGCCGGCCACGGGCTGCGGACACGGTCCTGCCGACTTGCCCCTTGGCGCCAACATTACGGCGCACCTGTGAAGACGGCCTACGCGGCCGAGAGGTCGATCTTGATGGCCGGGGTAATCCTTCCGCAACTTTTCCAGGCATTGCCGGTCGTTGGTGCAACCCAAGGCGCTTTGTGAGCACATTATGCGACGAAACCAACCATCCCGTGGCGGCCTGCGGGTAGCACCAACTACCGCAGCCCCAAAAGGGCGTAGGAAAATAGCACCAGGCAACGCCCTAAGAGGACAGATCCGTGTTCCTATGGGGACTTGCTGCCGGCGGGATTATGTTGGATCACGACCTCGCCCGTGTTGGGTTGTGGTTTGCCCGGAGTGCTCCGGCCTTCGCGGACGTATTGTTCCAGCAGGCGCGTGAGGCGTTCGGTTACTTCCGGATGCGTGGTGGCGAGATTCTTCCGCTCACCGGGATCGGTGGCGAGATCATACAATTGAACCGGGGGAAGTGATTTCGCCTCGACCCCGCCGGGGCGGGGCGCACTCCAACCGCCGGAACCAGCGCAGAGTTCCAGTTTCCATTTCCCCTGGCGGATGGCGAATGATCCGTTGATCGAATGATGGACGATCGCCTCTCTCACGGGTGCTCGGGTGCGACCGAGGAGTATGGGAAGGAGGCTTACGCTATCTTCCGCCGCGTTGGGCGGCAGTTTGCGCTTCAAAAGATCCGCGCAGGTGGCCAGCAAATCAGTGAGGCAAACGGGATGCTCATAAATGGAACCAGGGTGTTCCGCGCCAGTCCTGCGCGATCGAGCGCGGTGAGAATATCACCGACTACCGCATCGGTTTGCATTACGAAATTCGCATAGGGATTCAGGCCACTGCGTCCCTGCCATTCCTTGACGGGGAGGATCGGGGTATGCGGAGCGTTCAAAGGCAGGTAGAGAAAAAACGGCTGGTCTCGCCGACTGCCGGCCGCGTGGCCAGCGATGAACTCGACCGCTTTCTGATTCAGCATGGGCAGAACGGATTCCGCCTCGAAGTCGATTGCCGCCGGGCCCCTCCGGGTCGTGCCATTGGGGCGTCCCAGCATCATGGGGAAGTCCTTATCCACGGTTGGCATGCTGGCGACCCGTGTGTTCTCGATAAAGGTGTAGGGCACCATGTCCAGGGAAGCGGCGATTCCGAAAAAATAGTCGCACCCGATGGAGTTTGGGCCGTTCGTAATGGGTTTGGTAAAATCAACCCGCCAGCCGTCCGCACCTTTTTCGATACCATCATTGAAATGCGCAGCCCCCGGTTTCAATGACCAGCCCAGGCCGAGATGCCATTTGCCGATGCACGCCGTGCGGTAGCCATTTTCCTTGAGGAACGCCGGCACCGTGAGCCGACCTGCTTCGATCAACGCCGGACTCACCCCGCCCAACACTCCCTGCTTGAGTCGGGAGCGCCAGTTGTAACGGCCGGTAAGAATGCCATAACGCGTCGGGGTGCAAACTGCGGAACTGGAATGCGCCTCCGTGAAGATCATGCCCCCGGCGGCGAGTCGGTCCAGGTTGGGGGTTGGAATTTTCCCGGCCGGATTCAGCACCCGCACATCGCCATACCCAAGGTCATCGCACAAAATGTAAACGAGGTTGGGCCTGGCCTTCACGCCCGCAGTTGACACCGCGAGCAGTTCGGTGCGCCCCAGCCAGACCAGAAACAAAATCAGCGCCGGTCGGATCGCTTTACGGGAGGCTTTCCCAAGCCAGATATTGAGTAGCGCGCCGTTTAAACTCGGTCCCGGTTGAAACTGGCGCCACAGCTGAATGGGACTCAGAGTCATAATATCCCGGAGAACGTAGCGTGCCGAATCCACGAACGCCAGTTGGAAGGGCCGTTTTCCAGCTCGTCAGGCCGAAGTTGCCAACATCGCGGCGATCGTATCGAGCGCATTTCCTTCGAGTCGATTATTCACATAGATGAAGGTCTTCTGATCTGAGCCGGCTCTCTGGCCACGGGCAATGAGGGCTTGACCGGCCGCCCGCGCCTCCGGGTATTCCTCCCGCACGCGATCGTAGGGTTGAAAGGTTTGTACTGCCTCCGCGTAACGGCGGCCGGGCTTCAGGAGAAAGCGAGCAGCCGAAAGCGGGGGGGTGTTTTGACTGCCCAGCAAGGCCATTTGTTCGCTCACGGGCGGCATGGCT
This sequence comes from Verrucomicrobiota bacterium, assembly GCA_043742955.1. Lineage (GTDB taxonomy): Bacteria > Verrucomicrobiota > Verrucomicrobiia > Limisphaerales > JAYTXL01 > JAYTXL01. Next base: position 27,074 of record JAYTXL010000169.1, on the reverse strand, counting down.
TCCCACGAATTGTAGACATGGGCGCAGCCATGTCGGGCGAGGCACGCGAAGTAATCCGGAGCCAGCCAATGGTGATTGCGGATTTCGATTCCATAGGACCAGCCCTTCGGAAGCTGACCGAGGAACTGGTCCAAAGCAGCCACAAACTCCCGGCCGTGAGCATAGTCGGTGGAATAAAATCGCGAAAATTCAAAAATGAGGAGACCAACATTTGCGCGGATGGTCGCGCACGGTTTCAGAAAGGCGTGGGCAAACAACTCGGCGTTCAGAAAGTCCGGATTGGGCCGGCCCGCGCGCTGGCCGAAACGCGCCAGGTTGGGGAATTTCTTCAGCGTAATGTCATCCGTGACCTTGAAACCGAAGAGAAAATCAGCCGGAACTTTGGCGGCCAATCCCTGTAGATATGCTTCCGTGGGAAAGCTGTAATACGCGGCATCCACGCAGACGGTCTTGAATACCTCCGAGTATTCCGTCAGGCAATCCCGTTGAAATCGCGCCCGGGCCAGTTTACCGCGATACTTGTAGCGAGCGGGGGTGTAGAGCTGGCCGAGCCAGCCTTCGTATTTCCAGGAGGAGGTCCCGATGAAAACACCCCGGGTCGCAAGTTCGGCTGCGGCCGGCTGCATCATCTCCCGCTCGAAGCGCATGGACCAGATTGTGGATATACCTCCGCAAAGTCAATCGCCCCCCTTCCGCTACCAAGCAGTGGGAACGCCCTCGGGCAGGATGTCTCGCCGTGCGCGGCGGTGGCCAAATCTCTCGCCCGGACCGGGAATAGCGGATTTGGAATAGGATTGCGCGCCGGTTCAGCTTGTGGCATTCACATGGCCTCAATTATCCGGCACATATTTCCGCATGAAAACCACTCTCCTCCTCCTTGGCGTTGTCGGGATGTTCGCCACGGGTTGCAGCCGCCACTACAATGTTACGCTCAACAACGGGGCCACCCTCACGGCGCTCACCAAACCCAAGTTAACCCCGGGTGGCATGTACGTGTTCAAGGATGGTTCCGGTAAGCCAACGGAGATCAATTCGATGCGCGTAAAACTCATTGAACCCACCTCGCTCGCCAAGGAGCACACCACCAAATACAATTCTAGTTTCCGCTACCGGTAACGCGCTCCACATACTTGGCCAGGAGGTCCGCCTCCAGATTAACCGCGTCCCCCACGGCATACTTTTTCAGGGTGGTCACGGCGCAGGTGTGCGGGATGATCCAGATCTGAAAGCTTCTCCTCCGCACGGCGGCCACCGTCAGGCTGATGCCATCTACCGCGATCGAGCCTTTGAAAACCACGTAGCGCATCAAAGCCGGCGGCGCCGCGATCTCCAGAAGATGATCATCCCCGGATTTTTCCCAGCGGCGGATGCGCCCCAGGCCATCAATGTGACCGGTGACAAAATGACCGCCCAGCCGGGCATCTGCCCGCAGCGAGCGCTCCAGATTCACAAATGATCCAGGTTTAAGGAATTGCAGGTTGGTCCGCTGCCAGGTCTCCTGCAGCAGGTCAAACTGAACCCGCGCCGCCGCCCCGCGCCTGGCTATTTTCACGGCGGTCAGACAACAGCCGTTCACCGCCACGCTGTCACCGCGTTTCAGTCCCCGGGCGCACGATTTTATCCGCACCCATAATTCAATCGCCCGCGCCGTTTTAACGATGCGTTCCACCGCTCCCGTTTCTTCAATAATGCCCGTGAACATAATCCCCGACCGGCGTGGCGCCGGCCCGGAGGCCCCGATGCCTCGCCTACTTTGTCTGCGCGGTCAACAGCAAATCCACACCCAAACGTCGCCAGCGCAAGTCGCCCAGCGGCACCACCTCAGCCAATTGCTTGGCTCCGTCACCGGCTACCGCGCGGCGGGCATCGTGGCCCCCGAGAATTTTGGGTGCGTAAAAAAATACCACCCGCTGCGCCTGCCGCCCCAGCAGGAAAGAAGCGTTCACCTCACCGCCACCCTCAACCAGCAGGCTCACGACCCCTTCGCCGCCCAGTTTTCGGAGCAGCCAAGGGAGCTGAATTCCCCCGCGCCGAACCGGGGCGACCAGCACCCGGACTCGTTTACTCAAGGCGACCACCCGACGTTTGGGCGCGCACCGGCCCACCACGATCGTGGTCGCCTCTGCGAATTCATCCGTGACCACGGAGGCCTTCAAAGGCGTGCGCGCCCGCGAATCGAGGATGATTCTCCGCAGCACCCGGGGTCCGGCGGGTCGCGCGGTCAGGGACGGATTGTCCTCTAAAATAGTTTTTACTCCGACGAGAATGGCCTCTGCATTCCGACGCAGCTTCATACCATAGGCGCGCGCTGCCGCGCCCGTAATCCACTTCGATTCACCGCCGGCGGTGGCAATTTTGCCATCCAACGTCAGGGCGGCCTTCACCGTCACCCACGGGGTTCCGTGGACAATCCAATGGTTGAATGCCTCGTTCAGCCGTGTACAGGCTCCGGCCAGGACCCCCGTGGTAACTTTGATTCCGGCCTGGCGCAGGATCGTAAAGCCGCGCCCGGCATGGGCCGGATTGGGATCCATAGCGCCGATCACCACGTTGCAGATGCCGGCGGCGAGGATCGCGTCCGTGCAGGGTGGTGTGCGTCCGTGCGTGCAACACGGCTCCAAGGTCACGTAGAGAGTCGCTCCTCGCAATGTGTGTCCGCGCTCGACCGCATCTCGGAAAGCCTCAATCTCCGCGTGGGGCTCCCCCGCCCGCCGGTGCCAACCCCGTCCTATTATCTGTCCACGTTGCACCAGGATGGCTCCGACCAGCGGGTTGGGCGAGGTCTGCCCCCGCGCCCGCCGGGCCAGGGCGAGGGCCGCTTTCATGTGATTTTGGTCCGGTTCCACCGCCGCCGAATCTAGCAAAGCAACGAGCGGTCGCAAACCATCAAATCCGCGCGAACGGCAATCTGCCGCGGGGCAGCCCGCCGGAGATCTTGATTCGCATGCCGGGCGGCGCTTTCAAACAGGCTTGTCATTCCCGCGCCCAGCGCCTATATCAGCCCGGTGTTTATGAATGAAGTCGCCACCGCATTTCAGTACACTCCACTTGGGTTTATAAATTAGTCAGGGTAAGATTCATTCCCGTTCACCCATCCCCTCATGCTTGCCAAACGCGTCATCCCCTGCCTCGATGTCCATGACGGCCGCGTCACGCGCGGAATCCAGTTCGGCAAGGCCGAGGAAGGCGGGCTGCGCAATGTCGGCGATCCCGTCGAATTGGCGGTCCGGTATAATGAACAAGGCGCGGACGAAATGGTTTTCTTCGATATCACCGCCAGCGCGCATGGCCGGGCCAGCATGGTGAGCGTCATTGAGCGCGCGGCGGACCAGTGCTTTATGCCGCTCACGGTCGGCGGAGGAATCCGTACGGTGGACGACATGCACACAATGCTCAAGGCTGGAGCCGACAAGATCAGCATTAACTCCTCCGCGCTCGCCACCCCGGAGCTCATCCAGGCCGGCGCGGAAAAATTTGGGAGTCAGTGCATCGTTGTTTCCATTGATGCCAAGCGGGTCACCCCGGAGCGCTGGGAAGTTTTCGCTCATGGTGGACGCAAAGCGACGGGTTGGGACGCCGTGGAGTGGGCGCAGCGCGCGGTCGCCCTGGGCGCCGGCGAAATAGTGTTGAACAGCATCGACGCCGACGGCACGAAAGCGGGCTTTGATCTCACGATCACCCGGCGGATCAGCGAAAGCGTGGGCGTGCCCGTGGTCGCCAGCGGGGGTGCCGGCACGTTGTCACACCTGGCCGAGGTCCTGCTTGAGGGCCGGGCCGATGCGGTTCTGGCCGCCAGCATCTTTCACTTTGGAACCTACACCGTTCAGGACGTGAAGCGGTATCTGGCCCAGCAGGGAATCGCGGTGCGCCTGTCGTAGGATTGGATATGACCGACCTTACGCAATCCCGCCTCCTCCCCATCCTGCTGCTGGCTGGCTCAAATATATTCATGACCTTCGCGTGGTACGGCCATTTGAAGTTCAAGCAGGCACCGCTCGGAATCGTCGTTCTGGCCAGTTGGGGGATTGCCCTGGTGGAATATTGTCTCATGGTGCCAGCCAACCGCTGGGGCCACGCGCACTACTCTGCGATTGAATTGAAAATCATCCAGGAAATCATCACCCTGATCGTCTTCTCAATCTTCGCCCTGCATTATCTCGGCGAACGCCTGCGCTGGAACCACGTGGCCGCCTTTATCTGTATCCTGGCCGCCGTGGCATTCACCTTCCTTCCAAAACGCTAACCGGCCGCCCCCGCTGGCCCCCCTGCCCTCCATTTGAACCAGACAGGGCTGCCCGTCCTACTCGGACCGTTGTTTCAAAACTGTCGCCCACTTCACAATCCGCTTTCGGCCGGTGATGGTTTGTGTTCAGATGAAACGCATATGAGCTTTTACGACCAACTTAAATTTGACGACAACGGCCTTATCCCCGCGATTATTCAGGAGCAAGCAACCGGACGCGTGTTGATGATGGCTTGGATGAACCGCGCCTCGCTCGAAAAGACCATTGCGACCGGCAAGACCTTTTTTTGGAGTCGCTCCCGAAAGAAATTCTGGATGAAAGGCGAATCCAGCGGGCACACGCAAACCGTGAAGGATATTGCCTTCGATTGTGACGGCGACACGCTGCTTATTCAGGTGGAGCAGGTCGGGGCGGCCTGCCACGAAGGTTACAAAAGTTGCTTTTTCCGGTCGATCGCAGGCCAGGCCGACACTTTCCAGACCACCGAACCGCAGTTGATTCCACCCGCGGAAATCTACGGTAAGAAATGATGCGCCACGCAAACCGGAACATGTTATCCGGCACCCCAACCGGGTCGTGGTACTGGTGCGGGCTCGTGTGAGGTCAGTTATACCCAGCACCCAACCGAGCGTTGACGGGCGACCTAAAACTTAATGCCGACGGAGGAGCGAATTTGCAGATCGTTGGGCTTGACGCTAATGGCGTGCTGGGTGTCGTACGTGTCGATCACCGAGAAGTTCAGTGACAAATTCTGAAGCAAGGCATAGCTCATAGTGGTTTCCAAACGAAAGCGGTACTTGTCCAGATTTTCCGCCTGGGGCAAGAACTCGAACTTTTCGATCAGGATCATCTTGGGGGTGATCTTCCAAGTGAAGTCTTCGGCAAAGCGATAGTAAAAATTTTCCTGCTTCGTGTTATTAGAGAAGTGTTGGGACTGATAGTTCATGCCCACCACCGTGTTCAGGATAAAGTTGGTGCGGGTGATGAGATGATACCCAACGCCAGGACCGAATTGGTAGCCAATATCGATTTTCCTAACTTCGTCATAGCCCGCCCCACCCAAAAAGGAGGCGAAAAACTTCTTGGTGTTTCCGAAATCCCAATCCGTCTGCGAGAGGCCATCCATGCGGTTGGCCGAAACCACCCCATCGGTCTCACCGTAGGAATAACTGTAATCAAAAATGCTCCGCAGCGATCCCTGGCCGTAACTCAGTTTGGCCCGGGTGTAATATAGGGAGAGATCCTTGGTGCTCTTCTGAAAGTCCAACCCGAATTGCGCCTCCGCGTGCCACAACTTGGGTGGTTTTGGTTTCGGCGGGGGCAGCGCGGCCACGGGAGTGGGGTCGGGTGGCTTGGGGGGAACCGCGACCGCCGCCGCCGTCGTGACAGCGGTTTTGACGGCGGTTTCCCACGGGAGTTTCTCGCGCTTCTGAATCTGGTCGGCGGGCAGAACAATGGTTTGTTTCCAAATCGTCAAAATCTTCACGCCTTGAGCATCCTCGGATTGGATGGTGCCCGTGAGACGGTCCCCGTTGCGCAGATGCAACACCGTGGTTTCAGCACCCTGGGCGGCACCGGCGAGCAGGCAAACTCCCCACACCCATTCTCGAATATAGAATAATTTCATATCAAGGCGCGGATGATTTGGCGGCCGGCGGCAACCCTGGTCCACCCGGCGCAGGCAGATCCGTGGCCGAAGGTTTACGCGCGCCGTCCTTGACGACGATGCCCCCCTGCTCATCCTTTTTCAACTTTGGCCAGCGGTCCGCATGGTAGACGTGGGTCTGGCGGAGCAGGAGGGTGCCATCCGGATCGATCACCCAGTAGGAAAACGATTGCGACCCGGACCGATACAGCAGATGGAGATTGCTCGCCTTGTCAACTTGGGTCTGGGGTTTGGAGTACGCAACCGCGCCATCCAACGGCAAAACCTTAAAGACTTTGGCACCCGTCTGGTCGGTGAGGCGCAGATAAAAACTGGTGGAGGCGCTCTGCAACAAATATTTGCGCACTTCAGGCGGGCCGTCGGGATCGCCAGCACTTTTGGGGACGCCAAATGTATGAGACCAACTGGTGACACCTTTTCGAATGTCAAATTGCGCCGGCAGGCTTTTGGCGACGAGTCCCAATTCGCGGAAATTGACACTCGCAACCACCCGGTAGCGTCCCGGTTGATCCAGCCCAAAATAAGGGGCCAAATTCACCCGAAAAGTAGTACCCCGATCCTCATTTTCTAACACGAACTGGCTCGCCATCGGAACATCGCCGTAGCGCGAAACTATTTTGTTATCATAGCTGCCGACGGCGAAAGTCAGCCAATCCGCCTCTTTACCCAAGTGCAGGGTCTGCCCGGAGTGGTTGGTGACGCGGACGCGAACTTCGAGCGCCTCGTCGGCGAGATACCAGTCGCGATCAATCAAAACCTCCACCGTGACCTGCTCCTGGGCCGAGGCAAGGTGTCCGCAAGCGAGCCAGCAGGCCAACCATGTAATTTGATTCTTCATGCGCGCAATCTATGCGGGATCAATTTGCTGGCAAGCCGCAATTCCGTCCGGCGCGCGCATCCGGGAGGCACCTTCTCCCTGCGGGTCTGAAATTTCCAGCCACAGCAAACTAACGACGTAACCGACGCCGCGATAACGCGGCATATTCAAGCAACAGGTCGGATATTCGCGACCGTTGTGAATCCGGACGCCGCAGCGCGGCTGCCCGGCGGGCTCCTGGTTATTTACCCTCGCTCAACCACCGACGATCGACTTCAGCCTGGACTTGAGTGGCAGCCAAACCACGAAGACACTCCAGTGGCGGGCTCCATTTGCAGGTGGATTTCATGCACGGGACACACGGCAGGGAAAGTTGCAAGACCCTTTGAATCTGGCCGTAGGGTCCGGTGTGCTGCGATCGCGTGGGGCCGAAGAGCGCAACCACCGGCTTTTTCAAAGCGGCGGCGATATGCATCGGCCCCGTGTCGTTGGTGACCATGAGCTCACCCAGCCGAATCCACTCCACCAACTCCGGCAACGACGTCTGGCCCGTTAAATCCAGGCAGCGCGCGGGCACCGCCTGCGTGATGGTTCGGCCCAACTCGCGCTCGGAGGAGCCACCCAGAACGGCGAACCGCAGATGCGCGTGATCGGCGGCGAGCCGCGACACCAAATCCATGAAGTTTTCCGCAGACCACCGCTTGTTCAACCAGCGCGCGCCCGGGTTAAGGATCAGCCATCGATGTCCCTCCACAGGCCACTTTTGGCGCACCCTCGCCGCCACCTCTGGCTGCGGGGGCAGCCAGATGAAATCATGGTGAACCGGGACACCCAAGTGCGGCAGGAGGCTCAGATACCAATCCACCGCATGGGTCGCGGCGGAAGGTCGCGGCACTGCTAGATCGTAAAATCCGTGTGCGCCTTCGCGCGGGTTATCCAAACCAACCAGGAACTTCCCGTTGGCAAGCCAGGCGAAAGTGCCGCTGCGGGCGAGGCCCTGCAGATCAATGACCCAATCAAAGTGATGGGAACGCAACCGGCGAATGCTTTGCCAGAGCGCGGGCCAATTTCGGGGCACATGCCAATGACGGCGTTCAAACTCAATGATGCCCGCCAAGTCCGGATCCCGCTCCAAAAGCGGCACCAAGTCTGCGCCTAGCCACCAGTAAATTTCGCTTTGCGGCAAATGCCGCTTGATCAAGCGGAGCAAGGGAAGTGAATGGACAACATCGCCGAGCGAGCTGGGTTTGACGATGAGGATTTTCAAAGGCGACGATCGAAAGGCGCTGATTCCCAACCACCCGGGTCGCGGCGAAACTCCGCCGGGGAAGATGGAGATTACTTGCCGACGGCCAAACGCTCGGCCAGTCGGGGCGGCAACCCCGCTTCGATAATCTTGCGCTGCGTCGTTGGGATATCGTATTCCAAACGGCGCAGTTCAATCGATTGCTCGTCCATGTCGTAGATCACGTAAGTCGCCTTGGCCACCCCATCGCGGGACTGGCCAACACTGCCCACATTGATGAAATACTTCCGACCGTGTTCGATTTTGAATTTCGAATAGGTGCCACCGCGCACCACGCTGTCCCGGATGAAAGCCACGGGAACGTGCGTGTGGCCGAAGAAACAGACGGCCGTGTTCTGGTAGGTGAAGCTGGCGGCGGCGGCCAATTTATCAAAAACGTAACCCCAACGTTGCGGACCATCCAAGGTGGCATGCACAATGGTAAAACTTGCCACCAGCCTCAGGTATTTGAAGTCGCGCAGCCATTTGCGATCCTCGTCGCTCAACTGCTTCCGGGTCCAGTTCACCGCTTCCGCCGCATGCGCATTAAAACCATCGAGCTCTTGCTCGGAAGAACAATATTCGTCGTGATTTCCCTTCACGATCGGCATGCCCATGTCCCGGATGATATCGAGGCACTCCTTGGGATTGGCGTTGTACCCGACCACATCGCCCAGGCAGGCGTAATGCGTGACCTTCTGGTTTTTGCAATCCTCCAAAACCACTTGCAGGGCCTCCAAGTTGCCATGTATGTCGGCAATGATCGCGTACTTCATCTTAAACGTGTCCCATAATTACCTGACAATTTCAAAACCGAAAAAACCACCGCCCGCACCGCCCCAGCTTGCCTCTTCCTGCTTGATCAGGCGACCCAAGCCAGAATCCCGAACCGCCTGCTGAAATGCTTCCAGCTCTGTTTTCAATCCCTCGACAATCAACTCAACTCTGCCGTCCGGCAAGTTCCGAATCGTGCCGACCACTTCATATCCGGCTGCCAGCGACTTAACCGTATAGCGAAAACCCACGCCCTGCACGGAACCTGAATAGTCTACCTGAAGTCGCAACCGGTTCATTTCAGGTTACTACCATTTTTTAAACTGCCGTTCCATCCACCTGCCTAAGGCTCAAATATTGAGCTATTTCTGCAAAATGACGGCCACTAATCAAGACACATTTATGCCTATTCATGCAACGGTTTTATTCGGCGCCGCGCAAGCGCACGCAACGCGTTGGGGTGCCCTCGTTCATCTGACGGCCAGGAGTGCCGCCGGTGCATCATTCGTCGGAAAATCCAACCGGCGCAGTTCAATCGACCGTTGGTCCAAATCGTAAATCACGTAGGTCGCCTTGCGAATGCCAGCGCGTGATTGTCCTACGCTGCCGACGTTGATGAAGTCGAGAATGTCCGCCCAGATTGCGTATCTCATTTGGGTGGCTCGTGGCGCCGCTGCGCCCGGCGTTTGGCATCGAGCAGCTTTCCAGCCGTGCTCGTAGGTTGCTCCGGCACATTCCTGGCACCGCCGTCCGCCGGCGGGCTTTCCACTTTCACCGGTTCAACGGCTTCCTGGAGCCTGAAAGGCTGCGCGAGCCTCTCCGGTGCGATGGGTGTCTGCGGACGGAACAAGTCCGGATTGGATTGCATCGCCGGCGCGGTCTGAGTCGAACGCACCTGCTCCCGGCGGGCCAGCAGAGCCGAGAGCGATTCGTCTGCCTCCGGGGTGCGCGGGACGCCGCGCCAGAAGAAGAGCCAGCGGCGGAGATTTTGCGTTGCGCGCAGCCATTCGTCGCGGTCGATGTAAATTCGTCGCACCCCGACGTCGAGGGTAAAAAGCACCACTGCCAGCTTGAGCAGCCATTCCCAGAGGTCCCGCGGCTGATAGGTTTTGCGACGGTCATGCAGAAACGGGTTGTCGCCCGGCGAGGCCAGATCGAGCATTTTGCCGCCCCCGGTTTCGGCCAGACGCTTCAGCAGGTTCAGATTGGATTCCGTGGCGTTAAATTCCGGCGAATAATTCACGCTCGCGCCCAGCACCTGGGTCCCGCGCGCCTTGCCATCTTTCATATCCATCAAATTCAGCAAATACGCACCCACTTCCTTCGTTGGAAAATGCGCCTCGTAATGTCCTGGCCCGGTCTGTTCCAGTCGCACGGTCTGCCGCTCGCCTCTGGGACTGACCACAACCGTTTGCAGGGCGAGAAAATTGCGGTAGTTCCCTTCGGGATCCAGAGCCTCCACACTGATGACCCCGTCCCCCTTGTCCACCGAAACCTCAGTGGTGAAGTCGGCATTCTCCAACCGCCGCAAACTCCACTTGGCAATTTGCGACCAGAACTGCTGATACTTCCCCCAGGTCTGCCAGTCCTTTGCCCACTTCGCTTTGGCATCCGAGGTAAAGGCGACGGCGCGACCCAAGCCATATTGCCAGTGTGCGAGCAACGGATCGCCTTTGTCCGAAACCAGTGGTGTTTCCGCGCGCGCCTTGGCTGAAGTCGCGACATAGCCGCGCAAGGTGGGATATTCGCTGGCACCGATCCCGCGTACCAATTCACTGCTGGCGGCAAGTTGCGGTTTGAATGGCTCCTCAAAGATCGCCGATTTCAATATCACCGCCGTCTCTTTCAAGAAAATTTGCGGTAACTGCCCGGCCGAACGCACGTCGTAAAACCGTCCCTTCCCCTGGTCGGCCATCCAGATCATGGTATCGGGCTTGACGTGCGCACCAATCATCACGGTGCTGATCGTGATCTTGTCACTCACCATGGCGCTGATCAAAGCCTGCGTCGGCGCGCCCGGATCCCCGTCGCTGAAGATTATCAAGTGTTTGAGGTTGGCGTTGGATTTCTTTAACCCGGCATGGGCCATGCTCATCAGATTTTGGAAATTCATGAGGTCGCCCTGGTTCATGCCGTTGATCTTGCGCCCCAAATCTTTCTTATTTCCCACCACGGTCATGGGAAACAGCCAGCTATCGCGGCCGTCCCAGAGCAGCACTCCCAACTCATCCTGGGGCCCCATCGCTTCCAGCGCGGCGATGGCAATATCCCGCGCCACCTGGTTGCCATTCTCGAACTCCATGCCGTGCATCACCAGCGCCAGCGCGCCCTTGGGCAGCACTTTCTTGCTGTCCAATTCCATGTCCACCGGTAGCGTTGCTTCGAGTGGTGTGCCCCGATAACCGCCCGCAGCATAGGTCTGTTCACCGCCGATACACACCAACCCCACCCCAAAATCCCGCACCGCACTCTCCACCAACCGCATCATCTCCGTGCCCAAATCACCGGCGGCAATGTTGCATAGGAAAATCACGTCGTAACTTTGCAACTCGGCCAGCGAATTGGGAAAATCGCTGAGATCAATGGATTTGACCTCCAACTGCGAGGACCGCAGCGCCTCGAGCAATCGACGGTTTTGCGACGGGTCATCCGACACCAGCAGCACGCTCGGCTCGCCGCGCACGCTGGTAAAACTGGTGGCCTTGTTGTTCTGCGGGACCAGGTCCCGCGCCGCCTCGACTTGGACGTTGTAGCTATAAAAGCCGGCCTCCTTCAAGGTCTGGGGAAAAGAGAACAGGTTCTTGCCCGCGCTTAACTCAACCTGCTGCTCCCCGAGCAATTCATCGTTGCGATATAATCGCACCGTCGCCGGTTGCGCCTGATCGGCTTGCACAAAGATTTTCGCCTCGAACGTCTGCCCTTTCTTCAGCCCGTTCGGCAGCGTGAGTTTCTGCACCGACACATCCTGGCCGCGCGCCACTCCGAGCGGCACCACATCAAGGCTCACGCCGAGCGGTCTGGCGGCGAGCGCCGCAGCGAGCGCGTCGCCGATGTTTTCATTGCCATCGGTCAGGAGCACCAGTCGTTTCTGGCCGGTCTCGGGAAAGGCCGCCGTACCCAGGCGGATGGCGCCGGCAATATCGCTGCGGCTGGTATCGACGACCGCCTGGATCTTTTGCACGTCCACCGCGACGTTGGGCGTGGACTCGATGCTGGCCGCTGTGCCGAACACCAGCACGCCGGCCTGGTCGTTTTTATTTTTCTGCTTGGCAACCTGGTTGACGTAGAGCCGGGCTTTCTCCTGTTGCGCCGAAGGCACGCTGTCGGAACGATCCAGCACGAAGAAAATGTTCACGCCCTCAAGCGGGCGCAGCCATTGCAGGCCGGCCAGGGCGAAGACCAGCGCCAGCAAAACCACCAGTCGGACAGCCGTGCCCAGACCCCGACGCCAAGGGCTGACCTGCACATCGGACTTCCACGCGAACCAGAGCACCCAGGCCAGCGCCAAAGGCAGCAGGAGCAAATAGTTCGGGTTGGAGAATTGGAAGTTCATTTGGACGACCGCATTGAAACCACTGGCTGCGAAACCGTCGCCTTGCGGAAAAACTTTTGCACGCGATGGTTCATGGAATCCGCCACGTAAAGATTGCCCGCCGAATCAAGCGCAATGCCCCACGGGTTGCTGAATTGACCCGGTGCCGCACCGACACCGCCGAGCAATTCCAGCGGCCGATCCTGCGCGTCAAAAATCTGGATGCGGCTGTTCCCGAATTCACATACATACTGGTATCCCGCTGCGTCCACGCGCACATCGCAGGGATAACTCAATTCTCCCCGGGCGCGGCCCGCACGGCCATAAGTGCGGAGATATTTTCCGGCCGGAGAAAAGATTTGAACCCGATGATTGCAGGAATCCGCCACCACCACCTGATCCTGGGGGCCAATCCCAATTCCTTCAGCGCGGTTAAACTCCCCTGCCCCGCCCCCCGGCGCGCCAAAGATGTTCAGGAAAGTGTTGCCCTGGGCCGAAAAATGTTGCACCCGTTCCGTGAGACCATATTCGCTGATGTAGATTTCGCCCTTGGAATTAACCGCGGCGGAACGCGGAAAATACACCTGACCCGCGTTTGTCCCAGGCTCGCCCCATTGCCTGACCAATTTGCCTTCGATGGAGAAATGATTCACCCGTGAATAGTGCGGTTCCAACACGACAATGTTGCCCGCCCCATCACGACACATCCCTTTCGGTCGGCCGAGATCGGTCTGCGGCATCTGCCAGGAAAGCAGGAACACTCCGTCCGAAGAAAACTTTTGCACGCGACCGGTCATATCCGCGACGTACAGATTGTCGTGCGCGTCCACCGCAACGGACCGCGGCTTGTTGAACTGCCCCAATCCGGTGCCGCGCGTGCCGATTACCCGCACGCGGTCGAACAACTGGCTTTCAATAAGTATTTCGTTCGCAGCGATTGGCGGGGTGCAACCGACGACCGTCAAGCCCGCCGCGAGCAGAGCTAACCCTGAAGAAATGCGCCGGGCCGCACCGGCCCGCACGACCAACCGCCCGGCCAGCGGCAGCGCGGCGAGCACCAGCAACAGCAGGCAGAGCGCATTCACCTGGGAGTTGTGTCCGTAGTGCAGGAGGTTGAATACTCGCAACGCCAGCGTTTCTCCGCCCGGCGGCACCACCAACACCAGCGTTTCCACATCCCACAGGCAGAGCAGATATACGACATACCACGCAGCCGCGAGTTGCGGCGCGAGTTGCGGCCAATGGACATGGCGGAAAAGTTGCCAGCGATTCGCACCGTCCAGGCGCGCGGCCTCCGTCAAACTGGGGTCCACACTTCGCCGGGCGCACGCCGCGCCGTTCCAACCAATCGCTAGGTAGCGAATGCTCCACGCCAGGACGACCACTCCCGCGCTCTGATAAAACGCCGTGAACGGGGGCCGATTTAGCAGCACTATTAACGCGATTCCCAGCAGAACACCCGGCACCAGAAACGGCAGCCAAAGAAAAACGCCCACCCGCCAGCGCCAGGTGGCGAGCCCACCCAATACCGTAAACGATGCCGTGAGTGCCGACAGTGCGAACGAATTCAGGCAGGCCGACCAACCGGCGGACAAGGCCGCCGCGAAATGCAACCACGTTCCGGGGGCGCCGAGCAGCTGGGCGGCGGGCAATCCGACTGATAAAGCGAAAACGATTCCCGCAGCGATGCCGCAAAGGACGAACAAACCATCGCCCAATTGCCGGCGCAGGAGTTGCGGCGACGCTGGGTCGGCGATGCGAGCCCAGGCGATTTCACCCCGCTTCAACCAGATCAGCAGCGCCAGCGGCGCCAGCACGAGCGGCCCACTTAGCCTGACCGCCGCGAGGTAATCAAACGTGGTATTGAAACTCACCCAAACTTCGGCGGGAAACACCTTGGTCTGCAAAATGGCGGGCACGGCAAAATGGTTCAGCGCGAGCACGAAGGTCAGCCCGAGAGCCTGCCCCAAGGCACCGCGCGCCATCGGCCACAGCAGCCAGCGGATGAGACGCCCACCCGCCAGCAGCGCATCGGCTTCGAGGTGCGCGGGCTGCAACCGCCGCCAGGCAGCGAGCACCGCCAAGGTCGTGATGGGCCAAAGTAACAAGGCCAGAATCCAGACCGTGCCGCCCAACGAGTAAATATTGAGCGGCAACCAATTTCGCCAGACGCCGGTGTGGCCGAGCAGATGCAGCCAGCAGTTGGTCACCAGAAACGGCGGCAAAGCCAGCGCCACCACGGCGAGCATCAAAAACACATTGCGCCAGCGGGCTTCCAAGCCGGCCAGCCAGAGCGCCACGATGAGCCCAAAAAGGGTCGCCAGTAGCGTCGCGAACGCGCCAACCAGCAAACTGTTTTGGAGCAGCAGCCAGTTCATCGGAGAAAGATCTCCTTCAACGTCGCGGTCGCGGGTTCCAATTCACGAAGCAGGTCCGGCCAGTTTGGTTTGAGAGTCGATGTCACGACTTCACTGGCCAAAGCGCCTTCAAGCGCGCGGGCGGCGACGAGCTGGCCCACGACTTGCGGGCTCTGGAGATATGCAAAAAGTTTTTGCGCGGCGGCCGGATGCGGCGCCCCACGCACCACCCCAACCGTGTTGGGAATGAGCAGGGATTCCCCGGTCAAAGGCAGAGCGGCTACCGGCAGACCTTCGCGCTGCCCGGCGGCAATGTCGTCCGAGTCAGTCATCCCGATCCACGCCTCGCCGCTGCCAACCAGCTTCACCACCACGGAATTGCCATCGACCATCAGGGGTTTGTTCGCTTGCAGAGCGCGGCACCACGCCTGCCAACGGGTGTTGCCCCACGATTGGCGCAACGCCAGAAAGTGCGTCGCCACCGTGCCAAAAAGCGGATAGGAGAGCGCGACCTTGCCCCGCCACTGCTCATTGGTAAGCTCGCTCCAGGAATGGGGTGCTGCGGCCGCGGCCAGCAAGTTGGTGTTCACCACCAGCCGACGGCTGCGATAGCCGAACGCTTTCCAGGCGTCCTGCTCGCGAAAGAGATTCTTCGCCGCGAGTTGATGAATGCGAAATTCCTCGCTGTTCCAGAACACGTCACACTGCGGGTGCGCGCTCTCAGCAATCAGGCGATTCACCAATCCAACCGTCTTGGCCGCTTCGCTGTCATAAACCGCGAGAGCGCGGATGCCGGTCTGCTTCGTGAACTCGCGGAGGATCAGCTCGGCGTATTCCTGGTCTTGGGAAGTGTAAACAATGACTTCCGATAATTTTTCTCTGCCCGGGACTTGATGAGTTAGCGGTGGCAGGATCCTCGCTGAAAGGAATAGCACAGCCGCAATTCCCAACCCAACGAGGATCAATTCCTTAATGCTCAGAGTTCTGCTCACGCCGTCCTCCGATGGTAATACCACCACTCAAACAGCAGCACGAACAGTCCCGCGAGCGCGATCCAGCGCCAGATTTCCAGGTTCGCGCGGCGCGTGGTGGTCGCCGCCACCTTGCCATACTTGCCCAATTGCAAAACTTCCCGCGGCGTGGTGTCGCTCTCCGCCGCGTCCATCAGGTTCACACAGAACACCGTTTCGTTCGTGCCGGCGCGCAGCCGATAGATGCCCTGCTTGGCCGTGTCCCCAAAAACAATCTCCCGCGCGTTGGCATCCAACGTCAGGGGTTTCGCCTTGCCGTCCGGCGGCGTGACTTGCGCGGCAGTCGCCGCTTCCGGCAACCCCATGCGAAACGGGTCACCCGAGCGCACCGTGAGGAGGGCCGCGTTGGCGGTGGCGGGATTCAACCAGTCCAGCGCGTTGGCGATGAAGATGGGAAAGGAGATGCGCAGCGGCCACGTGCTTTGCAGCGTGTCGAAACCGACCCAGACGATGCGTTGCCGCTCCAGCTCGCCCGCGAGGATCAGCGGCGTCTGCTGCGAATCCACCAGCGTCGTCGCCCAGATCGGCGTCTTGACGGCGATGCTTTCGCTGATTTGCACGTTGTCGAAACTGGCGAAACGCAACAGCGGATGCGTGCTCTTCCAATCGACAATCACCGGCGCAACCGCTTTGGACATATCCTCAAACCAGTTTGTGTTCGCCGTGTGTATGGCGAGCACGCTTCCCGCCGGCCAGACCGTCGGGCGGGCGTCGTCGACCACCACCACATCGAAGTTGTGGGCCGGCTCCAGCAAATCGGCGGCCACACTCACTTGCGCGTTGGCCACGGCCCGCAGCGCCTTTTCGAGAAAGCGGTTGCCGCGCGAAATCAGCAGCACCTTTACCGGTTGCGGCAGCAGGCTTACGATCGAAGCCTGGTTATCCACGGCCAAGTCGTCCTTGGCAGTGAGGCGCACGGTAAAAACTCCATCCCGTGACTGCGGCACGATGAACACTTGGGGCGAGGGCTGGCGCGGCGCGAGGGTCAACGGGCGCGTTTCGAGCAACTGATCGTTGAACCGCAACTCCAGCTCGGTCTGCACGGCATTGGTCGAGTAGTTGCCCACACTCGTGAAAATCGCGCGTTGATTGGCGTCCTCCGGGTTGGTGCGAACATCCAACGAGGTGATCCCAATATTATTTGCCCGCTGTCCGACGCCATGGAATACAAGGCGCAGGCCCTTGTTTTCGAACTCGCTCAAGTCCGGCACCGCGCCGTCGCTGAAGAGATGGATCTCGGCGTGGTCGTTGTTGCGCGTCGAAGACTCGGCCAGCTTCAGCGCGTCCACCAGACGCGTGGGCGAGTCGGCCACGGTGCAGGCTTCGATGGCCCGGCGCAGCGCGGATTTCTCGCTGGTCGGTGATTGTTTAACCTCGGTGCGGGCGGCGGCCTGCACCACGATCATCTGGTCATCGTCCCGCAGGCGGTTCACGAGCTGGAGCGCCTCGGCGCGCGCTTTTTCGAAGCGGGATGGCGACTCATCGGTGCTCTGCATCGAGGCCGAAGCATCGAGAATCAGCACGAACATGTTGCCACCGGAGGTTTTGCCGGCGAAGTACGGTCGCGCCAGGGCGAAAAGCAGGAAGATCAGCAGGAGGAGCTGCAGCAGGAGCAGCCAATTGTGGCGCAGTCGTTGAAACGGTGCATTGGCCTGCGTCTCGGCCAGAAACTTCTGCCAGAGCAGCGTGCTCGAAACCAACTTCACCGTCCGCTTGCGTTTGAGCAAATAGAACACGATCACCACCGGGATCGAGGCGGCAAAGGCAACGGCGGCTGGCGTAAGAAAGTTCATTCCTTGTTACCGGGGGTCAGCAGATGCAGGGTCAGGTTCATCCCCACATCTCCGCCTGCCGCAGTTGTTTGAGGAGGAGATGTTCCAGCGACGCATCGGAACCAGACATGAAAAAACTCACGCCGCGCGACTGGCAATGTTCCAGCAATCGCTGGCAAAAGTTTTGCACCATCCGCTGGTAAGCCTGGAGGCGGTAGCGGCCGAAGGTCACCTCCGTTTGCGCGCCGCTCTCCGCATCGATCAACCGCAGGTCGCCAAACGTCAGCGGCGTGAGTTCTTCCGGCGCGAGGATCTGCACGGCATTGATTTGGAAGCCGCGGCCCATCAACGCCGTCAGGCCCGTCTCATAACCTTCGGGATCGAGAAAATCACTGAGAATCACCGCCATGCCCGCCTGGCGCGCCTGCAACGCGCCGCGCCGCAGTGATTCATTCAGATTGGCGGTGCCGCCGGCGGTGAGCTGGTGCAGGTTTTGAAAATATTGTAGCGCGGATTTCCGCCCGCGCACCGCCCGCAAGGCGCCGCGCGCAGCCAGTTCCGGACCGCGCACGATGAACTCCGCGCTGGGAATGTCGGGAAACGGCACGATGCTCACGCGGTCAAAGCCACAGAGCGCCACGTAACCGATGGCCGCGGCAATCTGGCGGGCGAAATCAAACTTGCGCGGCGAACCGAAGGTCATCGACTCGCTGGCATCTAGAAAAATGGTGACCGGCAGCTCGCGTTCCTCTTCGTAGAGTTTGAGAAACAGTTTATCCAGGCGTCCAAAAAGATTCCAATCGAGATAACGAAAGTCATCGCCGGAAACGTAGTTGCGGTGATCGGCAAACTCCACCGATTGCCCGCGCGCCTGGCTGCGGCGCTCGCCCCGCGCCGAGCTCTTCGCGCGCCGCGCGGCGAGCAATTGGAATTGTTCGAGCCGACGGAGAAGTTCGGGGGGGAGGAGAGACATGGTCAAATTTTCCGCGCGGCGTGGCGGAGTTGTTCCAGCTCCGTCTTCAGCGGCTGCCAGTAAATTCTATCACGCTCGCGTTCACCGCGTTCTTCGCTGGCCAAAGCCTCGGCCAACTCACCCAGCTGGCCGGGCTCAGCGAGTTTGAGCAACGGGCGTTTTGATACCAGTGCCCGCGTGACCGTTGGCACGGCTTGTGCCGCCTCGCAAAGCAAATCCGGGGTGCGCATTTCTAACAGCCAGAATCGTTGCCGCTCCGGGGTCGGGGTGGCGCGATGTTGCAGATAGTGTGATTCAACGAGCCGTTGCAACATCGGCCAATCTTTGCTGCGCTGGGTTTTCTTCGCTTGCACCAGATCGGGCAGCGAGAGCAATTCGTAAATGGTGCCGTCATCGTCGGCCAGCGTGGTGCGGCGTTCCCAGAGTGCGGGGAACGGATCAATTTCGCGCAGTTTGGACATCACGTCCACGCGCATGTCAGCGGCGTCAGGATGTTCACAGCGGAAATGAATGGCGTGGCCGCGTTCGAGAAATTCGGCGGCGAACGGCGGGACGGTGATGCACCCGGCCTGAAGTTCCTGCAGCGCGGCGGAAAGGCGTTGGAGATTCTCCGCGTCCGCGAGAATGAGGAGGTCGGTGTCGCGGCTAAACTCCGCTGCGCCGTAGAAGACGCAGGCCTGGCCGCCCATCAGCAGGGCACGGACCTGGCACGCTGCCATCGTAGAAAGGACTTTCCGTATCCGGCTCGGGATCAAGCGAACCTCCGATGGAAAGGTAATGCTCCCACAACTCGCCGCTGGCGTGCCAGCGTTCGAGCGGCGTCAGGCGATACCACTCGGCCCATTCGCCGCCCACGATGTCTTCCGGCTGAACCATGAGCCACGATTGTCCAGTCGCGGTGCGAGTGCAAGCGCGGTGTGGAGCAAGGGGGAAGTGTCCAACAACCAACATTCAACCTCCAACTTCCAACAGAAACGCGTCGAGTTCGTTGAGCGTTGAAGGTTCGCTGTTCGACGTTCGATGTTCGTTTGAAGTCAGCGTGACGCTCGCCCTCACCCTGGCCCTCTCCCACGGGGAGAGGGAATGGCAAATGGACGCGCTCGTGTAATTCGGAAGTCGAATGGCCTGTCGCCGCTAGCTGATGGTTCGCGGGAGAAAACTTCCGAACGACCGACGCATTCCGATGGCTCAACCCGCGGCGGACGATTCCCCCTCTCCTGGGGGAGAGGGCCGGGGTGAGGGCGGGCGAGGCAACGAACTCAAAACGAAAGAAAAGGGCTGACATTCGGTGGATGGTAATAATCATGACCGCAGGCAACAAATTCAGTCTCATCGGTCGGTGTCACAATCCATGACCTGCTCCAAACGTTTGGCCGACTCGACACTCTCCGTTGCTTCGGTTTTGTCCATACGTGGGTCGGTCGCGGGCTCGCCTTACGCCGCCAGCGCCCCCGCATCCCGGGGCACATCCTTGAGAATCTGCGTGACGATTTGGTCGGTGGTGATGCCTTCGGCTTCGGCTTCAAAATTCAGGATCAGCCGGTGGCGCATCGCGGCGTGCGCCGCAGCTTGAATGTCGTCGAAGCTGACATTGAATCGGCCTTCGGTGAGCGCGCGCACCTTGCCCGCGAGCAACAGGCATTGGCCACCGCGCGGGCTGCTGCCGAAACGCAGGTATTGGTTCGTGATCGGCGCTGCGGTCGGCGTTTTGGGATGCGTGGCGAGCACGAGACGAACCGCATAATCCTTCACATGCGAAGCCACCGGCACCTGCCGCACGAGTTGTTGCAATTCCAACAACGACGCACCGTCGAGGACTTTCTCCGGTTTCGCCCGCGTGCCTTCGGTCGTGCGGCTGAGGACTTCAGTCAACTCCGCTGCATTGGGATAACCCACGATCAGCTTGAAGAAAAAACGGTCGAGTTGCGCTTCCGGAAGTGGATAGGTCCCTTCCTGATCGATGGGATTCTGCGTGGCCAGCACAAAGAACGGTTCGATGAGCTTGCGGATTTCACCACCGGCGGTGACACTTTTTTCCTGCATCGCCTCGAGCATGGCTGATTGCGTCTTCGGCGTGGCGCGATTGATTTCGTCGGCGAGCAACAAATGCGCAAAAATGGGGCCGCGCTGAAATTGAAATTCCCGCCGGCCATCCGGATTCTCGACGACCAGATTCGTGCCCAGGATGTCGGCAGGCATCAAGTCCGGCGTGAATTGGATGCGGTTGAAGGACAGGTCCAACACTTCACTCAACGTGCGGACCAGGAGCGTCTTGCCGAGACCGGGGACGCCTTCGAGCAGGACATGCCCCCCCGCCAGGACGGCCGTAAGCGTGCCCGCGACGATCTCTTCATGGCCGACGATGACTTTGCCAATTTCGGTGGTGAGAGCGCCGTAAGTCTGGCGGAACGAGGCGATTTGTTCTTCGGTGTTCATGGGGTTAATGAAAACATAGCGGAGATCGAAATGAAATACAGATTTGCGCGCTCCTCCTTCGCGCTTAATTCACCTTTCATCCGCGAAAGGACCATTGGCTATTTCTTCAAGTCGTCGAAATAATCCCGCACCGAGCCTTTGTAGGCGCGTGGAACTTTTTCCTGACTCAAGGCACTTTGGGCTTCAGTCTGCGCCGCAGTGACCGCTTCCTCATATTTGACATTGCTCTGGCCTTTAATGCTGACGCCTTTCAGCGTGATGCTGGGCATCTGGCCGCCGGGGGCAAATTGACCCTTTACTTTTGTCGGCGTGAGATTGCCAGCCAGCTTGCCATCCCCGCGTTCGGCGTGACCGCGGGCATTTTCATCTGCCCGCTCGACCCCGGAATTGTCCCAAAGATCGGCGATCTCCGGTGCCGTTTGCCAGCCGGTTTGTTCGTCAGCCCACGTGCCGACACCGCGTCCAGGCTTGCCGCCCGGGCCGCTTCCGGCGCTCGAACCGAGCGCGCAAGTGGTGCCTAGTCACTTGCCTGAACCAATGGCGAGTTCGGCTTTTTGCAAGGCATCCAGACTGGCCATGAGCGATTCGGCATCGCTCATTTTCTCCATCAACTTCGCCAATTCCTTCGCCGCATCGGACAGGGACTCCGAGGCCGCCGGCTTTTGTCCCTGCTGCATCTGTTGGGTGGCTTGCTTCAGGAGGTCAGCCACCTTCCCGTATTCGCCGGCGGGGTCCACGGCCTTGGAAATGTCCGCCATTAATTTCTTAAACTCTTCGGGCGCGAGGCCGGCCGCCTGCAATTGGTCCGCCATCTTTTGAAGCGTGGATTGCGCTGCTTCCACCTGGCCATTTTTCAACTGCTCGGCCAGATCCTTGCCCAGCTTGGAGGCTTGTTGCTGGAGCTGTTGCAAAGCTTTGGCCATGTCCCGCATTTTTTCGAGATCGTTCAGCGCCTGTTGCAAATCCTTGAGGGCCAGATCGGGCTTGGCCTGCGCCAACGCGGCGATCGCTTGCTCAAGCCCAGGCAGGTCCGCACCCAAGTCCCGCGCTTGCTGCGCCAGGCTTGAAAGTGATTGCGACAATTGGTCGCGCGCAGAATCAGCATTGGGCGAATTGCTGTCGGGCAAACCGGCGGCGGCGTCCTTCAGCTTCTGCAAGTCCTTCTTGAGCTTGTCGAGTTTGTCCGGCGAGGCCGCCTTGTCACCGAGCGTCTTGGAAAGTTCTGCCATTTTTTTCTGCAGGGCCGAGGGGCTGGTGGTCGTTTCACCGCCGGGTGTGCGACCGGCTTTTTCCAAGCGGCGCAGCGCCGGATCTTTGCCCATCTCCTTGATCTGCTCCTTCATCTTGTCCGCGACATTCGCCAGATCCTTCAACGCTTCGCTGCGGGTGAGCTGCTTTTTCTGAAGCTGCTCACTGATGTCGGAAACCGTGTCCATCGCTTTTTGGGTCGTCTCCAAGGCGGGCGGATGGTGCGCGATCTGGCGTTTGGTCAACTCCGCCAATTGTTGGCCGACCAATTTGATATTTTGTTTGTCCGCCTGTTTCTGGACAAATTCCTGGCTGCGGTATTCGGGAACGAAACCCAAACCCGCGCCGAGCGCCAGAACCAGCAACGCCCAGCGGCTGGCTTTTGGCAAATGGAACGGCAGCAATTGGACGGCGTTCAGCTTGCGGGCGTGGGAAGCGGCATCCGCAACGACAAGTTGCTGCCAGCGTCCGCTCTTCGGCGACAGACCAAATTCCAAGGCCGAGCTGAGACGTTCCTTCAGCTGCTCCTGGTTGTCCACCCAACGGGCGATCTGCGCCAGCGAGGGCTGGCGCCACCAACCGCTGAGGAATCCCGTCAGCATGCAAACTGCGGCCACCAAACCAGCGATGGGCAAAGCCGCCAGGGGAAGCGGCAGGAATTTATAAACCGCGAGCGCCAGAAGCCAGATCACGCCACCGACCAACAGCCCGTGCCAGAAGCCCATCCAGGCTCTTTGCCAGCGCCGTCGTCGGGCCGTCAGTGCCAGGGCGTTTTGGATGACTTGCAGTTCACTCATCTCTCATCAGAATATGCGCCAGCATCACGGCCTTGGCGAGGGAAATATTGACGCCCTCTGCGGAACGATGCCGCAGGAGTGCTTGGGGAGCGCGGCCGCCTCGGACGCAGTTCGGCGCGCCTTCGCGCCGAACTTGGGTGCCCCGGAATTCACGGGACGGTTCGCTCTGACCCACGCCCCCCATTGGCCGCGCGGGCGCAGCCTACTGCGCCCGGGGCGGGCGCGCTCCGCCATTGCTACTACCGTGTTGCGGGTTGGAGCCTGTTTAAAAACTCCGAGGGGTTCTGTTTTTGGGCAGCAGGCATATGACCGTTAATCACGCGCTTCCAGCGCAGGGGAACCCAACGAGAGCGCGGCTTGATTTGGGTTTGCCAGTATTCCAATGCAACCGGTAGGCTGACGTTGTTCAGGGTTCAAGCTTGATATGAAAATCTGTTTACTGCTGTGCGTCGCCTTGGTGGCATGGCCGATCTCGCCAGACAAAGCCCGCGGTCAGGAATGCGGCCTCCGCTGGGATGGGGTTGCCACCAACGCCACGGGCAATGCGCTCGCCACGATCACGGTCGATTCTTCGGAGGTGCCGGAACTCGCCTCATTCGGGAGGCAGGCCGGCCGACTCTGTGTGGAATGGTATCCGCGAATTTGCGAGCGACTCGCCAGCGAAGGCTTCAAACCGCCGAAATCCGTTCAGATCAGTTTGCGCAAGGACATGAAAGGGGTAGCGGCCACCAGTGGCAACGTGATCCACATCGCCGCCGATTACGTGAAGGGCCACACCAATGACTTGGGGATGGTCATCCATGAGCTTACCCATGTGGTCCAATCCTACCCGCCCGGTGGCCCGGGTTGGCTCGTCGAAGGCATCGCTGATTACATCCGGCTCTCCCATTTCGAACCGAATGTTCCCGCACCACGCATCGATCCCGATCGCGCCAGCTATCGCGACGCCTACAAAACCACCGCCGTTTTCCTCGCCTGGATTGAGAAAAACCATGACCGGAAAATCGTCCAGAAATTGAACCATGCGCTGCGGGCAAAGAATTACCGGGAGGGACAGTTTCAAGAAGCCACCGGCCAGAACCTCGAGGAACTTTGGCTAAACTTCACCCAATCGCTCCGTAAGAATGGTCTGTGATTCAAGACCACGCCCCCTCACGTCCTTTTCAAGGCGAGAATACACGATCTGTGCCCTGAACCACGAAGCGCAGCCGTCTCGGTTGCGAGTTCCGGCGGCGTCCCGCCGCCGGGACAATGACCCAGCGAGACGCCCGCTCTTCACGGCCCGAGCAACGACCGGTAAAAACGGACGGTGTGGTTGGTGGCGTCGAGGTCGGTGAAATTTAACAACCCGGCCGCAGTCATGTTGGTGCCGATGGAAATCCAGTTTATCAGGTTCGTCGAGCCTTGGATCACATACTGGCGCTGATTGCCTCCCGTCACTCGAAATTGCACCTGGCCATTCACGGAGCGCAGCACGGTGCCCAATTGCGCGGGCAAGGCCGTGCTGATGTAGAGACTCCCGGGGGTAAGGGTCACGGGCGTTATGGACTGGCCGGTGATATCCGAAAGCAGGGCATTCGTGATGAGCAACCCCGTGGTTCCCTGCAAGGCCAGTGGCGAGATACCCAGTGGCGCGTTGGCAATCACGCCACTTTGCAGGAAGCCGTTGGTGGGGGAATAAAGCACCACGCGGAGTGCGCCGTTGGTAAGCACGGTCGAACTGAACGCTCGCGCACCCACCGCCGCGCCTGCGGAAGCACTGCCGGAGGTGAGCGAACTGCCGTCAAACACCACGTCAAACTGCAAGGCCACCACGTTGGTCGCGCCGGTGAAGCTGAATGGAATCGTGACGAAACTGCCCGCGAGATTGGTGCCACCGTTGCCGCCGGCGAGTTGCTGGGCCGCGTGGATGGGTTGCATCCAGCAAGCGAGCCCGCCAACCAAACACAACCGCGCGTGTTGGACCACCCACATGCGCGGCAGCCCAGTTCGATTGGGATCGGGTTTTCCTCCAGGCGGTTCAACTTTGCGATCAGAATGTCAATCGGGTGCGGAAAGATGAACGTGCAATGTTCAAACGACACCACCTTGGCGCGATCCCGCCACAGTGGTGACGTTCGGAAATTCAGACCGGAGCAGACCTGAATGTAGAAATCCGTTTGTTCGCGGCTCAATGACGCGGCCCGCACAAAACCCTCCAAATCCTCCGCGTTGCAGAAAATGTCCACGTCCGCGCTCAAGAGGGTGGGGTCCACCATGATTTGAATCGGAGCCGAGCCGAAGACCGTGATTCGCCAGACACGCTCCGGCGGCAAATGCGCCGCGAGCTGTTGCAAAGCCACTCCGGCCGGCGTTTGCCACTCAATGGGCCCGATCCAAGAGGCGACGCCCCTGTTTTCTTGCGCTGTGGAAGACATAGGCTTGGTCAATCAGGCGGTTCGTCACCGCCGGGTCGGAGTGGAGGTGGGACGCCACCCGCGCGTCCCGATGGCTCCAAGTGTGTTGGCTATCCCGCTTGAGCAACAGCCGGGCGGCGATCCGGGCCTTGCGCCAGCTTGGACCTGGTTTGGGCTCAATCATACGGGCGAAGTGTTGAGTTGAGCGAACAGGCTGCTTCCATTGCGTTTGCTGGCGGTGAGATTTTTCACGGCCTGATCCAGCAGCCGGTTGGTCACGCCGGGATCGTGGTAGAACTGCTCCGCCAAATCGTGGTCGCGGGCATTCCACGGTTGTTTGGCCTCTTGCTTTAGGATGAGCCGCGCCGCGATTCGTGCTTTGCTCCAGTAACGGTTGAGTCTCGGTTCGTTCACGATGGCAAGCTAGCTCAATTCAAACGTGAATACAACGCTATGGATTGATGGTGTAATCGGCGAAAGCCTGAATGGTGCCGACGCCCGGAGGAATAGCGACATTGAATGTCGCTGTACCATTGTTGAACAGCACGGTCGCATCGCCCACTCGAGGCACACCGATAACTCCTTGCGGCGTGGTCATCCGTAGCCGAACCGGTGTGCCATTGGGAATTCCCTGCCCAGTCACAATAATCGCCACGGCGTTGGCGCTGGTGAATGAAACGTCAGGGTTGTTGACGCTGGCGGTCGGGGGTTGTCCCACCGGCCTTCCGGCAATGCGGATGATGCTCAAGCCGGCGGGCCGGTTGAGCACGTCCGTGCCCGTGGGAGCCGCTTCTTGGCGGGTGGGAGAAATGCTACCACCCAAATTGCGCACGATTGCTTCTATCCGAATTCTTCCATCGGTGTTGGCATCCAGAGTCCCGCTGGTCGTGATCCGGTCGGCTTTGAGGAGAATTGCACCACCAGAACCACCGCCGCCCCCGCTACCGCCGTTCGCCAGAATAGTACCGGTGATCTCCATATCCCTGGAGCTGGCAATGAGGATGGCACCGCCACCGCCACCGCCACCGCCACCGCCACCGCCGTGGTAGCCATTGTACGGAGGGCTTACCGCCGAGCCGCCACCACCGGAACCACCCATGAGTGGCTGGAGATAGGAGTTGCCGTAGGTCGCGGCGTGCGTGGCATTGCGGCCACCCTCTCCCCGAGTGACTCCAGGGAGACCGCCACCCGGCCCAAGCCCCGCTTCCCCAACGGGTGATGTTGTGTTGGCGAGGCCACCCAAACCTCCGTCATAACCACCGGGGCCGCCGGCAGGCCTTTGTCCATTGCCACTGTTTTGCCCGCCATTTTGTCCACTCACAGATTGGTGTTGAAGGGGCCAGATGAAATAGAGGGCCAGGACTGGGTCTGACGGGTGCTGGAAGGGCGATCCGCAGGTCGGGTTTTCCGGGGTGGGAAAAGGGTTCAGACGATGGAAAAGCCGTGCCATGAGGCGCAGAAAAGCAAGGAATAGGCTTGACGTCGGGTTGGTCCGCAAAAATTGGATCAATGGATCCGACCCTTGAAGACCAAACTGTGAACGAAGCCTTTTTCCAACCCCTCCACGGCCTGGCCGCGCGGAGTGCCCGGGCCCGCGCCTGCCCGGAAGTAAGCGACGAAGACTACGTGATTTTAGGCGTTCAGCGCGTGCTCGAAGCGAGTGTGAGCGGACGCGCCTTTGTGCAGGAACACGGGCCGCGAGCGGCCCAGCAACTCAATCTGGCCAACTATTTCTCCACCCTGCAC
>JAYTXL010000168.1:0-7304 GCA_043742955.1 Verrucomicrobiota bacterium | reverse complement strand
TTCTACATGGACACGAGCCACGCGATCACGGCGGGCTGCTCGAACTTCGATCTGGACGACGAGATGTATTACGACCTGCACATGATGCCGGAGGCGCGCATCCTGGCGGCCACCTACACGCCGAGCAAACCAAGTGGCCGGGGCGGTCCGGGCGGGCCGCCGTCGGTTTATGACATCCAGCCGCAAATGTGGACGTATGAGCAGGATAACCACCGCGCGTTTGTCTCGATCCTCGGACATCATTACCAGACTTTTGAACTGCCGCACGTCCGGGCCGTCATGCTGCGCGGCATCGCGTGGGCCGGCAAACGGACCCACGTGGACGAGCTATGCAACCCGACTGAACTGGCGTCGTTGCGCTACCCGGAAGGCGGTCCGACCGCACCGGAAAAATCAGCGGCCAAACTCGAGGTGCATCCGGACTTCAAGATTTCGCTCGTCGCCAGCGAACCCCTCATCAATAAACCAATTAATATCGATTGGGATTCCGCCGGACGCTTGTGGGTTGCCGAGACGCCGGAGTATCCGAACGGACGCCGCGAACCGCGCGCAGAAATGAAGGGCGCACCCTGGAAGGATTCCGGCTTCCGCGTCCGCCCACCCACCACCGACCGCCCAGCGATCGACCGCATTTCCATTCTCACCGACACGGATGGCGACGGGCGCATGGACAAGAAAGTAATTTTTTTCGAGGGCCTGGAGCTCGTCACGGGTTTTGTATTTCACAAAGATGGGGTGATTGTGGTGCAAGCGCCGGACATTCTCTGGATTCGTGACACGGACGGCGACGGCCAGGCGGACAAGGTGGAGAAGCTTTACACCGGTCTTGGCAACAGCGATACGCATTCGGTCATGAACAATCCGCGCTGGGGCTACGATGGCTGGATTTATGCGACGCACGGTTACAGCGCCAGCGCCCATGTTTTCAATGGCGACAAGTCGAAGGACTTCGGCGGTATCGGTTCCGGGGTGGTGCGCTTCAAGCCGGACGGCAGCGCCATCGAGCAGGTGTCCTCGAAGGGCGGCAACACGTGGGGCCTTGATTTCGGTCCCGACAACGAATTGTTTTACACGCAGCCGACCAGTGGCGATCTCCTGATGCACGTGGTGTTGAGCGAGAACCAGCTCGCGCGCGGGCGGGTTGGCAACACCACCAGCTTCAAGCCGATGATCCGCGCGGCCAAGACGTTTCCGCTCATCACCTACAATCAACAGGCGTATGTCCAGATCGACTGGGTGGGCTCGTTCACGGCGGCGGCGGGCTGCGCGATTTACAGCGGCGGCACCTGGCCGGCGGAGTGGAATTACAGCTACTTCACCACTGAACCCACCATCAATATTGTCCACCATGAGGTGCTGGCCCATGAGGGGGTGAGCTTCGAGCCGCATAAGACACGCGAGGCCGAGTTCATTGGCGGGCGTGACAAATGGTTCCGGCCCATCGAAACGCGCATCGGTCCCGAGGGCGCGCTTTACATCCTCGATTTTTATAACCAGGCCGTCGTGCACAACGACACCCGCGGCACCATTCACGGTCCGGCCAACGCCGCGCTGCGCCCCGACCGCGACCATTACTTCGGCCGCATCTGGCGCGTGGACCACAAACAGGCAAAGAAACTTGCCGTGCCGAATCTGACGAATGCGTCGCCGGCGGATTTGATCAAGGCCCTGGAAAGTTCAAACCGTCATGTGCGGATGAGCGCGCAGCGTTTGCTGACCGAAGCGGCGGGAAACTAATCCTGGAATAATTTCGCCTGAATCATGAAAATGAAATTCTCTCTCGCCCTCCTCGTCGGGCTGCTCACCCTCTCCGCCACCGCCGCCCAACCGCTCGCGCCCGCAGACATTAAGGCGCTGGAATCCCTCGCCCTGAACGCCGCCAAGCCGGTCGAGTCCCGTATTGCCGCGCTGTGGACTCTGGACAAAACCGGAAAGCTCACCCCAGACGCGCTGGTCAAACTCATCGGCGACGCCAGCCCCGCTGTCCGTAAGAATGCTTTGAAGGTTCTTGGTTCACTGCGGGCTGAGGCAGACCTCAAACTCATCAGCGCGATTACGGGACAATTGTCCGATCCCCAGACGAGAGTCGAGGCCATCCTTGCGCTCGGCAAAGCGGCGCCCGCCACGACCAAACCGCTGGTGGACGCTTATCCCGCCTTGAACGATGCCTGGTCGCAATCAGCGGCCGTTGGAGTGCTCTCCGCGAATCCGGCGCAAGCGATCGCGGATGCCTTGAGCGCGGCCAACTCCGACGCACTCCGTCCGCTCGTCGAGCAACTGAGCCAGCAGATCGGCGGGCGCCCTGACGCCGCAGTGGAAGCGGCCCGCCTCATTGCCAGCCTGGGCCGGGCGAAAGGCAGCGACGCGTTGAAGCAAGTCGCCCTCGAGAATCTCAGCCGCAGCCTGCGGCCCGCGGTGGCGCCCGCTTGGAGCGCCGGATTGGAATTATCATTTCGCAGTCTGCTGAGCTCCCCGAATCCCGGAGTGCCGGCGGCCGCCCTGCCGCTCATCGCGCGCTGGGACAAGGGCGGCGCCATGGCCGGTGATTTGAAAACACAACTCGCACAGCTCACCGCGCGGCTGAACGATGCCAGCCAGCCGGATGACGCGCGCGCCCAGGTGGTCTCCAGCCTGCTCGGCGTGCGCCAGTTGAATCCGGAGATTTTGCCGGCGGTCGTCAAGCTGCTCGGCTCGCCCGCGTCGCCGGCTTTGCAGAAGCGGATCGTCACGGCGCTCGGGACCACGGCGGATGCCGCTGCGGGTCCGCTGTTCGCCGAGGCCTGGCCGCGGCTGACCGCCGAGCTGCAGGAAAGTTTATTCGGGCAGATCATCAAGCGGAGCGACTGGTCCCTCGCCCTCGTCGAAGCCCTGAAATCCGGCCGGATAACGCTCACCACGCTCGGCCCCCCCAGTGTCTATCGCCTGCGCACCCACGGCGACGGCGCGGTGGCCCGCCGCGCGAACAGTGTCATCGATGAATTGCGCGGCCCGGAGGTGAAAGAGAAGAACGCCTTGATTGCGAAGTTTACGCCGGAAGTGGAGAAACCCGGTGACGCGGTGAAGGGCAAGGCGGCCTTCACACAAAACTGCGCCGTGTGCCACAAGTTCAACGGCGAAGGCAAGGAAGTTGGCCCTGAACTCACGGGCATGGGGGCGCATGGACCGGCGGAGTTGCTGGTCTCGGTGCTCGATCCGAACCGGGAGGTTGACCCGAGCTTTATCGCCTGGAGCCTGGAGACGAAGGATGGCGAGTCCATCGACGGCGTGATTGCCAGCGAGAACAAGAGCGTAATCACCGTTCGAAATAACTCTGGCGAATTTGCCGTCAAGACTGCCGATATCAAAAACCGCCGCAACACGGGTCGCTCCCAGATGCCGGAAGGTTTCGAGGCGCTTGGCGGGGAGGTCCTGCGCGACATTCTTGCCTACGTGTGCGGGGCGGATGGCAAATATCGGTTCATCGACCTGCGCCCGGCGTTCACCGCCAACAGCACCAAGGGAATTTATGCGAGTCTCGACCCCAACGGGGGCATGCTGGACTTCAAGAAGTTCGGCTTGATCAAGGCGGGAGACGTGCCGTTTGAAATTCTGCATCCCAATAAAACGGTCAACGGCAACAACCTGGTTGTTTTGAAGAGCCGCAACGGAATCACCGTCGATGACCCTCAAAAAGTCGAGGTGACCAACCTCAATCTGAAAGCCAGCCGGCTGCATGTGCTGGGGGCCGTCGGCGGTTGGGCGTGGCCTTTTGGCGGCGATGAAGCCAAGGGATTGCCCGTCGCGAAACTCAGCGTCACCCACACCGATGGTCAAGTGGAGTCCTGGACCCTCCTCAACGGCGTTCATGTCATCGATTACATCAACGACCAGCCACAGGGCCCTGGTTCGGTGCTGGTTCCCGGCCTGGTAAACCACAACGCCCAAGTGCGCACGTTCAGCCGCGTGATCCGGGGCCGTGCGCCGATCCAGAAAATCGCCCTGGAAAGTTTCAACAACCAGGTGGCCCCCACCTTCGCCGCCCTCACGGCGGAACTCGGCGAAGCCCACGCGGACGCGCTGGATTTTCCCCTGGTGGCCACACCCGCACCCGCCGCACCCGCTGCGCCTCCGGCTCCCCTCGTGTGGGGTGCGGGCGTGAAGGTGCTTCTGGTGGGCGGCGGCAGCTCGCACGACTATGGAAAATGGTTTAACACCGCCGACAGCGCGACGTTGAAGGCGGCGGGCTACTCGGTGAATTACACCGAAGACGGAGACGTGACCGCGCGCGAGCTGGCGAACGTGGACGTGGCGGTGCTCAGCGTGAATCGCAGCGAATGGGCGACCCCGGCCTTGCGCCAGGCGCTGCTCGAATTTGCCCGCCGCGGCAAGGGCCTCGTGCTGCTGCACCCGGGGCTGTGGTATAATTTCGGGGACTGGCCGGAATATAACCGCGTGCTGGCGGGCGGCGGTTCGCGCGGGCACGACGCGCTGGGCGAATTCAGCGTCAACGTCCTGAAGGCCGGTCATCCGGTGATGAAGGGCGTCCCGGCCAGCTTCCAGGTCACCGATGAACTCTACTACATGGCCCCGGACGAAAAAGGCACCCCCCTCGAGATTCTCGCGGAAACCTCACCGAGCAAGAAGTACAGCCGTCCGCATCCGAGCGTCTTCATCGTGAAGCATCCCCAGGCGCGCATCGTTGGCCTGGCCATCGGCCACGATGGACGCGCGCATGATCTGCCGGAATACAAGGCCCTGCTCACGAATGCGGTGAAGTGGGCGGCCGGAAAATAGCGGCGGGTGTTTCTTGAGCCCCGTAGCTGCGGACGTGAGTCTGCTCAAATTACGCCCTTTCGCGCGCCTGACATGGAGAGCGCATCCGCTGGGAACTGAAGAATGATCCGACTCCTGTCGGAGGCTACGATTCGTTGGTGGGTAGCAGCAGACGTGAGTCTGCTCCATTATCTCCCGGTGCGTCGATCTTGCAGGTGCGTTGCCCAACAGGAGAATAATGATCGAACTCACGTTCGCGGCTACGGGGATAACGGTGGCCAACGGTTGGCGCCGGCTCCATTCTCTTGCGCCTGAAGCCGGAATCAACGGCGGAGCAGCGCCGTCGTTTATTTGGTCAAGGCACGGATCGCAGCTTTTATCTGCCCCGCCTGCCGCGCGCATATTATCAGGGTGACGCCATCGTCCACTGGATCTTGCCCATCGCTTTACGCGGCACAGGCTGGCTTAATGAACTCTTCCACGCAGGGTTTCGGGAAATGATGCAGCACGCCGCTGCACGCGAAGGATTATTCTGCCCGACGTATTGCCTGATGCCGGATCACATTCACCTGGTCTGGATGGGGCTGAGGCGCGACTCCGACCAGTTGAACGGCATGAAGTTTTTGCGCGAGCAACTGGGCAAATTACTCCGGCTGCATTCGTTTCAACATCAAGCCTACGATCATGTCTTGCGCGAGGAGCAACGCAAGAAGCGGGCCCAAAACGAACCGGATGCGGGGGTGGTTTGGGGCGCCGGGCATTGCTCGGCCGGTGCGTTACCGTGAAATCCGAGTCGGGCTGGTGCTGGCGTGCCGGCGGCAGGTTATACGGCGCCATCCTGCGCGCCCGCTTACGCCCGCCCTTTGGCCAGGTTGAGGCAGGGTTGCTCGGGGCGAGCCGGCGGGGCGGATTGCCAATCGCACGCACGATCGACCACCCGGTGCATTTGTTCGAACCACCAGCGGGCGCGCGCGAGCCGGCGTTCCCGGCGGACGGTGGGCCGGATGGCGCGCGCCGCATCAAAACCCAGTTCCATTTGCTGTCTCGGTAACATAATTAGCCTTTCTTTTTGCACCGAGACTACCAGTGGAGATCGGACAAAGGCTGTCTGAGCTAAATAATCTCTTTTTGCCCGCGGATGACGCGGATAAAGGCGGATGGAAAAACATTCATGCTAACTCCCTGAATGAATTGTATCCGTGTCCATCCGCGTAATCTGCGGGCAATTTCCATTCAGGATAAATCTTTCCGTGCCCGAACTTGGGCGGCAAATTGATTTCCATTTTCGCCACGCCACGTTTGAATGCGGTGATGCTCATCGCCTTTCACAAACCCTTTGGCGTGCTTTCCCAGTTCACTTCGGATGGCTCGGCTAATCGCACGCTCGCGGAGTTTGGTTTTCCGCCGCGGGTTTATCCCATCGGCCGGCTTGATGCGGACTCCGAAGGTCTGCTGCTGCTGAGCGATGAGCCGGAGTTGAACGAGCGCCTGCTGCATCCCCGGCACGCGCATGAGCGTGAGTACTGGGCGCAGGTGGAACGGGTTCCATCGGCGGAAGCGCTGGCCGAGCTGGCGAAGGGGCTCGTGATCCAGGGCCACCGAACGCTGCCCTGCCGCGCGCGACTGCTGGCCCCGCAACCGCTGGTAACCCCGCGCGAGCCGCCCATTCGCTTCCGCAAGAATGTGCCGGATTGCTGGATTGGCCTCGAACTCGTTGAAGGCAAGAACCGACAGGTGCGCCGCATGACGGCGGCCATTGGCCATCCGACGCTGCGGCTCGTCCGGGTGCGGATCGGAAATTATCGCCTCAACGATCTACCCGCCGGGGAGTGGCGGGAATTGAATCACGCTGAGCGCGATGCGGTTTTGTCTAGCGCGTAACGACAAGAATTCAGGGAAATTGTCACAGCGTTTTGATGAGTTTGTCGTAGTCGGCGTGCGAGCCGACGAAATACCAAATGGCGTCATCCCCCGAGCGGAGGCAATCGGAAGGGTCTCGCCGGCCTCGAACTCGCGTAGCGCCTCGTCGGCGAGTTGCAACAACTCAACTTGCGAAGAAGCAAATGCCTGCGTCCAGCGCTGCTCGGAATGGAGTTCGGCCAGAAATACGGAGGCCACGGCATCCTGCTCGGGTTCGGGCAGCTTGGAGGCTTCGGCAAAAGCGCGTTCTAAAAGTTGCGTAATTTGCTTGTCGAGAACAATGTCCCGGAGAACCGGCAGAAAATGTAACCGGCAAGGGGAGCAGGCTCTCAGGTGGATCGATTCAGTTGAAACCACGGATGGACACGGAGGGGGTTAATACCGCTGAGGCCACAACCACAGCGATACGGCGTACGGTTGGTGGAATGAGTGCTACCCCGCTAGCGGAAACCCGGTTCACCCGAAAAGCGCCGGAGCACCAGCGCAGTCCAAAACCTGGCGGAACCACGAGGCTCGCTGAACCGCGTGGTAGCGTTTTGATAGGGGTAGGAGCGAGGGATTTAACCTCGCCCCTCCCTCCGAACCGGACGGGCGGATTTCCCGCATCCGATTCTCCCGTCAGTGGTCTCTTC
>JAYTXL010000167.1:0-9887 GCA_043742955.1 Verrucomicrobiota bacterium | reverse complement strand
TTAATAGAAGTGGCGTGCTGCAGCACTTACGCACCCAAGGAGGGATTATGTTAGAAGTCAGCTTTAATTATCGGTATTTGTTTTTGAGCGGGTCCTTAGTCCAGCTCCCGTGCGAACCGGTAATCGAAAAAGCGGACTCCATATCGATTTAACTGATCGCAAACCGGCTCGGTCATGACGCCACGGCTTTCCTTCTGCGGACCATCTCCACGATGACGCCACAACACGCTGCCGCCAGGAGATGCTTGAGGGCGTGCCCGCCGATCACTCCCTGGGTGAAAGAAAGAACCTCGCGGTCATGCGACTCGGACAGTTTGGCCAACAGATAACAACCCATCGCCACCAGCATGAGCCATTGGTGCGAGTAGCGGCTGCGGAAGAACGCCAGCAAGACGAGGATTACCAGCAACGGCATCTGCTGCACCCACCGGTAAAAACGCAAATCGTCGTACCGGTGCCAGTAGAGCACGCTGGAGAAACCAATGAGCAACGCCGGAAAGAGGAGGTGCCGCCCCAACTTTTCATTGACGGATTCGCCCAGCAAAGCCGCGAGCATGGCCATGAATCCCACCGTCATGGGCAGCCGGTCCCAAACCAGCGAGCCGTTATCCGGCCGCCAATGATAATACGCGGAACCGACGCTCACCAGCGCCACTCCCGCGAAGAACACCGGCCGGGCAACGCCGGCACCCGTCAGCCGGCCCCGCTGCCCGAGCCACAATCCGGCAACGCCCACCAGCAGAAAGGGAAGGTTGGAAGTGACATCCGCGAAATGGGGAATGCCGAGAAACAAACGCTGATCGGCAAAGTCATGAAACGCCGGATCCTGCGGCTCAGGGGGACCGGGCAGACAATGGATGAGCCATCCCGCCACGATGAATATCAGCAAACCGTGCCGCCAAAACCGCGCAATGAATGTTGGGCTAACCCTCCTTTCGCTACCGCGCTCCGCGGCACTGGGGTTCAACTTGCCTGGCGGTGAATCAGTGGAAGATTTGTGAGAAGTGTCGCTCATGGGCTCCGGAGTTGGTCTGAGTCATTGAACCTTTCCGCCAACCCTTGCAATACTTTTCGCAACGCGACATATTTTTGGCTGCGCGAGCCTGGCTTCCCCAGCTGGGGATATGGGCGTTGAGGCAGTGTTCATCTAGTTCTATATGCGCAATAGGCCAACAAAAAGTATGTTTTTGTTGATGGGAGGATTCATGGAATGGAGGAAGCGAAAATCATCGGGACAAGCGAAGGACTCGCACGCGGCCAACGAATTTCTGAAGCAGGAAATGAACGGGTATGAAGGCCCCCACCAGGAGTGCACCCATCCACGTCACCAGATAATTCTTCCAGTACACCGGGATCAACACGGCCATGAAGAGCGTGTAACCCAGTTTGAGCCACAGCGGAATTCGTGTCCGCGGCTTCGATTCGGTTTGGGGGGCGGGACTTCCGGGGAGTGGCAGTATGGGACTCATAAGTTGTGCGTTGGTTCGGGCGTGGTCAGCTGACGGGTTCATAATTTACACAGGACTTCTTATCCCAGTCAGCGGGCAACCCGGTAATCGATAATCCGGATGCCTCATCGATTTAACTGATTTCAAACCGGCGCGGTCATGAAACGCCGAGTCCTGCTTCTCCGGCGGGCCGGACAGATGATAGACGAGCGGACCCGCCACAAGCAATACCAGCAAACCGTGCCGCCCAAAACCGCGCAATAATGGTTATTGATGATGCCGCCTATTGATGGGAATTCCGCCGTATCGAGGAGTGTCGCGGCACTTTTCGGGCCTGCGATCTTCATCCCATGTAACAATATCAAGAACCGAGCCGTTTTCTTTTCAAATCGGATCTCGAACTGAAAGGGATGTTGCCTTTCTCCTACACAGCACGCGACTTGGAGTAATACCATTGCAACTGATCGGTGCTGCTGTCCTCGTCCACATTTTCGCTTTCCAGCAGCGTTTCGCCCTGCGCGGCGGGCAGGACTTCCTTGAGCTTCCAAGCGTTGTCCAACCGGCCAAACGTCCAATATTCCTCCCAGGCCGTCACATAGTCCTGCTGGCTTACGTTCACCGTGCCGCGTTTGAGGCCGCGCTGCGCGTGGGCCGTGATGCGCACCGTGAATTCGTCTCGATTGTTCTCCGCCCGGTTGGCGACATGCACCAATTCCACCTTGCGCACGCACAGGTTTCGAAGCTCCAAAACCAGGCCGGTCGCCTGCCGGCCGGCGATTTCCCCGCGCAACGACGCCGTCACTTCCGGGAAAAGTATGGCTTCCGTCCCGGCGTCGATCGCGTTGGCCTCGCGCGCGCGCATCACGCTCAGAAAGCAGCGCCGCGCGCCTTCGAGCATATGTTGGCGGTTCCAGAGCTTGTCGGTATGCACAAGGAAATTCAGCAGGCGCTCCAGGCGCTGCGCCTTTTTCACCGTGCCCGGTTCAAGCCACGGGCCAGCAGGGCCTTCCTGGTCCGCTTGTTCCTGGTAAACATTCCGCACCCCCTGGTCGGTGAACTGCTCGAAAAAGTTTTCGTCCTTCAAAATGTCCGATTCGCCGGACTGCTCAATCTCGCGCAGCAGCCAGCGGCCGTGCTGGAGTTGGAACGTCCAAAACTCCTGAAACTTCACCAGCGCTTTGTCGCCGCGTAGGAATTTGCCCGTGCGGTCATCCACGTAATAGTCTCGCGCCATGGCCGTGATCAGCGCGGTGAACTCGCGCTCGTCCGCCGGGTGCGTGTAGCGGACATTGACGATATCCACCGCGAGCACGAGCAAGCCTTCGATGGTATCGATCTCGTGATTGCGGGTCAGGCCCGCAAGGTGTTTCACGTGGTCGGCATGGAGATTGGCCATGAGCAATTCCTTCATCGGCTGGTATTCTCGCGCCTGCCAGCATTTTTGCAGCTCGCGAAAAGTCGCTTCCGCCTGGGACTTCAGTTTGGCTTCCTCAAACGTGTCATCCACCTTGGCGATGAACTCGAGCAGTTTCCGGGTCTTCCCGGCCTTGGGGCGGATCTGGCCGGGCGCATAAAGGAAATCAAGTTCCTCGTCGCGACGGGTTGTTTCGAAAACTGAAGCAAGGCATACAGGAACGATCATACAAAGAATGGCACCGAACACCGAGGAGTTTGCTATCAACACGATGACCATCGCAACACCGGCTCCCACGATGGTGCCCAACGCAACCCACCAGGCGCTCCCGCCCAGATTTGATTTACGGACAATCAGGAAACCGAAAATCACGCCGATCAAACCGGCGATCATCTGCACCTTGCGCAAAGTGGGTTTGGAGAGCTGCATCCCCACGTCCTCTCCGCCACCGCTGCCGCTGCGCCCGCCACTGCTGAAGCCGCCACCGCCGCCGCCACCCTTGTTATGTACCGCAACGCCGTGTGCGAAGAAAGTGTGCGGCGCGTCTGTTTGCAGATTAAAGACGACCACCGGTGCGCGCACCCGTTCCAGTCGGAGAATGCGCTGGGGGCGAAGTGTGGTGCCGTCCCGGGCGAAAACGGAGTCCCCCGCGCGCAGGCTCTCCAGCGTCTTGAACGTTCCTGCCCCGACGAAGAACGGGTGCTCGCCGGTCACCCGCAAGACCGCGCGCTCAGTGGTGACAATGAAGTATTCGTCCACTTGGTGGCTGAGAACATATTGCACCGTGGCGGCAACAACTTTTTCTTCCGACGTGAACGCGAGCACGGCGTCACCGGGTCGGAGCTGGCTGATGGGAACGGCGCTTCCATCCGTCCGCAGCACCGGCGTGTCCGGAAGAAAACAGCCCTTGTTGTGGACCACCACCCCCTCCGCGAGGAAAGTTCCGCCGGGCAGGACGAGCAGATTGTAGGCGGCATGTTCGGCTTTGATGCGGCGGGCGGATCTCAGCGTGACCGATTGGATACGGTCTGATTCAATGCTCCAGACCGTGTCACCCGCGCGCAGTTCAGCGGCGATGCGAAACACCCCCGGTCCAATTTGCACCGGGTGCTCCGGCGTCAATCGCAGCACGCGACCCGCGACGGACAGTTCCACATATTCCTCCGGTTGGACTTCCAGCCTCACCTGCACCGTGGCCGCGCGGATTTTACCGTTGACCACGCTCCATACGGCGTCCCCGGGGGCGAGCCTTTCGACGGCCACCGGCCCCGACGGCGTGAGCACGGGCGTGCCCTGTTCCAGACAACCGCCGCCGCCGCGGCCCCAAGCGGGTTGCGCGAGCAGCAACCCGATCAGGAGCCAGAGGCAGCTCCACGGGTTCAAGGCGACTTGCTTTAAATGTCGGCGGCTCATCGCCATTACCATTGCGGGATTCATTTCAACAGTCGGAGCTGGTTCGCGGCGTCTGGTATGGAAAACCGGTTCAATGCAGCGCGGCCAGAATCCCGCCCAGCACGGCGGCGGCCACGACGATGCTGATGCCGATGATGCCCGCCCCGACCACGCGGCCGAAGTATTGCGCCACGGCGACATTGCCACGGGCGATTTCCCTGCCCTCATCAATGTTCGGGGTGAGCCGCTCAAGAATGCGCGGCAGGAAATAGGACGCCACCAGGACAAGCAGGATGCCGCCGATGCCGCCGACGGTGGAAAATACGACGGCCCAGCCGATGTTTTGTGTGACACTACTCATAAGCATGTTTTGTGGTTGATGGTTTTCCGCAGGGCAAGATTACTGACTGAAGGTGAAAGGAATTTACTTTTGACGATTTGCTCGAAGACGGAAAATTGCTTTTCCAAAGGGATCATTAGCGCCGACCTTCTGCTGGTTCCAGTCCGTTGGCAAGTTCCGCTATCGGATTTTCAGGCTTTGGGATGATCCCCCAAAACGGGGTCACCCATTAGCGCTAGTGTCGCTCAATGACATTTCCTAGCTTGCCTTTTCCCCAATAAACCTCAGCCTGACCGGCAGTTACCTGATAATAACTGTTGCGACAATTTAATGGAGATTGGCTTGTGTGGAAGTGCCCAGAATGCGGGGAGTCCCTGGAGGAACAATTCGATTCGTGCTGGAAATGTGCCGGCAAGGGAGAGTTGGTCAATCCAACCCCGCCTAGGATTGGCGGAGAACCAGGCGATGACTCGACGATGAAACCCCCTGGCTGCCCCCAATGTGGTTCGCTGAAGGTCATCCCCAATGTTCCTATTTTGGACCAAGGAGAAGGGTCCAGCGGTCGTTTAAGTATCGCCATTGCGCAGGATCCAAAGGCGATTCTGTTCAAGCAATTTGTTTACGTCGGCTTGCGCGCAAAAATCTGCGGCGAATGTGGCTCTGTCGAAATTCGGGCTCACGAGCCGGAAAAAATATACGAGGCTTACCTCCGAAGCATGGAACAGGAAAATCCGGGGGCGAAAGAAACCGGTGTCGAGTAGCTCCTCCTTTCAGGTCCGAGGGCGAAACTAAGGCCTGTCTTCCCCACATGGGGAGATGGGCATCGAGGAAGGGTTTATCTGCTTCTACATGCGCAATCGGTGATCAGAAAGTATATTCGTTTTTTTTGATGCTGATGCTTTTGGCGGCGGTTTTGCGCATGTTGGGATGAACCCTATGAGCGCCACTGAATTCAAATTCTACTGTTCCCACTGCGATCAGCCGTTGAAGTGCGATCCATGCCACGCTGGGCGGCAAATTCAATGTCCGTCGTGCCAGCACCTCATCCGCGTTCCCAATCCGCCGGCCGGCACTGGTTTCACCCATGTGCAGCCGGAGTCCGGGCACACCTGGGACACGCATTTGCCCAAAGGCAAAAAAGCCTGAGAGCCTGTTTGAAAACCGGCCCGGTGAGGGCACCGGGCCTACAATGCAGCACGATTTGCGCTGATTCCTGTAGGCCGCGTGCCCTCACGCGGCTTTTTGGTCGAGTTTTCAAACCGGCTCTGAGCCCGTCGAGGCAGTAAGATTTCAGCGCGTTGCCGAGTCGCGAATCTCGACGGTCAGCCAGGCGCGCGAGTAAGCCCACCATTGCTTGGCGGTGGGCACCGCGATGCCGAGAGCGGCGGCGGCCTCTTCAAAATTCAAGCCCACGAAGTATCTGAGTTTTACCAGTTCCGCTTGGCGCGGTTCGAGGCGGGCCAATTTCTCGAGCGCCTCGTTGACCGCCAGCAGTTCGTCATCTGTTGAAGCCGGCGAGGGAATCTCGACCTCGTCCAGATCGATGGGTTCGAGGCCGCTGGCCCGTTTGGCAGCCAATCGGCGCCGGGCACGCTCGATCAGGATCCGGCGCATGGCTTCGGCGGCGGCGCCAAAAAAATGCGCGCGGTTTTTCCAGGCGGGTTGCTGGTCACCCCCAAGTCGGAGCCACGCTTCGTGGACGAGGGCAGTTGGTTGAAGAGTCTGGCCGGGCTTTTCTCCCGCCATTTTGCAAGCGGCGAGACGGCGGAGTTCAGTGTAAACGAGCGGCAACAACTCCTCGGCAGCCTGGCGGTCGCCTTGTCCAACGAGCTCCAAGATGCGGGTGCCTTCGCTCAACAACCGCAGAGACTATCCACAAGCAAGTTCTTCCACAATCTAATAAACTGGCCGCGCTGAGCCGGCCCCCTTGATCGCGCGCGCAAAAGCGCTGGTGACTTTCAGTCGACCTGCTGCTACAACTCCAGAAATCCCTTTATGACGCCCACTACACCGCTGCCCGCGACGCCTCCGCCATTCCTGGTCGAAGACCCCGCCCAGATGCTCGAAACACTACCGGCCAAAGTCCGCGCCCTCCAGGCCGAGGCCGCCAAGGTTGTGGTCGGCCAGGAGGCCGCCGTAGACGCCATGCTCTGGGCGCTGCTCGCGCGCGGGCATTGCCTGCTCGTCGGCGTGCCCGGTCTCGCCAAGACGCTGCTCGTCCAGGCGCTGGCGCGGCTGCTGGATTTGCCGTTCTCACGCATCCAGTTCACGCCGGATCTGATGCCCAGCGACATTACGGGGACGGAGATTCTCGAGGAGGATTTGACCTCGGGCCGTCGCAAGTTTGTGTTCAAGCAAGGGCCGGTCTTCACGCAAGTGCTGCTGGCCGACGAGATCAATCGCACGCCGCCCAAGACCCAGGCCGCGCTGCTCGAAGCGATGCAGGAAAAAACCGTTACGGTCGCGGGGAACACTTACCAGCTGCAGGAGCCGTTCATCGTGCTGGCCACGCAGAATCCGATCGAGCAGGAAGGCACGTACCCACTGCCGGAAGCGCAGCTCGACCGTTTCCTGTTCGAGCTGTTGATTGATTATCCGTCGCTGGGAGATGAGCGCGGCCTGGTGACGCAACATTCCTTCACGCCGCTGACTCGGCTCTCACCGTTGCTGTCGCGCGACGAGATTTTGAAATGGCGCGAGGCCGTGGCGCTCGTTCCCGCTGCGCCGAACGTGGTGGATTATGCCGTCCGGCTTGTCCGCGCCACGCGCCCGAACGATGCCAGTGCGCCCGACTATATCAAGAAGTGGATTCGCTGGGGTGCCAGCCCGCGCGCGAGCCAGTTCCTGATCCTCGCAGGGCGCGCCCGCGCCGCCACGCAGGGCCGCTTCAATGTCGCGTGCGCCGACGTCGCCGCGCTCGCGCCGCTGATCCTGCGCCACCGGCTCATCCGCAGCTTCCAGGCGGACGCCGAGGGGAAAAGCGTCGATGACATCGTCGGGAAGCTGCTCGGCGATATTGCGAAGTGATTCGAATACAACGCGGATGAAACAACTGTTTGACCCCTGGATGGAAGATGGAGAATGGCGATCCATCATGGTTCGGATTTCCCCTTCCACTGATCCTGCCACTGGTAGGGACATCGCGCTGCGATGTCCCCGGCTTGATCGGGCGGAACCGGCGTGGCCAGACGCACGTCCGGACCCGTGGGTGCCGTCGTCTGACGCTGCGCTCGACGACGGGGACGGCGCCGCGCGCCATCCCTACCCGGCAGGGGTTGGGAGTTTCGGAGTTAGCCGCGCTGTGCCAATCCATATTCAGCCGTGGCTGCCAAGATTTAGAGTCTCGTGACCGCCACCGCCAACACGCTCGCCGACAAGTTCGATCCCAAGGCCCTCGCCGCCCTGGAGGGGCTCGATTTCAAGGCGCGTTACGTCATGGAGGGTTTTCTGAACGGACTGCACGAAAGTCCATTTCACGGTTTCAGCGTCGAGTTCAGCGATTACCGCGATTACCAGCCCGGCGACGACTTGAAGCATCTCGACTGGCGGCTGTTCGCCCGCACTGACCGCCTCTGCGTCAAGCGCTACCTGCAGGAGACCAACGTCCGCTTTTACGTCGTGCTCGACAGCAGCGCGTCCATGGCCTACCG
This sequence comes from Verrucomicrobiota bacterium, assembly GCA_043742955.1. Classification (GTDB taxonomy): domain Bacteria; phylum Verrucomicrobiota; class Verrucomicrobiia; order Limisphaerales; family JAYTXL01; genus JAYTXL01. Next base: position 1,643 of record JAYTXL010000167.1, on the reverse strand, counting down.
CGGGGGCGGCGCCTGGGGCAGCAAGTTCGACTGTGCGCGCATCCTGGCCGCCGCGCTCACGTGGTTTCTGCTCCGGCAAAACGACGCCGCCGGATTGATCACCTTGGACGGCGCGGACGACATACCGCAATTCATCCGCCCGTCGCAACGGTCCACCCAGTTCGGCCTGCTGCTGCGCCAGCTCGAAGCGCTCCAGCCCGCCGGCGGTGCGCGGCTGGCGCGCTTGCTTGAACACGCCGTCCGGCTGGGGCACCGCCGGAGTGTGATTCTATTTTTCTCCGACCTGCTGGAGCCCTGCGAAGAAATCGAGCGATGTTTCAAGCAGCTCCGCTTTCACGGCCACGAAGCGCTCGTCTTCCAGGTGCTTGACCGCGACGAGCTGGAATTTCCGTTCACCGAGGCGAAGCAGTTTGAGGATCTCGAAACCGGGGTGCGACGACAGGTGTCGCCTGCCGCCGTGCGCGAGAAATATCTGGCGCGCTTGGGGGCATTTATGGACGGCCACCGGCAATTGTTTCGCAGCTTGGAAATGCCGCATTGCCTCGTCCGCACCGATGAAAATCCCTGGCGGGCCCTGGCGATGTTTCTGGCCGAGCGGAAGAGGTTGAAATGAGGCTGGCGACGACCAGGTCGCGCCGCCAGGGATCCGTTTTAAACGCGGTGCGCTGCGGGTGCGCCCAAATCAATAGCGACATGGCACAAAATTCGCGCAGCGAATGAGCTTCTCCTTTCTCAACCCTTGGCTTTGGCTCGGCGCGCTCGCCCTGGCGGCGCCGGTCTGGCTGCACTTGCGGCGTCAGACGCCGAAGAACCTCGTCCGATTCTCCACGCTCCGGTTCCTCGACGACCAGCCCGAGCCGCGCCAAAGCCCGCTCCGGTTGCGTGACGTGTGGTTGTTCGCCTTGCGCTCGCTCGCGGTGCTGCTGCTCGCCGCGGCGTTCGCCTGGCCGTTTCTGCACGACCCGGACACCATTGTCATCAAGGAAAGCCGCGTTTACATCCTCGACAACACCCTGAGCCATCAGGTTGCCGACGGCTTCACGCGCGACCGCGACCGCCTCGTGGCCGAACTGGCCAAAGCGGGCCGCGAGACCCAGATCGCGGTGGTGGAGCTGACGTCCAATCCGCGCCTGCTGGTCGGGTTCGGCGACGACCGCACAGCGGCGAAACTGAAGCTGAAAGAACTGCCGGCGTCGCACCAGCGCGGCTCGTATCTTGCGGCGTTCCGGCTGGCGAACGCCCAATTGGCCAATTCGCTGGGTGCACGCAAGCGGATCATCCTGCTCGGCGACAACCAGGAAAACCAGTGGGCGGAGAACAGCGGCACGCCGCCATTTTTGCAGGACGTGGGCGTGGAACTGCCGGAGATCAACGCCACGAACGCGCCGAACCTCTCGCTCGCCGAGCCCCGTGCGCAACGGGTTTTTCTGGGCGAGAAATCGGTGATCAACTTCACCGTGCAGTTGACGCATCGCGGCCCCGCGGCGTCCGCGATGGTCGCGCTGCGGGCCAACGGACAGGAGTTGTTCCGCAAATCCATCGCGCTGGCGGACCAGCCAGAGAGCATCCTCGTGCAGACGCAATGGGAAGCCGACCCCGCCGAAGGCGTGCTCGGCGAGGTGGTGGTGGAAGGCCTGCCGGAC
>JAYTXL010000166.1:0-4315 GCA_043742955.1 Verrucomicrobiota bacterium | reverse complement strand
GCACTTCATGCTCATGACCAACCACCCGCCAACCTCGCGAAGTGGAACCAGCAGCGCACGCGTCTGCGACAGGATTTGTTGAAGGCGTGGGGCGGCTTTCCGGTGACCCCGTGCGCGTTGGAACCCAAAAAGCTCGGGGAGATTCAGCGGGAGGGTTACCGGATCGAGAAACTCATCTTCCAAACCCGCCCCGGTATCTGGATGACCGCCAACGCGTACGTGCCGGATCGGCCCGGCCGGCTCCCTGCCCTCCTCGCCGTGCACGGACATTGGCGCGGTGCCAAACAGGATCCCGTGGTGCAGGCGCGCTGCATCGGCCCGGCCAAGCTCGGTTTCTTCGTGCTCGCCGTGGACGCGTTTGGCGCCGGCGAGCGCGGCGTCGGCAGGGAGTTGGGTGAGTATCACGGTGAGATGGTGGCCGCCACGCTTTTCCCAGTGGGCCTGCCGCTCTCCGGTCTCCAGGTTTATGAGAATATGCGCGCCGTGGATTATCTGCTCACACGCCCGGAAGTGGATCCCGCCCGCATCGGCATCACCGGGGCGAGCGGCGGCGGGAATCAGACCATGTATGCCGGCGCCTGGGATAATCGTTTCAAAGCCGTCGTGCCCGTCTGCTCCGTGGGCAACTACCAGGCCTATCTGAGTGCCGCCTGCTGCATGTGTGAAGTGGTGCCCGGCGCATTGCGGTTCACGGAAGAATGGGGAGTGCTCGCGCTGACCGCGCCCCGCGCCCTTATGGTGGTCAGCGCCACCAGGGACGCCTTTCAATTCTCCGTGAACGAAGCGCAGAAGTCGTTGCGTTTCGCCGCCCCGGTCTTCCAATTGTACGGCCTGCCACAAAATCTCCGCCACGCCATCTTCGAAACCGGGCACGACTACAACCGCCCCATGCGCGAAGCGATGTATGGCTGGTTGACCAAACATCTCAAAGGCGAGGGCGACGGCGAGCCCATCCCCGAAATGGAAATCAGGACCGAGGATCCGGAGGCCCTGCGCTGTTTCCCCGGGCAGTCCCGACCGGAGGATTGGATGACCATTCCCAAGTTCGCCGCCGCGGAAGGCAGAAAACTCGTAGCCAGGATTTCGGTGCCTGCCAGTTCCTCCCAATGGAAATTGCAAGCCCGCACCATGCGGAAAAAGCTGGAGACCGACACGTTGGGTGGACCGTCGGCCGCGAAGCCGGCGAGCCTCCATCAGTTCCCCACGCGGGCTCTCTCCGTCACGTTCGAGCCGGAACCCGGAATCGAACTGGAGCTAAAACTGGATGACAAACCGTTCACGCAGCCGGCCCGCGCCGCCGTGTTCCTGGATTTCGAAAACGAACCGAAAGGCTCCAGGAGCAATCTGGCCAATCAATTCAGCGCCGCCGGCTGGCGCGTGGTGCGCCTGGAATTACGCGCGACCGGAAGCCGCGCCCACGCGGGTGACATGATCGGACGCGCGCCGGATCACAATAGCGCCGAATGGTCCCTGTGGTTGGGCCGCCCGTTGCTGGGACAATGGGTGCGGGACGTGCAGGCAGCCCTCACATTCATGGCCCAGGCCCCGGACTGGCCAAAGGACGTCACGCTGGTCGGCAGCGGTCCCGCCGGGGTCGTGGCCCTCTGCGCCGCAGCATTGGAACCGCGCATCAGTCGCGTGGTCACTGTGAACACGCTAGCCAGCTACCTGAGTGAGGAACCTTTCTTTGGGCAGCGATTGGGTATCATGGCACCGGGCATTCTGCGCGACGTGGGCGACCTGCAGCATATCGCCGCGCTCATCGCCCCCCGACGATTAATCATTGTCGGCGGAGTCACTGGCGGAAACCAGCCTTTGGATGAAGCATCGCTTAAAAACCGGTTCAACTTCACCCGCAGCATTTACTCGATCACCAAGTCCGACGCGGCCCTCACCATCCTGAATTCGGGTAACCCCGAAGCGATTCTCGAGGCTCTGGTCCAACCCTGATTGACAGAGGCCCTGAGGGAACCGCGAGTTAGACGACGGATAACGGCGAGCGCCACGGGCTGCTTCGCTGACACAACTCGGTTACCGGCTGGCATGCCGATGGCGTCCACGCTCGTGAAAGAAATGGTGATTCGCCGATGTCCTGCCCCGTCGCCGGGCAAATAATATTTCCGTCCGCTTGAATATTTTTTCACTTCCCACGTCCATGGTAGCGTGAGTTGGGATGGCCCGGTTCCAGATAGACCTCTGGGTGGGAGCCCTCGACCGAGATTTGGTGCGGACAACTCCCCAACCACTTTTATTTTATGATTATCAATGTTGATGACTGGCGTTTTAAGAGCGAATCCCAAAATGGCTGCGCGGTGGCGGTGGAGTTGTATTTGACCAACGGCCAACGCGCGCGCCTGGAAGTTTTTCCACTCGTGAATCCCAATTCCACGGACGACCAAATTCCGGAACTCGTGGTGCTCGGCGAGGCGCCGGGTGAAGAATTGCACGCCTCCCCACCCCGCCGCTGGATCACGCGCGCTCCGCACCGGCAAAGTCAATGGAGCCAGGTGGAGCTTTCGGAGACCTTGATCCGTCAGATCAACGCGAAGCTCGCCGCGCCCGGCTCGCAGGAAATGACCGCCGCGTTTTAGTTTGCTTCCGTATCCCGCCTGAAGTGGGCGGTGCGGGTGCAATCGTTCGTGGTTTTCGATTTGCAACCATCGCGGAGAATGTTAGGCATACTCCCGTGCCCAGCGCGTTTCCAACCGTGGAGCGGCGTGCCCGGCACTCAATGCGTGATGCCTGCTCAAACAAAAGTTCAACCACCTTTGCCTCGAACTGCTTCCGCCCAGGCCCTCCGATATTTCGCCGCCCTGCTGCCCGGCCTGATCCTCACTTCGTTCCAACCGACCGCATTGGCACAAACGCCGGTCGTGGATTTGGGCTCCCGCCGCGAGCTGTTCGTGGATCACCACTTGATCACCAAGCTGGATCGCACGCGCCTGCGCCTCCACGAACCGCACGACGAAGGCGCCGTCCTTCGCTTTGACCAGCCCTGGGAAGGCGTCCACTGCGGCTACTGCACCGTGCTGCGCGATGGCCCGCGACTGCGCGTGTATTACCGGGGCATGCCAGCGGAGGTGGTGGATGGCACCGCCGGTGAAGTCACCTGTGTGGCTGAATCCGACGACGGCATCCATTGGACCAAACCGAACCTGGGCCTGTTCGAAGTGCGCGGCACCCGGTCAAACAACGTGGTGCTCGCCGGTGAACCGCCCTTTTCACACAACTTCGCGCCCTTCATCGACACGCGGCCTGCCTGCCCGCCGGAACAGCGCTACAAGGCCATGGCCGGGTTGTCGACGAGCGGACTCGCGGCCTACGTCTCGGCGGACGGCCTGCGCTGGAAGCGGCTGCGCGCCGAGCCGGTCCTTCCCGAAAAGGCACCATTCAAATTCACCCACATGTTCGATTCTCAAAATGTGGCCTTCTGGTCCGAGTCGGAACAAAAATACCTCTGCTATTTCCGTGTCTGGGACGGCGTCCGCCGCATCGCCCGTTGCGAAAGCACCGACTTTGTGCGCTGGAGCGATCCCGTGCTGATGAATTATTTGACGGATGGAAACCCATCGCCGATCGAGGAGCTTTACACCAATCAAACGCATCCGTATTTCCGTGCGCCGCAGATCTACCTCGCAGTGGCGCCCGGTTCGTGCCCGGCCGGCAGGCCATCAGCGACGAGGAGGCTCGGGCGTTGAAGGTGGCCAAAGGCTTCAACTAGGACGTGTCCGACGCCGTGCTGATGAGCACTCGCGGCGGAATTCTTTACGACCGCACCTTCCTGAGTTCATTCATCCGGCTGGGCATCGGCGCACGCAACTGGGTCTCACGCTCGAACTATCCCGCCTGGGGCATCGTCCAGACCAGTCCCACCGAACTGTCAATCTACACGAACCAAGACAATGCCCAACCCACCGCGCATCTGCGCCGATACTCCCTGCGCCTCGATGGTTTCGCCTCCGTCCAGGCACCCTACGAGGGCGGCGAGCTATTGACCAAGGCGCTCAAGTTCACCGGCCGCCGTTTGGAGCTGAACTTTTCCACGTCGGCCGTCGGCTCCCTGCTCGTCGAGATCCAAGATCAGGCTGGTCAGCCTATTTCCGGATTTGCTGCGACGGATTGTGTGCCCGTGATTGGCGATGACATCGACCGCCCGGTGCGTTGGAAAGCCGGCCAGGATGTTTCTCCCATCGCGGGCAAAACCGTCCGCCTGCGCTTCGTGATGAAGGACGCCGATCTCTTCGCCCTGCGCTTCACCAACGAAAAACCCACCGGAGTCACCCCATAGCCAACCGCGAATGAACCCGCAACCCAC
>JAYTXL010000165.1:0-4170 GCA_043742955.1 Verrucomicrobiota bacterium | reverse complement strand
GAACAATCCCTGCCCCAGATCCGCGAGCGCCTTCACTCCCACCCACGCCTCTGCCTCAACCTCATCGCTTCATGAACGCTTCAAAACGAAAGACCTTGGCAAAGCAGGTGCTCAAGTTTGATGTGGCTCTGAATGTAATCACGCATTATGCCAGTGTGGATGTGCCGCCCAACGATCCCGCTCAGGCACGCCGGGCGAATGGTAATCGAATTTCAATTGTAGGGTGATCCCGGAGTTGCCTGCAGCCGGTTCGGTGAGGTCATGCTGCCCTTTTCCTCCGTTGCTTGAATAGTTGGAAAAGGCAGAAAAGCGCCCCCGCAGAACAACCGCCCAGAACCACCACAGGCTCCGTGCTGCCCGCGTAGCCCCCATCGTGATAAACAACCATCATCACCAACCCGAACACCACGAGCAGCCAGAGAAGTACCTGACAGCCGATGTGTGATGTGCCGAATATTCTCATTGCCTGGCTGCCGACCTACCCATATTCCACCCAGCGATCAGAGCCCGACCTCGCGGGGCCGAGACGTATGAACCGTGCAGCGCAACTGGATGCGCATCCCACGCTGGCTGAAGCGACTTGCCTGGGATTACTCCTCTCTGGGTTCATGGCCGACAACATGCGCGTCTTTCGATGCGGTGGCAAGCGCAAGCGGCACCAACTGGACTTGCCACGGGAATCCCCTCCCCGGGTTTCTTGCGTTGGAAGTTTGATCAACGCAGCTTGTGCTCCGGCCATTCCGTGAAGGCCACGGGACGCGTGCGACGCTTTTGATACCAGGCGATGGCGAACAGGTCGACGATCCCACGCCCGATGCGATTCCAGACCCCGTATTTGGACACCCCCGCCACCCGTGGCCGATGGCGCACGGGAATTTCTTTCGTGGTGAAGCCGCCGCCCTGCACCAGCATCGGCAGGAAACGGTGCAGTCCATTGAAGCCAAACAGACCGGCGACTGTGGCCCGCTTGAACACACGCAACGCGCATCCGGTGTCGCGAAAGTCAGCGCCGAGGACAATCTTGCGCGCCCAGCGTGCCACCCGCGACGAGGCGCGGCGGACGAAACCATCCTGGCGCGTGAGCCGCATGCCGCAGACGAAGTCGTACCGGGCCAGTTCGGCGAGCATGCTGGGCAACTCGGTGGGATCGTTCTGCAAATCCCCGTCGAGCGTGGCAATAATCGAACCGTGCGTGGCCTGGATGCCCGTCCAGAGCGCGGCGCTCTGCCCGCTATTGCGTGCCAAACGCAAGCCGCGGACACGCGGATCCTGCTGATAGGCCGCGCAGATCTTTTCCCACGTCGAATCGGTACTGCCATCGTCCACGAAGACGAGTTCATATTCCGAAGGCACCGCCGCGAGCGCCGCCGCCACTTCCTGCGCCAGGGGCAGAATGTTGTCCGCCTCGTTGAAGACGGGAACAATGATGGAAAGCTCAATTGCCACAGACAATTTGATGAAACACGGCTCGGGCCGGGCCACCCGTAAAACATTTCGGCCGACGGCTAAATGGGGCGGGAAATTGGAGCTCCGCGTCGGTGCTGGCATTTTCCCGAGGTTTTGAAAACATATGGGTTGCTCTCAGGGTAACGGAATCGCCGTTGTTTTCAAAGTCAAACGGTTTGGGCACGGGCCGCCGGGCGCTGGCCACCCGTTTCCAAATAATCACGATAGGCCTGGATCACGCCCGCCTCGAGGGTCGTGCTGGCCCGCCAACCCATGGCCGTAAGCCGGCTCACGTCGAGCAGTTTCCGCGGCGAGCCATCGGGTTTGGCGGCATCAAAAACAATGTCCCCCTCATAACCCACCGTGGCTTTAACCAACTGCGCCAACTCCAGAATGGAACGGTCCGTGCCCACTCCGATGTTCACCGGTCCGGCCGGACTGGCCCGTTGCATTAGGAACAGACTCGCCGCCGCGGCATCATCCACATACATCAATTCACGGCGGGGCGTCCCCGTGCCCCACAAGGGGACCGTCGGCGCGTGGGCGAGTTTCGCCTGATGAAACTTCAGCAGCAACGCGGCCATGACATGCGATTGCTCCGGATCGTAATTGTCGTTTGGCCCATAAAGATTGGTCGGGATCACGGAGAAAAAATCCGCGCCGTGCTGGTCGCGGTAGGCCTGGCACAGGGCGATCCCGGAGAGCTTGGCCGCCGCATAGGGCGAATTGGTCGGCTCCAACGGGCCGGACCAGAGCATTTCCTCGCGCATCGGCTGCGGGCATAACCGCGGGTAAATACACGAGCTGCCGAAGAACAACAACTTTCGGACGCCCGCCTGCCAGGCGGCGTGGATCACGTTGCACTCAATTTGCAGGTTGATGTAAATGAAATCCGCGCGATAGGTATTGTTGGCGAGGATGCCGCCCACGCGCGCCGCTGCCAAAAATACGTATTCCGGCTTTTCGGCGGCAAAAAAGTTCTCCACGGATTCCTGCCGGGTCAGATCAAGCTCGCGTGACGAGCGCGTGACCAGGTTGTTAAAACCGTTGGCCCGCAGGCAGCGCGCGACCGCCGAGCCGACCATGCCGTTATGTCCAGCCACGTAGATTTTGCTGTCAATGTTCACTTTGGGTTGCCCTGGTTCACGGGCGGTAATGATTTTTCTGCGCGTGAATCGTCCGGCTCTGACCGGCCTCCAAACCGATGCGCGCGACCGCGCCAAACTCGGTTTCGAGGCGCGTCAAATCCGGATTCGCTTCGCGCAACGCGCCAACTTTATAGACGGTTGGTTTGGCGTCCAACAGAATATTCCACCACGCCCGCCGGACACGGCGCGTTGGCCGAGGATGCGAACCGTATGGACTGTATGTGCGCGCGGCGCCGGCGAGGGGTTCGTCTGGCGCGGCGGCTCCCGCTCGATTGTGGAGTGGAGAAGCGGGTCGGGTAAAGGAGGTGCCGATCTTCGTGGCTCTGGTTTTCCACTGCCTGATTACGTTGATGAACGGGTGGTGTCGAGCACCGGGGGTTTGGGGATGTCGGTGGTGCCGGATTCAATCCTCGCGAGGCGCACGGCGATGGTGAGTTTGATCGCGATGGCCAGTACGGCAAAGGGAACCAGCAACAGTGTCGCCACCGGGGACAGCGGAGGCGCACCCGCAGATCGCATGAACTCCCGATACCACGCGCAGGTGTGTTCATAGCCGCCGACCCAGTAACTATAAAAATGGTAATTCAAGTTGAAATTACTGCTCTGCGATCCCGGTCCGGAGGTGCTGTGGTAAGTGTAGGTCACAAACGTCCAAAATCCCAGGAGCAGGAGTTGGATCAAGACGAGGTGCCCCCAATGGCGCAGGCCCCCGAGGCTGGCGCGAAACCCGTGCTGCATCGCCGCAATAAAACCGGGCCGACCGTCGAGGGCGAACAGCAGCCAGGCCGCAGTCAACAGATTCCAGGCCACCGCCAGGGTTCCCATCAGCAGGAACGCGGACCAGATCGACAGCCCGCCAAACCGGCCAAAGACGGGCGCGATTTTCATGGCCACAAACGAGACCAATGCAATCGTCAACGCGACTATCAGTTGATTAACCGACCAGCCAATGCACTCAATACCAAACACGCGCAGGAAGGAGCGGGGCGAGTGGCCCAACGAATCGCGCAGTTCGGACCGGTCCGCGCGAATAACCTGCCAGACAAGCAAAGTAACCCACGTGGCATAGGCCGCTTCCAGGATCAGTTGCAGCAACCATCCCACGGACAACGAACCCAACCCCAAAAATCCAATCTGCGGAGTGAACGACGGTGCCAGCATCGCGCCCAGCAACGGCAGGCGCTGCGCCCACACAATCAGGTTCGAAGCGAGGACCAAGTATCCCAACGGCACCAGCAGGTTCGGATGCTTCCCGAGCCGACGGGTCGCGACGGGCATGAGCAGCCAAAGCGTTGCCGCCACGGTGCCGGTCGCCAGCGGCAGGAATACCAGCGACCAGGCCTGGCGCAAATGCCACGGAAACGAACCAGCCAACTGCACGAGCAAGACGACCGTAAATCCGGCCAGCGCCACCACCCGGAAGATCAGTGGATTCGAAGTCACACCAGAATCTTCTTGCTGTCCTGGCCATGACCATTGCCCAAGGTCTTTCGTTTTGAAGCGTTCATGAAGCGATGAGGTTGAGGCAGAGGCGTGGGTGGGAGTGAAGGCGCTCGCGGATCTGGGGCAGGGATTG
>JAYTXL010000164.1:0-3742 GCA_043742955.1 Verrucomicrobiota bacterium | reverse complement strand
CCCGAGATAGGCCCGGGCCGCGGCCACCGCCTCCGGCGCGAAGTCCCACGCGCGGGCGAGCGCCTCGCAGAAGACCGGAAATGTCCACACCCACGCGGTTCCGTTATGGTAGGCCGGCTTGCGACGGGTATCCTCATCCCCTTCGTAGCGACCCCAATAAGGATGGACCGGGTCATTAAGCAACTGCCCCTCATTCCCAAGAATTGAGAGGGGCGGGTTCGCGGACAGGGGCGCCAGCGAACGCAAGGCGCCAGGCACGACGAGATGCTGCAGCGCCGCATCCACGCATCGCTGCGCCCGCTCCCCCCTCACCAGCCCCAGGCTGACCGTGAAGAGCATGTTGCTGCGTAACGCGGTGTCCGGCGTGGCCGCGCGCGCGGACACCCCCGGACGGGCGATGAGTTGATCCGCAAACCAACCCTGTGCTTCCAGCCAGAAATATTTTTGGAACGAATCCTCCGCGCGCGCGGCCAATTCGGCCCACGACACGCCCGCCGACTCCGCCCCGATCCGGTCCAACTGCCGCAGCAGCCGAATCCAGAGCACCTGAATCTCCACCGGAAAACCTTCGCGCGGTGTGCCTGCGGGATAATTCGTATCCATCCACGTGAAATGGCTGGGACTCCAGATCAAACCGGAGTCCTCATCCATGCGGATGCCGTTCGGAGTGCCACGCATATAATTAACGGCCATGCTCTGCAACACGTCTCCGAAAGTGCGGCCCTGCTCATCCACCGGCAGGTCATAGCGGAACTGGGCAGCCGGGCTTTCAGCGGAAGCCAAATCCCGACCCTCAAAACATTCCTCACACACAATGCCAAACCAAAGCGGCGCGTCGCTCGTATCGCGGTTGGATACATTCCCGCCGTGGATCGTATTGGGCAACGTACCCCGTTCCTCGAAACGTGCAAAGGTGGCCAGAATTTCCAGAACCTCGCTCTTGAATCCGCCCGCCAGCAATCCGCGGGCACAAATCAACGTGTCCCGGCCCCAATCCAAAAACCAGGGGTAGCCGGCAATGACCGTTTTGCCTTCCCCCCGACGCACTACAAATGCCCGTGCGGCCTTGAAAAGTTGTTGCCTAAAGCTATCCTGTTCCTTCCGATTCCGAGCGGGAAGTTGGACGTTGAATGTTGGATGTTGAAGGTTTTCGTCGGGCTCCGCTGTCACCGTCAACTCCACGGCTCCACCCATCACCATTGGCAATTCAAACCAACCCGGACTATACGCATCGCCGCTGCTTGTTTGTCCCCGGCTTTGTTCCACGGGATGGGGAATATTTTCGCACCACTCGGCTTCGTGATGATACACCCCGTGGTCGGCCAGCACGCGCAACCGACGGTCTGCGGTGGGCGTGAATTCAAAACCGACCGGCAACGGCTCTTCCCGGCCAGCCGTCAGCGGTCGGCAATGGGCTCCAAAATGGTGCTGCGCACCATCATTTCGTTTGGTTTCGGAATGAAAGTTCCGGTCCTCAATGTCCACCCGCACCGTCAAACTCACGGGCAAAGGCGTCATCTTCGCCGCCGCCCCGCCGGGCTTATGCGCATCGTTGCCACGCGAAAAACGGAGCACCGTCGTGTTCCGTCCTGCCACCATCGCGGCGTCGATCAGAATTTCCACCGTGCGCCCATCGCCGGCATTGGCGAGGAAGCGCCAGCGCGCCGGCGGGCCGGCCGTGAAATCCGCCAGGTTTGCCCGGTTCAGTTGCGTGATGAACCCGTCCGCATTCACCCAGAGGCGCGCGCGCTTGGCAAATACGTGACGGTCCACCGGCAGCGTCGCGTGCAGGTTCGCCGCCAGGAGACAATCGTATTTCGATGTAATGGCCCCAAAATCAATCCCGAGCCGCGCCATGCCACCACACCCGTTCGTCAGCAACGCCAGCGTGCCCTGCGGTTCCGGGTCAGGTGTGCGGCAGCCCTCCGGCGCGGGCGCCAGAAATCGAATGGCGGCCTTCATTCTTTCGATCCCAGTCTTAAACCGTTCCAATTCGAGCACCGCCCGCCCCGCCCCGTGTTTCGGAGGAAAACAGGCTATGTGCCCCTGCCCCGCCACGATGGAGCGCGCATGCTGCACCTGCTCCCCCTGTCGCAAGGTCACTCGGAACGAGCTTGCTTCCTCGATCAACAACCAGTGATCCACCGGCACCAGCAGGATGCGCGTCCGATCGGCCAGGCACCACCGCACAACCTGGGGATACGCGGCTTCCGCTTGCGCCGTCTCCAGGGCAGCGAGCACATCCACCATTTCCAGTGCGGCCGGCATCCGCGCAAGGCCGGCCAGCAGGGCGGCGGGCGAAAGGTCCACTTCCGCGGCCAGCAGGCGCCAGTCGCGGACATGGATTTTCTCGGCCGGAAGAACTCGACCAATCGCCTGCATGGCCCAGGCTGCTTGAGCCCGGGCCCGGCGGTAGGCTTCGCCGTGCAGCCCTTGCGGCTGAGCGGTCGGGCCCAGGCAATGCGCTGCCCCCGGCCCGAGCGTGAAGGTGATCTGGCCCCCTTTTCTCACCGGGTTCAGCCCGGGTTGGCCCAGTAAATCAATCAGCGCCTCCCGGCCTTCGAATAGCTCTTCAAGGGTAATGGATTGCGCCTTGTCCAAATCGTTATTGACCAGCACCAGCACGGTATCCCGGCCTTCCTCGGAGTCCCTTCGCAACGCAAACACGGACGCGCCGACTGGTCCCAGCTGCGTCAGTGTGGCGCCATCGAAGAAACTGGGGTGTTCCCCCAGCAGCTGGTTTAATTTCGCAAGTTCGGGGATGATATTTTCCTGACCCTCCCAATTCAGCCCGGTGCAACCATGAACGCGGATGCGTTCCGCGGCGAGCCACTCCACGCCACAGGTGAAACCGTAGCCGCCACAGACGCTCGTGAGTGCACACAACCGATTCCGCAACAGCGACCACCTGCGGCCCCTGCTCGCCAGCCGCAGGTTGTCATGTGTCTCGCTATAGTGAACCAGCACCCCGACGCGCCGGCACTGTTTGAAAGCGTGATCGAGATAGCCCTGCACATTCGCGCCGCTGAACTCCTGGAACAACTCGCTGTACGCCCATTGCATTCCGCCTTCGGTGAGCAAGTTATCCGTGTCGCCCCAGCCGCCGCCGAGACCTTCGAGGAGAAAGAGTGCGTCGGGAAATTCCTGGCGCACGCGCGCGGTGATGTATTGCCAGACTGGCATCGGCACTTTGTAGCCGGCGTCGCAACGAAAGCCATCCACGCCACGTCGGCACCAAGTGAGAAAAACCTCGGCGAGATGCTCCCACAATTCCGGATGCTTCTGCTCCAGTTCAACCAAGTCGGCCCAAACCACGCCCCACGCGCCGGGTGAAGCGAAATCACCTTTGTCATCGCGCAGATACCATTCGGGATGATTCTCACGCAGCGGTGAGTCCCAGCCCGTGTGATTGATGACGAGGTCGAGAAATACTTTTCCACCCAGTCCGTGTGCGGCATCGGTCAACTCGCGGAATTGCTCCACGCCCGTCGTGCGCTGGTCGAACTCGACGATCGCCGGATCAATGGCCGTCAAGTCGCCACACGCGTAGGGACTACCGTAACGGCCCATGCGAGCGAACGTCGTCGGTGTCGGATTCACCGGCAGCAGATGGAGAATGCGGCAGCCGAGCTTGCCGAAGATATGCGGCAGTTCCCGCGTGAGATCGCGCAGCCTGCCCGACGGCGGAATCACGGTGAACGCTTGCTCGTCGAGCATGTTCAGCTTCGCCTCCAACTTGGGA
>JAYTXL010000163.1:0-9598 GCA_043742955.1 Verrucomicrobiota bacterium | reverse complement strand
GGGCAAAACGTTGCAGACGCTTGCGTGGCTTTCCTGGCAGCGCGAGCAGAACAAGAAAAATCCCCGGCCTGCTTTGGTGATCTGCCCCGCCTCGGTGCTGCACAACTGGCGGCGTGAGGCTGAAAAATTCACGCCGCATCTGAAAGTGCTCGTCCTCCAAAGCGGCGCGGCCCGGCATAATTTGCGGAAGCAAATTCCACAGCATGACATCATCGTCACCAATTACGCGCTGCTCCGGCGCGATCTGGAGGCGTTGCAGAAATTTTCCTTCAGCGCGCTGGTGCTCGACGAGGCGCAGTTTATCAAGAACCCCGCCGCGCAGGTCACCCAGTCGGTCAAGCAGATGAAAGCCGACCAGCGCCTCGCGCTCACCGGCACGCCGCTGGAAAATCGCCTGCTCGATTTGTGGAGCATCACCGATTTCATCCAACCCGGTTATCTCGGCAACCAGGAACATTTTCACGAAACCTACGAGCCGCGCGTCGCGGGCGAGGGCGAGGAGGCCGTCTCCACGCAGCGCATCGCGCGCCGCCGCCTCTCCGCGAAACTCCGTCCGCTCATGCTCCGCCGTCTCAAGCAGCAGGTCGCGAAAGATCTGCCCGACCGCATTGAAGAACGGCGCGACTGCGACCTCGACGAGGCGCAACGGAAACTTTATCTCGCTGAACTGCGCCGCAGCCGCGAGCAGGTTTCACAGATCGTCGCGGAGAAAGGGATCAACAAAAGCAAAATGCACGTTCTGGCCGCGCTCACCCGGCTCCGCCAGATTTGCTGCCATCCGAAACTTGTCGGCAACGATTCCGTTTCCGGCAAGACCGAGACGTTGTTCGAGCTGCTCGAACCGCTCCTCGCGCAAGGCCACAAGGTTCTCATCTTTTCGCAATTTGTGCAGATGCTGAAGCTGCTCGAAACCGAATGTGTCACGCGCCAGATTCCCACGCACATCCTCACCGGCGAAACCAAGGATCGGCAGGCCGTGGTCAACGCCTTTCAGGACGATCCGAAAGCCGGCGTGTTCCTGCTCAGTCTGCGCGCCGCCGGCACCGGCTTGAATCTCACCACCGCCAGCTATGTGGTGCTCTACGATCCGTGGTGGAATCCCGCCGTCGAGGCACAGGCCATCGACCGTTCGCATCGCATCGGCCAGACCCGCACCGTGAACGCCTACCGCCTGATCGCGCCCGGCACCGTGGAGGAAAAAATCTGGGAACTGCAACAGCGCAAGGCCCAGACTATCTCGGACGTGCTCGGCGAAGAAGGCTTTGCCCGCAGCCTCTCGGCGACCGATCTCGAATATCTTTTCTCGGAAGATTGACCGTGGCCAAACCCGCGCTAGGCCGAGGACTCGGTGAGTTGTTGAACGGGACAAAAATTCCGGAACGGCCTGCTTATCTGGCACCCGGAAAACCGCGCGTCGATCCCGGACTCCGCGCCCTGTTGCGTGAAGGCGACGATGCCGCGAAAGCTCCGCGCGATTTTGCTTTTCTGAAATGGCCGTTGCTGCTGGCGGATTTGCTCCTCTGCCTGCTGGCCGCGATGCTCGTCTGGCAACATCCGGGGGGCGTGCAGATCGCGCTCGGCCTGTTGTCCGTGCTGCTCGGCGCGTGGCTAGGTTGCCTGGCGTTCTGGCTGGAAGAAAACTGAACCGGGGCGCGGGCGTCTCGCCTGCCGGGCGGCCAAGATGGCCGCGCTCCAGTAATTCGCCACTCATCTTTCGCCCTCTCCATGAACTTCCACGAGGATTCAGGACGGAGCGCGAATGAACCACCGTACTCTGGCTCCCCTTCCATCCCCGTTCCGCCCTGAATCAGTGTGGACACCGACCCAGGTTCATAGTCTCGATGCGTGCTCAAAAATACGTGGAAGCTGCCATGAACCCGAATTCCGAAATAGCATGGGGAGCGCACGCGCCCCGCGTGCTGTTTTCCGCGCCCCCGCGGAAAACCCCGGGCGCACGAAAAAATCCAGCGTGTGAACCAACCTCCCACGCGATGAGCTGGCCGCGAGGCTCGTCCAGCCACACCCGGGGGCGGGTGTGCTCCCCCAACCTCGGAGTTCGGGATGAACCGGGGCACGGGCGTCTCGCCCGCCGGGCGGCCAAGATGGCCGCGCTCCAGTGCTATCGTTTAACTCGTATCCTATACCAGCCCGCTTTGTTGGTGCCCATGAGGTCTTGATAGTAGCCGGAAACCGAAGTGGGTGGCGGGCTGGTGTAGATGTCCTGCCAGATCAAGTTACTGGTCCCGATGCTGAAACGCCGTTGCAAATATTGCGTGGCTTGGAT
Source organism: Verrucomicrobiota bacterium (assembly GCA_043742955.1). Classification (GTDB taxonomy): domain Bacteria; phylum Verrucomicrobiota; class Verrucomicrobiia; order Limisphaerales; family JAYTXL01; genus JAYTXL01. The sequence goes on along the minus strand of JAYTXL010000163.1, from coordinate 7,314 downwards.
GCCGCCCTTCCAATCAATCTGCATGGAGTTTGCGACGCGGTGAATTCCAGTAATTCTGAGATATGAATTGCCATCCGCAGGATCAGTGTCGGCCAGATATTCTTGCAGGTTCGTAAAGCCATCACCGTCCGGGTCGCCGTTCGGGCCTTGGGAAAGATTGCCGAAGCGAGCGATCTCCCAGGCATCGGGCAGGCCATCGCCGTCCGAGTCAGCGGAAATGGTGATGGTATAGGGTGACGGCTCCGACCAGTCACCCAGCAGCGTCACATCACGCGCGCGGGTGCGAAGGAAGATGTTGGTGATGCCCGTGGTGAAAAGCCCCGTGGTGTTCCAGAACAACGAATGTTCTGCGCCACCTGGCGGAGCGGACAAGCGTGTGTTCACGTTCCAAGCCTGACTGTCCATCTGCGTGATGTTGGTGACATCAAACCAGTTGGTTGTGTCAGGCGAAAATTGCAGATAAGGCAGCGACGCATCGCCCTCGGAGTCCCATAGGCGCACATGCACATCAGCGATGGTGCCACCGGCGGCGGGCGCAGGCAGCACGCGGGCGAGCGGGGCCGTCTGGTGGATGAGATTGGCGGGAATGTTGAGCACCGGTTGCGGCGGCCAGAGGATGACGTTACAGGTTGCGGGATTGGTGGGATTCACGCGTAACCCAGCCAGTCCTTCGCCCGGTTCCAATGTCTTCACGCTCGTCATCGCGTGCCAACCATAACCGCTATGGTAAGCACTGAACAAATCGCGGCGCAGGGCATTGGTGGAACCGTCCCCCGTCCAAGCGAACACATGCCCGTCCGGCTCGCCGGTGAAGAAAACTTCATTGCTGCGGTTGAGATAATTTACGGAAGCCAGACCGTAACTTTGCGCCACCGTCGGCGACGCGATGAACTGCCGGGATAGCGTCAACAAACTCGCGTTGGTGCCGCTCACCAGATACTCGGCGGTGACGAAATCGTCGCCGAAATCAACCACGCCGTTGGCGTTCTTGTCGTCGGTGAACGTGTAGAAGATAGAACTGCCATTTGCGCCATGCAGAAAACCTGCCGCGAGTGAATCACCCCGCCAATTGTTTGTGCGAGTTGCAGCGAGTTCAGGAATCAAAAGACCTGACAGCTCAGGAACATTGGCCACTCCCGAACCATTGCCATAAAGCAGCGTCACTTCATCTGCTGAGAGCGCCCTTGACCATACTCCTGCTTCATCAATACTAAATCTATCAGGTCTGTCTCCAGCGCCCAGTGTGAAGAATGGGGTGGGGTAAACACCATTGCCACCATTGTTCACATAATCAGCAGCATTACCAGCCAATGTCCCATCAACATAGAGTCTCCATGTCGTTCCATCGGTTGTTCCAACCAGGTGATGCCATGAAGTTGTTCCAAGAGTGACTGTGTCTTCTATCAATGCACTATGACCGTTATTGTCAGTCTTAATGATAGCTAAATTGTGTGTCGAACCTTGATAATAAAAACCCACATATCCGCTTGTTGTAACTCCACCGAACGCAATCTGCAAAGGCCATTCATGATTCGAGTCCGCGTCAAAATTCATCTTTAACCAAAAAGAAAAGCTCTTCGGTTGATCCACGGTTAATCCCAGTGAGTCATTCCTTCTTAAGTTTCTGAATCCACCGTCATTACCAAAGTTCGCACAATTCTCAATCAGCCCAGGCGAGAACGTAACGGTATTGTAATTCATGAGGGTATTATTCGACGCCGCCGAATCCGTGATGTTGCCGGAGGATTCGTCGAGCCTCCAATACGAGAGTAGATTGGAGGTCAAAACTCCGAACCCGAGACTTCCGGCGGCAATGCTACCAGAGTCGAGCAATCGGAGAGCGCGAGCCGAGCCGCCTAGCGACTGAGACGGCAGCAGCGTTCCCAGCCCTCGCCGAGAGCTATGTCCGTCAAGCAACGAAAGCTTCCAAGTAGTCGTGAATCTCGCGGCTGACAATGAGCCATCCGGCAAATTCGTCGTCGCGATGCTCACGAGGGCATCCTGTCCAAGCACACCCAACACAAATGCGGCTTGATTCGTCGAAAGCGCAACCAGGTTTGATTGCCAGACGCCGCCGCTGCTTGTGAACTCCATCACGCGTCCGCTACCATTCGTTGCGCCACGCAGACCGATGTAAATCGCTGCGCTTGGCCGATTCGTCACTTGGCCTACGGCGATGGACGTAATGCCAAACGTGCCAACGTCCACCCGCTGCGTCTGCCAGCCGGTAGAAGTTTGCGTGAGCACGAGCAGAAAGTTGATGTTCGTGCCGGGGTTGCCGTCTGCGCCGAGGACGATTTCTTCCGCGCGCAGACCGTCCAGTTGGCCGACACCCACGACGAAATTGCTGGGTGTGAAGGGCAGCGTGAGAGAGGCAATGTTCGTGCCGGGATTGCCAAGCAGGTTGGGTGTGCTCTGCGCATCTTTGGGATTCGTGCCGGCTTTCCATTCCTGATAATTCGTCCAGCCGTCACCATCAGGATCATCATACAAGCCGTCAGCGGTGGCCGCATTGGTGCCTGCTAATCCATTCAAGAATTTCCAGAGGACGGGAAGCCCGTTCGTTTCGCTGGCGCGGGACATGGTGAGTTGTCGAATCAGATTACCGTTGCCGTCATATTGGTAAGCGATGGAAATGCCCCTGGCATATTCCACCCCGACTAGCCGGTCATTCCTATCATAGTAATACCGGATGGTGGGCAGCACGGTCAAAGTGGCTGTGACGCTGGTCACCGAGCCATAGGCATTGTTTAATACGACGTTGTAATTGCCCGCATTGGCGAACGACACACTCGTCAACGTCAAATCGGCGTTGGTCGCACCGATAATATTTACTCCGTTGAACTGCCACTGATAACTCAACGGCGCGGTGCCCGTGGCAGTCACAGTAAAGGTGAGGTTGCTGAGGGCTATCACGGTTTGGCTCTGAGGTGCGGTGATGATTGACGGCATTGTTACACGATAGAGCGCCAGGCTGTGCTCGCTACCCGCCGCAATGGCCACCACGCCGGTCAACCCGGCGGGAACAGTGGTCTGGCCGTTGCCGTTGTTTCCCCATCCGATAACGCTGCCATCGCTCTTGAGCGCCAGGCTGTGGCGCGCACCCGACGCAATTGCCACCACCCCGGTCAACCCGGCGGGAACGGTGGTCTGGCCGTAGTCGTTGTATCCCCAGCCGATAACGCTGCCATCGCTCTTGAGCGCCAGGCTGTGGAGTTGACCCGCCGCGATGGCTACCACGTTGGTCAGCCCGCCAGGAACGGTGGTCTGGCCGTAGTAATTCCATCCCCATCCGATAACGGTTCCATCGCTCTTGAGCGCCAGACTGTGGTAGTAACCTGCCGCAGTGGCCACCACACCGGTCAACCCGGCGGGAACGGTGGTCTGGCCGTAGTAGTTGTATCCCCATCCGATAACGCTGCCATCGCTCTTGAGCGCCAGGCTGTGGAGTTGACCCGCCGCAGTGCCCACCACGCCGGTCAACCCGGCGGGAATGGTGGTCTGGCTGAAGTCGTTGAATCCCCAGGCGACAACGGTGCCATCGTTCTTGAGCGCCAGACTGTGCTCGCCGCCCGCCGCAATGGCCACGCTAGTCAACCCGGCGGGAACGGTGGTCTGGCCGTAGCGGTTGTATCCCCATCCGACGATCCCAGGCGGCGCGCCTGCAGCCGAAAAGACAAATAGCGTTGCAGCCAAAACTGCCGACGTGAGGAGGGTTATGGCAAATACGGAGGGTGAAGTGCGGAGTGCGGAAGGAGAAGTCAGGGCCTCCTCACGTCGGCTGCTACGGGGGGTAGGAATCCAAGAGCAGGTTGGAGGAATGTCCGTCCTCACCCCGGCCCTCTCCTCCGAGGAGAGAGCGACGACCAGCACCGGCTTGGATAACTCGGATGGTCTGCGCGCGCTCTCCGTCTCCCTCGGCTTCACCGCCCGCCGAGCAGAGGGCAAGAAAGTTCCGGTCACACCAAAACGCGGCGACTGTTTCTCCCTCTCCTGGGGGAGAGGGCCGGGGTGAGGGCGAGCGTTACTCACATCGGCGTTCGGGCGGCAATCTATTCCACAGAAAATAGAGTAGAACCCAGCCATCTCGGGCAAGATGATCGAGCGTATCCAAGAATTCATCCGACCGACTAATGTATCTCCCGTTCGGAGTTCCGCCTTCTGGCGGTTCGGGCGGACTTGGGACCGCCTGAAGGCGGAACTCCAAACCGCAAGGCATCGAAGCGCCCAGGATGGGCGCGCGCCGGCGCATCTTGACACGGTTGCAGAGTCGGAAGTCTGCAAGGACGGGGCGCGGGCGTCTCGCCCGCCGGGCGGCCAAGATGGCCGCGCTCCAACACTGGCTGGGAAGGATTTTGCCACCGTGACAAGAGGCAACCGGCGCGCTTTGGCAAGTCGCGCGGCGAAGCGGAATAAATTCCGCGCTCCAATGAAGTTTGTGGCGCTTGTCGTCTTCATGCGGTTCGGGTAGGGTTCAGGGCATGAGCACAAAGGCTGAAGCCATTTTGGATGAAATCAGGGCGTTGCCGCCGGAAGAACGAGAGCAGGTGCGCAACGGCATCCTGCAACTTCAGGAGCGCCAGCGTCAGTGGGAGGAGCAGAAGGCGAAACTCAGGGAAATGCAGTCCCGCCACGCGGGACGAGGCTTGTTGAACCGGCTGCTGGAAGAACGAACCAAGGAGCGGGCCGCTCTTGCCACTGAACCAGCGACACGCTAATTTCAAGCCATGACAGCCGTTGCAACCAAATTTTTGGACGAGTTCGAGAAGCTCACCCCCGACGAACAATTGCTGGTGCGCAATCAAGTGATCTCCCGCACCGAAGCGCGCCAGCGCGCGGCGTTGCAGCGGTTGCGCGGCGCGGACAAGGGCAAGGGTCTGCTCGCCCAACTGCTGGCGGATCGGGCCAAGGAGCGCGCCCGTGGCTGACGCGGTGTTGTTCGACACTTCGGCGTTTCTGACGTTGACGGGTGAAGAACCCGGCGCGGACACGGTGCAAAACTTCATCATGGACGCGCTGGCCGAACAAATCACTTTGCACGCCTCGTTTGTCAGTCTTACCGAAATCGAATACATCACGCGCCAGACAAAAGGCGAAGAAATCGCCCACCAGCGGCTGACTGACCTCAAGGCGTTGCCCATCCGATGGCAACACTCGGACGACGCGCTGTGCAGCGCCGCCGCGAAATTGAAAGCCACCCACAAGGTTTCGTTCGCGGATGCTTTTGTGGCGGCGACGGCGCATCGGCTCAACGCCACGCTGGTCCACAAAGACCCGGAGTTTAACGCGCTCAGTGGCTTCATTAAATTGCATCCGTTGCCGCCGAAGACCGCAGGCACGCCTACTTGAACCGTAGCAGCCGAGGTAAGGAGGCTCTCACCAATTTCGATTTGGGATTTCCGATTTCCGATTTGAAAGTGAGCCTCGTCACCTCGGCTGCTACGAGTGAATGTGGAAGTGGGGCGTGTGCGCGAACGCCCGGAGCCATCGCGCGGGGCTGCTGACGTTTGAACACCAAGGGTGTCCTGAATTCGAGGCTGCGGAACGGCAGGCATAGGCTTCCCGACGGCATCCATTTCCAGCAAGGCAAGCGAACGGGATAGTGGAGAACGTCCGCCCTCACCCCGGCCCTCTCCCCCAGGAGAGGGAGAAGACACCGGCGCGTTCCTTTGCTTCGTAGGAAACGACGTGAGGAGGCTCATGGCAAATGTGGAGGGTGAAGGGCGGAGCGCGGAAGGAGAAGTCAGAGCCTCCTCACGTCCGCCCCTACGAGGAGTGGGAATATGACGGCGCTGGCTGGTCTCGATCCTTTCGCTTAAACCGTGAATCTGACGAATTGAGTAATCTCGGTTGAGGTTCATAGCGATATTATCAAACTCCATTTTGCCATTTTCATCGGATTCCTGAGCCTAACAAATTCGTAAAATCTCCAATTTCGTCACCCGCGAAGTCTGTTCCCAAATACCCTCCCGTGGCAATGTCTGTGGCGAGGTTTATAGTGACCGCAGTTGCAGAATCAACCCCTTCTTTCAACGATTTCAACCCTTGATCAGGATTCGCGAAAGCAAATTGTATATTAGCACCAATATTCCACCACCCACTCGCAATATCTTTGAGGCTAAATCCTCGATTGCCAAATTCTTTGTAGCCGCCTTTGATCACACTGATAACCGGCGCTACGTTGTGGGCAGCGCTGAGAGCATCTGCCGAATGTTCTCCTGCGTGCGAGTCTCCTGCTTTGTGCAAGATGTCCACCAAAACATTTTTATACACATAATTCTCGGTTGCTGTTTTAGCGCCTTGATCGCGGAGTTGCTTTATAGAACGCTCAATGAACGATGCGCGCCCACGCTCCGTACCGGCATCGAGTAGATTCCTCGATCCGCCAATGGGTGATTGGATTGTGCCGTTCACAAGTGACTTCGATGTCTGTATAGGCTGGTTGCTTTCCTTTAAAGAGGTCGCCCCCCCTTTCGACGTTGTTTTTGCTACTGTTGCCGCCTCTTTCGCCTCTATGTGTCCAACCGCATTGAGAGTTCTCTGGAAAACAGACGACACTGTTTGCACGAACGATTTACCGTAGCTCGAAACGGTTTTCAGGAAAGTTTTCCCGTTCGGGTCGATACCCGCCAATGGGTTGTTGATTCCATATGCGTAAAGCGATGGGTGCCAGCCAGGACCAATCTTTTTCACCGGCTCAGTAGAAAAAAACATACCCACCTCCACCGAGTAGTAGCGCGCCCGCATGAAATAGAGGCCGGGGAGTTCTTCCATGACGCCTTGTGAACCCACGAACAGGTACGGATTGGAGATTTGAGATTGAGAATTTGTCGAGCCGAGGCTGCGTCCGTAAGGTGTGTAGGCATAGAGGGCGAGGTTGGTGCCGCCGTTGCCGGTGAGGGCGATGATGTTGGCCTGGGCATCGGCGTGAAAGCAGGTGACGATATTGCTCGCGTCCACTTTGTAGGTGAGGTCGAGGCCGTGGACGTACCAGGCGGTGATGTTGCCAGCGGCATCCGTGTCGCAGAGGATGCGTTCCATGCTGCCTGCAACATCGAGGACGTAACGGGTTTCGGCATTGTCCACGGTCTTCGCAATGCGGCGGCCCAAGGCGTCGTAGCGATTGGTGATGATTTTGGCGGTGAGGCCGGCATCCCAAAGGAGGCTGGTGGTGCGGTTGTCCTCGTCATAGGTAAGCGCCCACGTTTGGCCGCCGCCGGTGGCGTTGGTCAGGTTGCCGCTGGGATCGTATTTGTAAGTCCAAAGCCCGCCCTCACCCTGGCCCTCTCCCCCAGGAGAGGGAAATGCGCCGGT
>JAYTXL010000162.1:0-6598 GCA_043742955.1 Verrucomicrobiota bacterium | reverse complement strand
GGACGAGACAACCACGGTAGTGAACGGAAAGCCGCAGGCGGTAATCTTTTTGCGCCACCGACCCGCCTCCCGAAGTGCGGCGACAACGGCGAACACAACGGGCGGGACGTCTGGCTGTTTCCGACAGCGCCGCGCGGTCGCCCACCAGAAACTCACGGGCGGGACGCCCGTGCCACTACGCGGCGGCAGGCCGGCGCTGCCGCCTGGTTGATTTTACCGGAAGTCATTTGCAATCGGTCTGAGCCTTGGGTCCGCTCGAATATTGAAAAGCCCCGGACGGGGCAACAGAGGCGGGCGATTCAAATCCAGCCCTCTGTCGCTGCGCTGTAACTTGATTCCTCCAATTTCCTGCAGCGGCCTTCCCAGCGCGACCTGAAAGGTTGCCAGTGCATAGCCGAGGGTTGAGCGCAGCGATACCCACGTACCACAGCAGCGCAGGAAGGCACCCTGAAAGCGGTGCCAGAGGTGCGCGAAACGGAAGACCGTCGCGATCTTGTTGACGGTTTCTGGCACCCGCTTCAGGCTGCCTTTCAATCAGGAATTTCACCGGGGGTGTCGCTCGCAGACTCGCTCAACCCCCGGCTAATGGCTGGCAAGCCTCCAGCTTGACGAAATAAAACCCACGCGCGGCGCGAAACCAAGGTCTCCGCAGATGAAAGCGAAAAACACTTCACCGCGCGTAATCATATTGGGGTGGATGGTAGCCTACCCCAGATTCAATGGCCCGCCGTCGCAGAGCGCGGGTTTGCCGAAGGTCTCGATTCGATGCCCAACCCCATGGGCCAGCGCGAGGTGGAGGCGGTTGTGCGGCACCTTTTCAAACTTGAGCGAGCGACCCATCTGAAAACCAAACCCGCCGCCGAGCAGCAGGAAGGGAATGTTGTCCAGCGTGTGCGAGTTGCCCTTGCCCAGTTCGTTCGTCCAGACGATGAGCGTGTGGTCGAGCATCGTGCCCGTGCTGCCCGGCTCCGGCGTCTCCGCCAATCTCTGCGCCAGATAATTCAGTTCGCCCGCAAACCACTTATTGATCTTCAGCAGCTTCGCCTGCGAGGCCTCATCCTTGTCCGGCTCATGCGACAACGCATGGTGACCGTCCTTGATGTCCAGCCAGTTCATGCGGGCCATGCCGACGGACTTGGTGTATTGCAGCGTGGCGACCCGCGCCATGTCGTTGACAAAGCTGTTCACGAGCAAATCAATCTGCATCCGGCTCAAGCGCGGCACATTGTCGTTCTGATCCGCCACGCCTTCCGCCAAGGACGGCGCGACGACGCGCAGCTTCTGACGACCGGCTTCAGCCACTTCCTTTTCCATCTGGCGCACCAGCGTTTCATGCTCGGTCAGCAGCTTGCGATCTTCGGCGCTGATCAGCTTGCTGACTTTTTTCAGGTCATCCCGCACGTCCACGAGGATGCTTTGCAAATTCTCCTTGTCCTTCAACTGCCCGTAGAGCTTTTGATACATCTGATACGGATCGGAGATCGGGGCCACCGGCTTATTCGGCCCGGCGTACGACATGCGCGTCCATGGATCGGCGCGGTCCGTGACTCCCACACCAAATTCCAGCGAGCCAAACCGTGTGCGGGTCTCTTCCTTGCTTTGAAAAAAATTCTTCAGTTCCTGATCAATGGAAATCCCGCTCGCCCAGCCCGCCGGCGTGTCGGAGCCGCCCTGGATATTCCCGGGAAACAGTTCAATGCCGGTCAGCAGACAACTCATCCCGCGCATGTGGCCGTCGCCATCGCCGCGCACCTTGTTGGACAACCCGCGCAGGATCAGCATCCGGTCCTGAAACGATTCGAGTGGCGACATGATTTCCTTGAGTTTGAAATCCTTGCCCTGTTCCTCAGGCCAGTAGGCGGGAGGGAGGGTGCCATTCGGGCTGAACATCACCACCAACCGCTGCCGGGGCCGGGCGGGCGCTGCCAATCCCAGACTCGGCAAACCCATGAGAAATGGCAGCGAGGCGGCGGACAGGCCGAGCCGCTGGACAAATTGCCGGCGCTGGAGGGTGTTCATGGTTTTTTCTTTGGTCCGGTTGGGTTCTCGACTCCTTGCAACGCGGAGATCGTGACCATTTCCACCAGCAATTTTTGCAAATTGAAGTCGGAAGCCACGAACGACTGATGCAGGCGCTTCATTATGTCCGCACCATACGCGAGCATCGGCTGTTTGACAACCTGATTGAACAGTTGCTCGATGAAGGCGTTCTGCGCCAGCTCGCTGCCCGCCGCAAACTGGGCCACATCCCGCGCCCCCTCGAAGCGGATCGGCTCGCCGTCATGGGTGATATATTCGCTGACGGCATCGATCGGCCGGCCATTTTCCCGGGTGCGGAACCGGCCCACGGCATCATACTGTTCCAGGCTGAACCCGAGCGGATTAATGACTGAATGACATGACTGGCAGGCGGTCGATCGCGTGAGCGCGGAAATTTTTTCGCGCATCGTCAGGTTCGGCGCAAAGTCAGCGTCCTTGAAGGTCATCGCCATCGCCGGCGGCTTCAGGGCGCGGCCCATGATTTTGCGGGTCAAAAACACCCCGCGATGAATCGGCGAGGTGCTTTTCTGATACGAGAATTCCGCCAGGAGATACGGATGCGTCAACACCCCCGAGCGTTCTTTCGGGGCCACGCTCACTTTCACAAAGTCGTCCGGCCCCTCCCGCGTCAGCCCATAAAATCCGGCCAGCCGGTCGTTGACGAACAGATAATCCGCCAGCAGCAGTTGCCGATAGTCGGAGGCCCCCCGCCACACGGTGTCTTCGAGGAACACGTTCAGCGAGGTCCGCAGGTCGGCGATGATTTCCGGGGTGAAGCCCGGATAAAGCTGCTCGTCTTTGGAGAGATCATCCCGCTGATTCATTTGCAGCCAGTGCTGAAAAAACACCTGCGCCTTGGCGCGCGTCCGCGCATTTCCCAACATGCGTCGGGCCTCCCGGGTCACCTGCTCGCGGGTGTGCAGCTCGCCCTGCGCCGCCCGCTTCCCCAGCTCCGCGTCGGGCAGCGAATCCCACAGCCCGTAGGCCAACCGCTCGGCCACGGTGAAGTCATCCGGTTGCGTGCGGTCCAGCCCAAGATAAAGAAACCGCGGTGACTTCAACGCCAGCAAAACCATGCGTTTCACCGCGTCCTCCACTTTGGCCGCGGTCCGAAAATGCGCGCTGACGAACAGGTGCTTTTGCTCGGCGGTCAGCGGCCGGCGAAATGCGGCGGCCACGAACCGTTCGCCAAAGGCTTCCACCCGGGCCGCCCGATTCGTGTCCCCGGGTTTGGTTCCGGCATAACGGTCCAGGTGAGTCGCCACGCGATTCGCCACCTCGATGGCAGCCTGCGTGGCGGCCTCATCCCACGCCTTTGATATCGAGACGCCCCGTTCATAACCCACGCTGCTGTCGTCCGGCGGAAAGGGCGTGGTGACTACAAATATAGGCCGGACGCGCCCCGGTAAAAGATTGCGCGCCGGAACGACCTGCTCGACGCCGTGCGGCGGCTTCCACCGCAAGGCGACCGCGACCTGCTTGTCCTTGGCCGCCTTGATATGCTCCAGCCGCAAGGGATAGCTGCGGCCGCCCAGCAGCCGGATCATGGCCCGGTGCTCGCTGATGTTGCCCGAGGCGACCCCGGCCTCAATCAGCGGCGTCTCCTCGTCATTAACCCACAGCCGGGTGCCATTCGGCGTCCGCACCAGGAACTCGTAATCCCCGCTTTCATCCGCCGTCACTGAACCCCGCCAGCTGATGGAAAACTCATTCGTAATGGTCCCGAGTCGCTCCAGGTCCGCAGCGTTTGCCGCCAGACTGAAATCCACCTGGCGATCAACGCGGTCAAAAGTCTTCAGCTCCCCCCCGGTCTTCCGCGCGCGCGGACGGTAATTCCCGCGCAGCCCGTGCCCCTCGCCCGGCGCGTCGTCGCCCGGACTGAACGATTGCAGCAAATCCGCCACCGTGTTGACATACTGGCGGTTCGTCAACCGCACCAACTCCACGCGCGCCGGATAATTCCGGGCCCGGGCCTCGCGCGAATAAAAGGCGTCGTAAATGTAGCGCGCCACCGCGTCGGCATTGGGACCCACGCACTTGCCCGGCGCATCTTCCGGCATGTTTTTTTCAATGTAACGGGCCAGCTTTTCCGGCGCCAAATCGCCCGTGAGCGCGTCCGCATATTTGGCTTTCACCCCTTCGCCATTGCGCCCATGACACTTGGCACATTGCTGCCGATATACCTCCCGCCCGTTCGCCGGACGCGCCGCCCCCGACGCCGCTGCCCCGCTCAGCCAGAGGCACAGCAGCGTCATCCACCCGCAGTACTGAATCGAGCGATCAAACATCAGGGCCATCATCTCATCATTCCTGCCCGGCGACAACGGGCGGGTTCAGGTCGGATGGATGACGTGCATAATAGATCGAAGCATCCAATCTATTTCAAGCGGGAAGCGTAAGGTCACCCCTTGCGCGGATTTAACCTCCGGCTAAACCAGCCGGGTGGTTTTAATCCCCGGGTGGTTTTCATGGGCACCACGACGGCTTTGCGTGCACACAGGCGACGATCGGGATCACGGGCGTAGAGCACGGGTACCGCCCAGTCGATGCTCTCGCCATCGATGGAATAATTGACCGCGATGCGAGCCTCGCGGGCGGCCTCGCCGAGCGTGGCACCCTGGGCCAGCGCCCAGTAAAAATGCTGGGCGAAGGGTCGAGTACTTTGTATTGATTGGCCACCACCGCCGGCAGACCGCCCTCGACCAGCGCGGCGGCGACTCCCCGGTTGAGGGTTTGTTTCGCCTCCCGCGCGGTGTCGCAAGCATTGAGGAAAACAAGTTGCAGGCCGCGGTTGCAGAGCAGTTCGCGCAGCGTCTGGGTCTCCACCACCTGATCTTGAAAAAGCAAGCGGCCCTGGTTGTCCGCCTGGTCGAATTCCCCGTGCCCAATGAAATGCACCACGTCGTACGGCCGGTCCCGCAGTTGACCGCTCACGAGCAGTTCATGCAACCGCTGCGGGGTGGCTTGCGTCAGCACTTCAATCTCGACGAGCCCGGCGTCAATCAACGGTTGGAAGCGAAAACGAATCTGCCGCTCCTCCTCCGCCAACGCCAGCTCGACGGTGCCCGCCGGCTGGGCTTCCACCACGAGCAGCCGCAATTTCTTGCGGGCTCCGTGCTGTCGCTGCGCCGGCACGGCGCTCAGGACATTCCGAACAAAATGAATCTCCTCGGTGGCGAGAAATTTTCGGCGGCTGGGATCAAAGGCAAATTCCCACGGTTTCGAGGCAACCCACGGAATCGTGCAGGTAAAGATGACATTCAACGGACGCCCGCGCTGTTCCGAACGCGCGAGGTCGTAGAGCCGCCGGACTTGCGGGGTGAACAGCGCCTCGAAGAGCAGGGCCCCAAATTGGCGCAACGATTCGTCATCGGGGAGTTCCGGCACCAGCAACGTCCTTTTCGAGATCCGGCCGTCCAGGCTCATCTGAATGCGCTCATCCAGCGCGATGATCTGCTGAAAACAAGTCCCCGCACCTTTTTCCCCGGCCCGATCGCGCAGGCCAAAGGGCTCCACCACTCGCGCGCTGCCATATATGGCGATGATCTGCGCTGGCGACGTGCCGGCCGGCATTTCGACGCTCCTGACCGCCGGACCGCTGATGATTAAGAGGTGCAAGGTGCCGTCGCCTTCCCGGTCTTCGGGATTCGACGCCAGTTCAAAAACAGCGGATGCTTCAGGCGGCACCGGGCGAGACCGAACCGCCCGCCGGCTGGAGCTCGATGGCGCTGGACTCGGAATCCCACCGCGCCTTGCCCGGCGCGAAGGAATCGGTTCGTCGAGATCGATCGCGGGCAGAGGCTGGCTTTCGTCGCGGAGGGCGCGAAGTATGAAATCGGCGGTTTCCGTCTGCGCCAGAATGCTCAGGTGATGCACGTCGCCGGCCTGAACTCTTAAATTCCCGCCGGCGCCGAAACAGGCGACCCGCGCGGAAGGAATCACGCGTGGGATGCCCGGGGCGACCGCCAGCGCCCCGGCGGTCGGCACGACGAGATCATTCGCTCCTTCAAAAAATCCGTCGATACCGAGGTCCAGCAACCGCCGCCACACGCCCGGCGTCGGCTGATAATTTGCGCCCAGCGCCGAATAGTGCGCCACCGGCGTCCCGGTGCGCTGCTCGAGCGCGGCAATGGTGGCGCCAGCTGCATCCATTGCCGCGAGGCCCGGCAAATCGCCGGTGAGCCGCCCCGCCAGCCAGACGAGGCCGTCGGCGATAAAGGCCGCTGCGGTCGTGAGCGGGGTGAGTGGATGCTCCGGCACCATTTCGAGGAGGGCGGCGAGCGCACCGAAGGTTTCCTCCCAGCGCTGGCTCGTGGCGAGCGGCGTACCGCGGTTGGGCACGGCGACCAGCACCCCGGAGTTCAACCGAATTCGCCGGGCCAGCGCGCCGAAAACCTGGCCCTGCTCGGCCAGGGTGCGCAGGACCAGGCCGCCCCGCGAATAGGAAACCACGTCGAAGTGATGTTCGCGCTCCGGTAGAAATTCGAGCAGCCGTCGCGCATTCTCCTGCGGCGAGCGGCTCACGGTAAAATGTTCAAAGCCGAAAACCCGGCCCGCG
>JAYTXL010000161.1:0-20051 GCA_043742955.1 Verrucomicrobiota bacterium | reverse complement strand
CTGCACCTCGCGGGCAAGGGGAAGGTGTTCATCGCCGAATACACACGTCCGCTTGATCACAAGAGCGGGCTGCCGATGATGCCCGGAAGGATTCTGGAGCTGGCGGTGCAGCGGTAGTCGCGCAACTTTCATGCGCGTCTGCATCATATTCAATCCGACCGCCCAAGGCGACAAGGCGAGGCGGTTTCGGCGGCAGCTCGACGCCATTGGTTCCGAATGCGAACTGAAGCCGACGGTGGCGGCGGGGGATGGACGCCGGTTGGCAGCGGAGGCGGTGCGCGAGGGTTTTGAAATCATCGTCGCTGCCGGCGGCGATGGCACGGTGAACGAAGTGCTCAATGGACTGGGTGATGCGCCCGACGGCTTGGCGCGCGCGCGGCTGGGCGTGCTGCCGCTGGGCACGGTGAATGTCTTCGCGAGGGAGTACGGCCTGCCCCTTGGCCTGCCGCAGGCGTGGACCGTCATTCGTCGGGGCAACGAGCGGCGGATTGACTTGCCGGCGGCAGAGTTTACGACCGGAGGCAAAACCGAGCGGCGCTACTTTGGGCAAATGGCCGGTGCCGGACTGGATGCGCGAGCCATCGATTTGGTCGATTGGCGTTTGAAGAAATCGATCGGGCAATTGGCCTATATCGTCGCCGGTATAAAGGCCATGCGCGGGCCGCATCCGCAAATTCAATTCACCGGCGGCGGCAAGTCGGCCGTCGGCCAGTTGGTGCTGGTGGGCAACGGGCGATTCTACGGCGGCAGGCTGTCGGTCTTTCATTCGGCGCATCCGACAGACGGTTTGCTGGACGTGTGCGTTTTCCCGCGCGTCCATTGGTTCACCGTGCTCCGCTACGGTCTACGACTGTTGACTCACCGCGCCCCAAGGCCGTCCGATATGCAGTATTTTCAAACCCGACAATTAACCTTGAGCAGCGCCCTGCCCGCACGATTCGAGTTGGAAGGCGACGCAGTGGGCGCGCTGCCGGTGACGTTTTCCCTTAGCCCGCAGGCGCTGCGGATTGCCGTGCCGTAGCTCGGGCGTGTTTTTGCTTTGACAGCTTGGCGCTTTGGGTTTGCTATCGGAAAAGTCAAATTCACCACAGCGCAAAAAAGTCGCGCTGAACAACAGCATACAATTATGTCTTCAAATCAAGAAATGAGTTCCCGGTTGGGGTTGGTGGCGGCGGTTCTGATCGGCGCGGGCAGCGTGTTCGGCGCGGCTCCGATCGGCGACGAATACAAAGTCGGCGGCTTTGCCATGGGCTGCCAGGCCTATTCTTTCAATCGCTTCTCGTTTTTTGAAGCCATTGAGAAAACCGACCAGGCGGGCGGGCGCATCATCGAGATGTATCCCGGACAAAAGCTGAGCAAAGAGGAGCCGGGTATCAAATGGGACCACACCGCTTCCGATGAAATCATCCAGAAGGTCAAAGACAAACTCGCCCAGCATAAGATCAAAGTGGTCAACTACGGCGTGGTTGGGATTCCGGAGGACGTCGAGCAGGCGCGCAAAATCTTTGAGTTCGCCAAAAAGATGGGGCTTTACGCCATCACCACGGAATCAGACAAATCAATCGATACGATCGAGAAGATGGTCAAGGAATTCGACATCCGCGTGGCGTTTCACGAGCATGCGCGGCAGGAGAACAATCCGGCCTACAAGATCTGGGATCCCAATTTTGTCGTCGAATTGGTCAAGAACCGGGATTCCCGGATTGGTGCCTGTGCTGACACCGGCCACTGGCAGAGTTCCGGGTTGAAGCCGCTCGATTGCATTAAGATCCTGCGCGGACGCATCATCAGTCTGCATCTCAAGGAACGGGCGGAAATCGGCAAGCATCTCCCGGACATCGTCTATGGCACCGGTGTTTCCGAAACGGCCGCGGTCCTGAATGAATTGAAAAGCCAGGGTTTCAACGGTCACATCTCCATCGAATACGAAAACAACTGGGATCATTCTGTGCCGGATATCGCAGCCTGTATTGGCTTTGTGCGCGGGTGGGCGGCCTCCCAGCGCTAGGCTGCAGCAGCGCGGGCACAGGTTCCGCGAGGCCTCGGCGCGAGGTTTCAAGGCACGCGGAGCACGCGGAAGAATTGCGGGCTGGCATTCGTGTGGGACACGAAGACCTCGGTTTGGGGAAACCGGCCGGCCACATTGGTGACCAGCGTTAAGGTCGCTGGATAATTCAGCAGCGCGTCCAGCACTGAGCCGACGCGCACTTCATAATTGAAGTTCGTGGTGCCGGCCCAACTCAGGCGCGCCCGATTTTCATTCCAATGGGAGAGGTCGAGTTGAAAGGGGACGTCGATCGCCATCGGGTTGGTGCCCATGATCTGCTCGCGTGCATTCGAGTAGCCATCCAAATCGGGATCCTCTTTCGGTCCGCTGGCGAGCGACCCAAAGCGAGCGATTTCCCAGTCGTCGTCCAAGCCATCCGCGTCAGTGTCCGTGATCGGCACGCCATAGAGTACCAGGCTCGCGGAATGATTGGTGCCGCTGGCACCCGTCACTTCATCGGTAATTTGCAAGGTCCACGTGCCCACGCTGCTTTCATAAAAATGATGCGTGGAATAGTAGGTCCAGTCGGGCGACGCCGGGCCGGAATCGGAATTGGCTCGCTGGAGAATGCTGAGCGTGCCTTGGGGTGAGCGGAGGGTGATCCGTAAATCCCCGCGTCGCGGGTGGGTCATCTGGAGCCGCACGCCGACATGTTCGCACAGCAATTGATTGGTGACGGTGAACGAATACGTGGCGGGATCGAGTTGGAGTTGGGCGTGCAAGGTCGCGTTGGTCTGGATCTGGGCCGCCAGCGCCAGGCCGTTGTTGAGGGAGATGAAGGCGGACGGGATGCGATGGAAATTGGTCAGGAGCATGTCGATCAGATTGTTCTCGACGGTGTGGTCGAAAATCACCGCAAAAGCCGCGCCCGCCTGTTCCGCCCGATTGATCTTTTCTGAGAAAGTGGCGGCGCCGGCACCCGGAGGGCCGCGCTGGATCAACGCCCCTTTGCCTGCAAGATTTTCGGTGATGGCGCTGGTCGCATAGCCCACATACACCAGCGGCAACGATGCGGTGGGGCGATCCGTGCGCGTCAATTCGCCGGGTGGCGTATCCGGATGCAGGCTCGCGTCCGGTTGCAGTGACGGAATGGCCTGGAGCTGAATCGGAATATCCTGCCCCTGGACCGTTACGAGGAATCCTGCGTCGGGAATAACGCGTTCAGTGGCGTCGGTCAAGGTGACATTGGTGAGCGCCGGACGATTGATCCAACTGCGCGCCAGATTCACGGCCACCCCGGCGTCCGGGACTCCGAAACCGGCGTTGTGACTCACCAGAAAACCTGCGCCGTTGGTGGTTAGATCCGGATCTGTCAGGTCAAAGTGTCGCGCGGAAAGAATCATGATTTGCTGCACGTCGCGGTAGGTCAGGTTGGTGTTCGCACCTAGAATGAGCGCGGCCAGACCGGCGATTTGGGGCGAGGATCCCGACGTTCCATTGAAACCAAGGCTGTCAAAGGCGTAATCTGCCAGATCGTTGGTGAAGGAGATTTGATTCAACCCCAGAGATCCCGTCCGGTCGGTGGTGAACAAATTCGGGGCCCCGGCGCTCGTGTCACCACTGGGGGCAGCCACCAGAAGATTTGCCCCCGGGCTGCTATAGCTGGCGACCCGTCCGCCAAGCCGAACCGCTGCGACCGCAATCACGCGTGGATCAGCGGCATAACCATCATCCGTGGAGCTGGTTCCCGACGTGCGATTGTTGCCGCCGGCACGAACCATGATGACCCCGCGCCCGGCACGCCCGAAGCTGAAGGCGTTGGAAATACCAATTGCTTCGAGCAGCGACGGCCCTTCCTGGGCCACACCCGGCCGCACCCAACTGTGGTTTTGAACGCTCACCACGTTGGAATGGAACTGAAACATGTCCATGAACTGTTCCTCACTGGCGGTGGGCGATAAAATCACCCAACTGGCCAGTTGAGACTGCGGGGCCACGCCCGACATGCCAAGACCATTGCCGCCTTCCGCCGCCGCGAGGCCAGCGACGGCCGTGCCGTGATACAGATTATTAGCGGAGTGGTTACCGTTGGTTGTGCCCTGATAAAAATTAAAATGGTTTGGGTGGGCCGTGTGCCCCGCCAGGTCCGGGTGCAAAAGTTCCACGCCGTCGTCGGCGATCGCGACCATGATGCCATCGCCGCGCGAAACGGGCCAGGCGGCCCGGACGTTTAAGTCGACGCCGGTGGGTGTCCCGTCCGCGGCGCGGTTCTCCAAGTACCATTGATACCTGAAAAAGGGATCGTTCGGGGTGACGGCGTAGGGGCCATTCAGCGACCTCGGGCGGCGTGCAATGGGGCAACTCACCCGTACGCCGGGCAAATCCGCCAGCTTTTCAGCTTCCACAAGCGCAGTCCAGGCATCCCTCGCCTGCAAAATATAGGTATGGGCGTTGAGCTCGCGGGCCAGTTGAAGCGGGTGTGCTTTTAACAGGGCGGGAAGCTCGCTGGCCGAGTCCAGCTGCAGCAGGATGCGACTGCCTAATTCAATGGAATTCGTGGCCCCGGTTTCGGGCCAGGCCTTGAGCCAGGCATCGGCCGGGAGGGATCGAATCCGGGTGCGGGCGGGGAGTTCCACCCGGTAGGCGGTGGTCTGGGGTTCGCGAAATTGAAAGCGCGGCCGGGCCAAATCTGTCTGCGCCCGGGCCGGCGGCACCAGATAAACCAGGAGAACTAAGGCAATAAGCCAATGCCATGAACGCTGCATGATACTCCAAGACAGTCGCATAGAGTCTTCTTTTGGCGAGTGGAAACTGAGTGGGACGATTCCGGGTTTGCGGTTTTGCGGGCCGTTGATCCGGGTGGGGAGGTCCCGTGAACTGGCGTCAAGCTTCCCAGAAATTGTTAAGCACGGAGTGGCGGGCGGTGTCGCGGCTCTGGGCGATGGCCTGCGTGATGTGGTCGGCTGTGATTTCGGGCTTCACTCTTACGCACCAGGTGTCGCGGCTCTGGGCGATGGCCTGCGTGATGTGGTTCTTGGCCAGTTGTACGGCATAAGGCAAATCACAGCCGAGCGCCAGATAGCCGGTAATGGCGGCGGAATAAGTGCAGCCTGTCCCGTGTGTTTTTACGCGTGGGATGAAGGGTGCCGCCAGCAGCAACTCGATCCGGCCATCGTTGAAGATGTCCACGGCCTCGCGCATGCCCCGCAAATGGCCGCCTTTAACCAGCGCGGCGCAGCCGTACCGCGCCTGAATGTCCCGGGCGGCGCCGCGCACATCCACGATTGTTTTGAGGTTCCGCCCGAGGAGCAGACCGGCCTCGTCCAGGTTGGGGGTGACCAGGGCCGCCAGGGGAAGCAGCTCCTGTTCTAGAAGTTTGCGGCCCGCCGGGGCGAGCAGACGGACCCCGCTGGTTGAGACCAGCACGGGATCCACGATCAAGGGCGGGTGCTTTCTTTTTTTAAAAAAATGCACCACCACCCGGACGAGTGCGGCGTTCAGGAGCATGCCCGTTTTAATGGCGGACGGCGGGAGTTCTGCAAAAACCGATTCCAGCTGCTGGCGGAGCAGGGTAGGGGTGGTGGGCTGAATTCCGCTGACTCCCACTGGGTTTTGCGCTGTCAGCCCGGTGATGGCAGTGGTGCCATGAACCCCCAGGGCCGCGAAGGTTTTCAGATCTGCCTGAATGCCGGCGCCGCCCCCGCTGTCCGATCCAGCGATGGTCAAGGCGATCGGAAAAGTCGGTTTATGCATCACGCCCGATTTACGGTCGGATGTATAAATAAGGAAAGGAGGAAAAATCGAGCCACTTTAAGCTGGGACGGTTTCGGCTTTCCTGTGACCCGACTTTAGGCTTATCGTGCCCACATGCACAAAGATCAGGTCGCGGAGATCCTTTCTGAGATCGGCACCCTGCTGGAGTTAAAGGGGGAGAATCCATTTAAGACGCGCGCCTATGTCAATGCCGCCCGCACGCTGGAGAGCCTGACCGAACCGATCGACAAGCTCGTGGCGGAAAAGCGCCTGGGGGAAATCAAGGGATTTGGGGACGCGCTCCAGGACAAGATCACCACGCTCGTCACCACCGGCAAGCTGCCCTATTACGACGATTTGAAAGCGTCGGTTCCGGCCGGCCTGCTCGAAATGCTCCATATTCCCGGTCTCGGCCCGAAGAAGGTAAAAAAACTCCACGAGGAGCTGGGCGTGGATACCGTGGAGAAATTGGAGGCCGCCTGCCAGGCGGGGAAAGTGGCGGCGCTCGATGGTTTTGGTGAGAAGACCCAAAGCAAAATTCTCGAAGGAATTACCTTTAACCGCACCTATGCGAGCAAACATCATCTAAGCAAGGCACTGACCGTTGCTGAGCCTATTTTAGAAAGCCTGCGCGGGCATCCGGACGTGATTCGTTGCAGCACGGCGGGGAGTTTGCGGCGGTGGAAGGAAACGATCGGTGACATTGATTTCCTGGTCTCCTCGAAGGATCCAGCCAGCGTCATCGATTACTTCACGAGCCAGCCGAGTGTCTTGAGCGTGAGTGCCAAGGGCGAAACCAAGGCGAGTGTGATTGTGGAGGGCGGTCTTCAGGCTGATTTGCGCGTGGTGACCGATGCGGAGTATCCGTTCGCGCTGGCGTATTTCACCGGGAGCAAGGAGCACAATATTGTCATGCGCCAACGCGCCATTCAGCGCGGCCTGCGGCTCAATGAATACGGCCTGTTCAAATCGAAGGAGGAAACGCGCGACCCCAAACTGCTGGTGCCCTGCGCGACGGAGGAGGAGATTTTCAAAACGCTCGGCCTGCCGTACATCGCGCCGGAATTGCGCGAAGACCATGGCGAGTTTGCCGCAGGCGAGAAGGACGAACTGCCGCGCCTGCTCGAATGGACCGATCTGCGCGGCTCATTGCACAACCACTCGACCTGGAGCGACGGCCGCGATACGCTCGAAGCCGTCGCCGCGCAGGCGCATGAATTGGGCTGCGAATACTGGGCCATCACCGATCATTCACGCGCGAGCTTTCAAGCCAACGGTCTTGATCCCTCGCGGGTGCGGAAACAGCTTCAGGCCGTGGCCGACGTGAACAAGTCCTACGCCGATCAAGGCAGCGACTTCCGCCTGCTCACGGGATCGGAGGTGGACATTTTGAAGGAGCGGCTTGATTTCGACGATGACTTGCTGGCGGACTTGGACGTCGTGGTGGCGAGTCTGCATGTGGCGGGGAGCGATGAGGTGGACAACACCAAGCGGCTGATTCGCGCGGCGGAAAATCCTTTCGTGCACATGCTGGGCCATCTCACGGGGCGGCTGCTGCTCGAACGCGAGGCCTACAAAGTCAACCAGCATGCGGTCATCGACGCCTGTGCGGCCACCGGGACCTGGATTGAGTTGAACGCCAATCCGTGGCGGTTCGACATGGACTGGCGGCTCTGGCAATACGCGAAGATCAAGGGCGTGAAATGCGTCATCAACTGCGACGCGCATCGGAAGGAGCACGCGGGTTTTTTGAGACTCGGCGCGGGCATTGCGCGCAAAGGCTGGTTGACGAAAGAGGACGTGATCAACACGCGCTCGCTGGCGGCCTTGCGGAAGGAGCTGGCAAAGAAGCGGAAATGAAGCCGCCCAGGAACTGCGCTGTCTTTCTAAACAACCGAATGGCCAGCGCGATGAAATTCTCAGCAGCGAAAAAGGAATTCGATCTCCGATATTATCTTTGGGCCACCTCGGAATTCGAGAGGGAGATTGAAGAATCATTTCCCACTCTGCGCCTATTCAAAGCCGGATCAACCTAGGGGATATACAGCCCAGACAAAGTGGCGTTGCCTCATGGATGGAGATATCGAGTGTACTTGTAATGATGCGGTGAAGCTCTGTGGGCATTTCTTTGAGGTTGCACCGAAGCTTTTGAAGGGACATGAAGCCGAAAAGGTAACTCCAGATGAAGGGTGACGAACTGCTTGGATTTTACGCATTTGTGGGCTTCGTCAATGGTGGATTTGGCGAACTTAGCCGGAACAATTCAGTTGGGAAAGAAGACAACCGCAGATGAAAACCGACGACCGAGGAGCCGAAATTGAGTCACCCTTCGGTGAATACTTACGGGCACCACTTTCGGCGATCCCATCTGCGTCCATCTGCGTCCATCTGTGGTTTCGCTTCGGTTTCGTCTGCATGGTTACGGCTAAGGCGCCTCAGGATTTTTGGAGCGAGACCCTGCGTGCCCAAAAAGCTGCGAGTTGTGCCCCTGAACCGGAAGCGCCGGGTCAGGGGATCCAGCCTACACTGTAGGTCCGGTGGCCGAGCGCAACTCAGTATCTTGCAAGCAGTGGGAGCCGCGTTCGGATCAGTGGCGGCCTTCGCTTCGGGCGTGGTCTTTCCCCCTCACCCCGGCCCTCTCCTCAATCATGGTGAGAAAGTCGATCTTGCTAGGTGTCGTTGCGGGCTTCCCGTGGATTGGAAAACTCAATCTCTCATTTGTAAACTCGACTCCCGGAATGATTTGTCGATGGCAGGCCCGACATATAAAGCCGAAACCAAACAGACTGATAGGAATTTGCTTTTGACGCTCCGCGCACGGCCGAAAGGCGTGGACCGCAAAGCGGAACTGAGTGCGCCAATCCGCGTCAGATACCGCGCATTGGGCATACGCCTACTCAACGCCTTGCCTGGTGGCTATTGCTGTCTGATTCACTGCTGTCTTGGTTTTGTGCGTTGATTGTGGCGGCGCGTCAGGTCGCCTATCTGCTGAGCTTTCTGGAATCGGTGCCGAAAGTGCCGGCGAAGTTCTGGGAGCCGGGCGCGAAGGAAATGAAGTTCGAGGACGCGGTGAGAGCGGCGGAACGATGCGCGGCAAGGTGTTTTAGGCGTTCTTCTTTATCCATGTCACAACGTCGTCATGGTTTCCACACATAGCCAGGCGCAACGTCCTAGGTTTGACCAGCCAGAAGACCACCCGCAGATGCCGGCTGGCCCGAAACTCAAACAAATTTTTTCGCAACCGGCGAATCCCAAGGCCAGCGTGAATATGCGGCTTGCCAAAGCCTTCCTTGAGGTCAACCAGGCGAAAGCGAATTTCCGCCAGCTCCTCGCCCGTCCGACGCGCAGACCAGCGATCCCAGCTGGCCCCAATTTCAACGCTTAAGCCCGGAGACGGTTCCATCCCATTCCCTCACTTTCTCTTTTTTCAAGTCCGCAACGATCTTTTTCTCCGCCCGATTCAACTCCGCTTCAGTCACCCCGTATTCCATCAGGGCGTAATCAGAGCTGTGAACTTCCACCGGCCGGAGCGCCACCACTTTGCCATCCCAAACAATGCCAATATCCTCGCCACTGATAGCCCGTTGCAGCCATGAACCGAGATTTTGCCTTGCCTGAGTCGATGTTAGTGTCTTCATATCGTCATTTTAATGACACCTTTGGAAATAGTCAAGCCCGGAGGCGGAACTTTTAAACCTGCTCTTTCGCGGCCAGAATACGTTCCAGGTGGCGCAACGAGGTTTCCGTGATGAAAACCGAGCGGGAAGTGGGCCGCTGGCGTTCGATGCGGTGCCAATCCAGCCAAATGCGGATCGCTTTGTTTTCCCCACACGCGTGGGAGGGGGGTGCTATAGCAGGGCGGATCAGTCCCAGCGCTGGGTTGACAGTCGTCTGAGCGGGAAACCAAAAGTCGGAGCTGCCAAGAACCTCCTACTCCATGCAAAAGCGACAGGATTCATTATCCGGCCAAGTGCGGGAATTCCCAACAAGTGAGTCTGCTGTTGGGTTTTGCTATTCAAGGCAGCGAATACCTGCGCATTAACTGTCGCATTAACTTGCAATCCAAGGTGTTTTTGGGCAACGCCGGGGCATTAAATGAATACACGAGACATGGGTTTTCCGTTGTGTAAAACCCAACAGTGCTATCCCCAGCGGAGAGGGAGAATCGCTCCCTGCGCTGGGACGAAGCCCGACGCTTAGATTGCGAGACCAAGGTTGCATCGTTCTCCCTCTCCCGGCGGGAGAGGGCCGGGGTGAGGGGGCGACACGCAAGCCAAATGAGCTGCAATAAACTGAGCTGCGCCCCGGTGGCCTCACCGGGTGTTGTTGGGTTGATCAGAGACTCCTTTCGTCGTCTCCTACCTTCTGGTTAGCGGCCATCACTTTGCGGTGACGACGACGTAGTTGCGCTTGCCTTTGCGGAGCAGGATATGTTTTCCGAACAGCAGGTTTTCGCCAGTGACGGCGCGGAGTGGACCAGTTTCGCGGACATTATTCACATACACGCCGCCCCCTTCAATGTCCTTGCGTGCCTGGCCCTTGGAAGTTGCGAGCCCGGCGTGAACGAGCAGCTCAACCAGCGAGCAGCCCGTGCCCTCCAGTTTCGGGCGCTCGATTTCCTTGGTGGGCACCTCGCCGACAATGTCGTTGAACGTGCTTTCGGAGATGCCGGTCAATTCTCCGCCGAAAAGAATTTCGCTGGCCCGTTGCGCCTCGAGAGTGGCGGCCGCGCCATGGATCAGATCGGTGACGGCCTTCGCGAGCGCCTTGTGCGCGGTGCGCGATTCTTTCGGTTGGGCGTCGATGTCATTGATCGTCGGTTGGTCGAGGAAGGTGAAATAGTTCAGGTAGCGCGTGACGTCCCGGTCATCGGTGCGGATCCAGAACTGGTAAAACTTATAGACGCTGGTGCGCTGGGGATCGAGCCAGATGGCGCCGGCGACCGTCTTGCCGAACTTTGAGCCGTCGGCGTTGGTGATCAGCGGGAGCGTGAGTCCGAAGGCGTGCTGGCCGAGTTTCTTGCGGATCAAATCCGTGCCCGCCGTGATGTTGCCCCATTGGTCGCTGCCGCCGATCTGCAGTTCGCAGTTGTAATCACGGCGCAGGACGTAGAAATCAAAAGCCTGCAGCAGCATGTAGCTGAACTCCGTGTAGCTGATGCCGGCCTCGCGGTCTTCCATGCGGGCGCGGACGCTTTCCTTGGCGACCATCATGTTTACGGAAAAATGCTTGCCGATGTCGCGCAGGAAATCGAGGAAGCTTACGTTCGCGGTCCAGCTCGCGTTATCCACGAGGCGCGCGGGATTCGATTGCGTGTCGAAGTCGAGGAGCTTGCGCAATTGTTCCTTCACACAGGCGATGTTGTGGTCGAGCACCTCGCGCGTAAGCAGTTGCCGCTCGGCGGTCTTGCCGCTCGGATCACCAATGGAACCGGTCGCCCCGCCCGCCACAGCGATCGGGTGATGCCCGGACAATTGGAAACGGCGCAAGGCGAGCAGGGGAACCAGATTGCCGACATGCAGGCTGTCGGCGGTGGGATCGAAGCCGCAGTAAAGGGAAAGTGTGCCGGCCGCAAGCCGTTTTTGCAGTTCGGTTGCATCCGTGCAATCCGCCAGCAAACCGCGCCCTTGCAATTGTTCGTAGATGTTCATCGTGCGGGAAAATTATCGCGGTTGGTGGCGGGCTTCTCAAGGGGAAAGTGTTCGGGGCCCGGCTTTTTGCGGGCGGGTTTACACCAACCCTTTGATCGGCTCGCCGCGGGTGACGGCTTCAACGAGGTTCTTCGGCAGACCATCGGTTACACGCACTTCGCCGATGTCCAGCAGCGTGTGCATGATGGTCGCTATGAGATCGGCAATGCCGACGGGATTGTCCGCGGGTTCGCCGCCGTCGCGGGATGATTGGCCGATGACTTGTCCCATCTTCAAGCCGCCGCCGTAAATCAGCAACGGGGCCAGGCCGCCCCAGTGGTCGCGTCCACCCTTGGCGTTGAGCTGCGGCGTGCGGCCCATTTCACCGCAGCAAACCAGCAGGATGTTTTCACTTAAACCGCGGGCTTCCACGTCCTCGATGAACGCCGAAACAGCGTGGTCGAACGGCACTCCGACGTAGCCCATGCCCTCGGTCATGGGGGCGTTGTTGATATCGGCGTGCATGTCCCATACGAAGCTGGTGGTGACGGTCACAAAGCCCGCGCCGCGTTCACAGAGCCGGCGGGCG
This sequence comes from Verrucomicrobiota bacterium, assembly GCA_043742955.1. Classification (GTDB taxonomy): domain Bacteria; phylum Verrucomicrobiota; class Verrucomicrobiia; order Limisphaerales; family JAYTXL01; genus JAYTXL01. Next base: position 8,092 of record JAYTXL010000161.1, on the reverse strand, counting down.
AGCAGCAGTTGCTTGCCGAGCGTGGCCGCGTGATCGGCGTAATGCTCGCGATTTTTCCACGCCGTGCTGATGCAATCTTTGGGAACCAGTTGCGCCGTGTCGTAGCGCGCGATCAGTTTTGGGTCTTCCTTGGAGACATCAAACGCATCCGAGACGCCGCGCAACAACGTGTCGAAGGCCTGCTGTTGAAACGCGCTCATGCCGTCGGCGACCCCGCTGGTATCGGCCCAGCGTTTCCATTCGTCCAAGCTGGAGAGCAGCGCGCGGCGATCGTTCAAGCGTTGCTGGGGCAGGTTCAGTTTCATGTCCTGCTGCAAACCGCCGGCGGCACCGGGAACGAACGGAGAGTAAGCGACTCCCAGATCACCGGTGGCCTCAAAGTTGCCGAAATTGCTGATCGCCGGCCCGGCATCGGATTTCACCGAACGCGGGAAGAGGGCGACGTTGGTGGGCATGGCGGTATTCGGGCGGAGGGGGCCGGCGATGCGCGAGTAAAGCGACCCCATATTGGCTCGCAAGGTGTCTTGGCCCATGATGGGTTTAAGGTCGTGATTCCCATCCCCGGTGGCGAACGAGCGCACGACCGTGAACTTATGGGCGAGCCGGGCGAGCTTTTCGAAAGTTCCGCCAAAGGTGACGCCGGGCAGCGTCGTCTTCACTTCGCCGGTCGCACTATGGATGCCGGTCGGTGCCTCCATCTTTGGATCGAAGGTTTCAAACTGCGATGGGCCACCCTGCATGAAGAGGAAAATGACGGACCGGTCGCGAATCGGGAGTTGCTTCGATTTGGCCAGGGCTTGGGCGGCCAACAGATCGCTCAACGTCAAGCCGCCCAGCGCCAGACTGCCCACGCGCAGAAACTGGCGTCGGCGCATCTGTGCGCCAACAAATGCGGAATCTTGAAACGTCAACATGCTTGGTGCGGTTTGAAAAGAATCGTTTGGAATCTTCAAAAATGTGTTCCTGGTGAAGCGGCTTGGCAATCACAAACCTCCAAGTCGAGCGTGGCCGTATTTCAGTCTTCCATCCGGCGACGGCCATCCTCTATCTTTAGGCCATGATTATCGCGCCTTCGCTGCTCGCCGCCAACTTCGGCAAGTTCGCCGCCGAGGCCCAGCGCGCGGAGCGCAGCGGCGCCGAGTGGCTGCACCTGGACATCATGGACGGCCACTTTGTGCCGAACATCTCCTTCGGGCCCGACGTGGTGAAGACCTTGCGTCCGCTCACCCGGATGTTTCTCGACGTGCATCTCATGTGCTCGAAGCCGGAAATCCTGGTGGAGGCCTTTGCCAGGGCGGGCGCGGATCAAATTATCATTCACGCCGAATTGGGTGAGGCGAAAGTGACGCCGCTGATTTGGAAAATCCGTTCCCTCGGCAAGAAAGTCGGCCTGGCCGTCAACCCGCCGACGGCGATGTTGCAGGCGGAACCTTTTCTTAAGCAGATCGATCTGCTCCTCGTAATGACCGTGAACCCGGGTTTTGGCGGGCAGCCGTTCATCACGGAATGCGTGCCCAAGATTCAGCAGGCGGCGGCGTGGCGGCGGGAGCGGGGTTTGCGCTATCGCATCGAAGTCGATGGCGGGATCAACTTCCAGACGGCGGCGGATTGCGCGCACGCGGGTGCGGATACCTTCGTGAGCGGCACCGGCCTCTTTGGCAAACCGAACATGAAAGCCGCGGTGGCCAAGATGCGGAAGCTGGTGAACGCCCAGGCGCAATTGGGGGACTCGAGGCTTCAGAAATCCGTGGTGAGTTGACTTGGTTGGCTGATGAAAATGTCTCAAATCAAATTTGGAACCGACGGCTGGCGCGCGGTAATCGCGGAGGATTTCACCTTCGCCAATGTGGAGCGCGTCACGCAGGCCACGGCGGATTATTGGAACTCCGAACGCCGAACGCCGAATCCCGAACTCGCTCGTTGCGAGCGAAAGGTTATCGTTGGCTACGACCGGCGATTCCTCTCGAACGAATTCGCCCAGCGGGCGGCGGAGGTTTTCGCCGGGAACGGTTTCGCGGTGGTGCTTTCGCCAGCACCAGTGCCCACGCCCGCTGTCTCATTCGCCGTGAAAGCGCAGCGTGCCATCGGTGGCGTCATGATCACCGCGAGCCACAATCCGCCCGTGTTTAATGGCTACAAGCTTAAGTCGTATTTCGGTGGTCCGTCGGAACCGGCGACGTGCCAAGCAGTGGAGACGTTGCTCGACCGTCATCCGGTGTGCGCGGTGAAGTTCGTTGACGCGGTGAAAATGCGGCAGATTGTAGTGAAAGATCTTCGTCCGGCGCACTACGCGGCCATCAAGCGACTCGTGGATTTCAAGCTCATCGCGAAATCGAAGCTGCGGTTTGCCCATGAAGCGTTGTTCGGTGTCGGCGCGGGATGCTTTGACGAGTTGCTCGCCGGTACGACCTGTCGGGTGACCACCTTGAACGGCGCTCACGACCCATTCTTTGGCGGCATCAATCCGGAGCCGATCCCCAAGAATTATGCCCGGAGCGCCGCGTATTTGCGGAAACATCCGCATGACCTCTGCCTGGTGACCGACGGCGATGCGGATCGGGTGGGCGGGATGGACGGTCGGGGAAATCCCCTTTCGACGCACCAAATTATTTGCCTGCTGCTGCACCATCTGCGGGTGAATCGCCAGGGGACGGGGCGGGTGGTGAAGGCGCTGTCCACCACCTCGATGGTGGACAAGATGTGTGCCGAGCTGGGCTTGGAACTGGTGGAGACCGGCGTGGGTTTCAAGTACATCTGCGCCGAGATGCTCCAGGGCGATGTGCTGTTGGGGGCGGAGGAAAGCGGTGGGATTGGGTTCCCGGGCCACATCCCGGAACGCGACGGAATTCTGGCGGGAATGATGCTCCTTGAATTGCTGGCGACCGAGCGCCAACCATTGGTCAAGCTGCTGGCTGGTTTGGAGAAAAAATACGGACCGCACCGTTACGCGCGGATCGACACGCGTTTTCCGCTCGAGAAACGCGCTGCCTTGATGGCGTTTTGCAAATACAATCCGCCCGTGAAGCTGCTCCAGTCACCGGTCGTCGATGTCAAAAGCTATGACGGCGTGAAGTTTGTGGCGCGTAATGGTAGCTGGCTGATGGTGCGTGGCTCCGGCACGGAACCCATTTTACGCATTTACGCCGAGGCGAAAAGCGATGCGGACGCAGCCGCGTTGTTGAAGCTCGGAGTGCGGCTGACCCGGCAGGTTTAAGAGTCCGGCTACTTCGAGCCCAGGCCCAGCGTTTCCTTGCAGTATTTGAGGCTCCGCTCGATTTCACCCTTCTGATAGTCCTGCTCGGCTTGGGCGTCGGGAGACCGGTGGGGGGGAATGGCCTTGCCCTTCTTGGCGAGGGCCACAAATTTGGCCAAACCCTGCGCCCGCGCTTTCGGCCAGGCCTTCCAAAAATCCTGCTTGAAGTAAGGCAATTCACGGGCAAAGCCAGAAATGGTTTCGATGTGCACTGGCACGCCGGGACAAAGCTGGGCGAACCGGTCGAAATAGGCTTTAAAGTCCACCGTGCCTTCACCCATGGCGGTCCATTGAACAGTGGCGCCGTGGGTAGATTCCCAGATGGCCGAATCGCGCAAGCTGGTAGTGAGGACGTAAGGGCCCAGGATTTCCAGATTCTCCAGCGGATCTTCGAATGTCCAGGCCGCGTTGCCGGAGTCGATGTTGGCGCCCACATAATCCTTGCCGGCCGCCTCGATCAGCGTAACCAGCTCCCCCGCCTGCATATCACCCGCGTGGTTTTCCACGGCAATTTTCACGCCGGCATCGAGGGCCCGGCTTCGGCCGGACTGGCACACTTTGACGGTGTCGGCGATGCGAGCCTCGATGCCGCCCGGCGTGAGCCGGTCTTCATCGGCGCCCAGCACAACGCGAAACACAGGGGAACCGAGCGCCTTGGCCATGCGCAGCCCCAGGGCAAGATGTTCCTCGGCCGTGCCCCAGTCCTTTTTGAAGCGCGTCGAGGTGGGGCAGATGCTCCAGGAGCCGAGATGAATCTGCAGTCCCTTGTCCGCCGCCATTTTCCGCAAGTCTTTCAAGTAACCGTCTTCGAAATTGGCGAACGGTTTGAAGTCGGTAATAAAGAGCGAGTCGGTCTTCAGCGATGCCGCGTAGTCAATCAGCTGCGCCGCATTCCAGTTCATGGCGCGGACGGCAAAGTTATCGAGGCCGAGCTTGATGTTCCGGCGGGGAGCGGCGGTTTGCGCGATCGCGTACAGACCGGTCCCCAGGCTGGCCGCCGCGTAGGCGGTGGTTTTCAGAAACGTGCGCCGATCAGGATTCAAAGAAAAATCATTCATGTCCATAATTCGTAACAAATCCCGGCCCGGATTGCCAATGGGAATGCAGATAGGTTTCTGTTTGTGGCCGAAGGTCGAATTCCCCGGAGCGCCGCTGGGCGCGCAACGTCAGCGGCAGCACGTGGAATCCGCTGCGGCTGGTCTGCGACCCAGCCGCGCTGCTGGTAACCGGGGATGCCACCGCGCCGCTCGCGCCCTCGGCAATGTCGCGGGGCGAGCACAATTGACTTTCGGAAAAAATCCCCTTAACTGGGCCTCGATGTTATCGCCAAAAGCCTTCCACGGTTTGGTCGAATTCGCTCCGGGATTCGTGGTGCGTTCCCGCATCAGTCACGTCCTGTTTGATTTTGATGGCACCCTGTCCCTGATCCGGCAGGGCTGGCCAGAAGTGATGATCCCGATGTTTATGGAGGTGTTGCCGCGCCGCGCCGGCGAGACAGACGCAGAAATCCGGCAGCTCATGACGGACGATATTATGCGGCTCAACGGCAAGCAGACCATTTACCAGATGATGCAGCTGGCTGAGCGCATCCGCGAACGCGGGGGCGAGCCGCGCGAGCCGCTGTGGTACAAGCATGAATATCTGCGGCGACTGAACGAACGCATCGGGGTCCGCACCGACGGGCTCCGGGCCGGCACGGTGCGGCCCGAGGAATGGCTGGTGCATGGGGCGCGCGCGCTCCTGGAGGACCTGCGGCACCGCGGGCTGCCGCTTTATCTGGCCAGCGGCACCGATGAAATATTTGTCAAGCAGGAGGCGGAGCTGCTGGGGCTCACCGAGTTTTTCGGGCCGCGCATCTACGGGGCACAGGATGATTACAAACAATTCTCCAAGAAAATGGTGATTGAACGGATCCTGCGCGAGAATGCGATCAACGGGGAGCAGCTGCTGTCGTTTGGAGACGGCTATGTGGAGATCCAGAACACAAAGGAGGCCGGCGGCGTGGCGGTGGCGGTGGCCAGTGACGAGGCGCGCAACGGTTCTGGTTGCGTGGATGAGTGGAAACGCCAGCGTTTGCTCGGAGTCGGCGCCGACGTGGTGATTCCTGATTATCGCGATGCGGCGGCCTTGCTGGAACGACTGTTGTGCCTATGAAATCAACGCCCCTCGACCTGACGAAACTCAAGGTCTATCCGCTCGCCCAGCGGCGGAGCATGAGCCGGATTGAGGATATCCTGATTGATCCCGATTCTGCGCCCCCGCCGTGTTCGGACGCCAACCGCGCCCTGGTTCAGGGCTGTGTCCGGGACATTCGGACGGCGCGAAAACGGGATTCCAGTGTGATGTTTATTTACGGTGCGCACCTGGTAAAAAATGGGGGCGCCGCCATTCTGGAGCGGCTGATGGCGGGCGGTTGGATCACGCATCTGGCCACCAACGGCGCGGGTTCGATCCATGACTGGGAATTTGCCTTTCAAAACTGGTCCACCGAAAGCGTGGAACAAAACGTGGCGACGGGCACGTTCGGCACCTGGGATGAAACGGGGCGCACGATTCACCTGGCGCTGCTGGCGGGTGCGCTGCGCGGCGAGGGATACGGCGTTGCCCTGGGCCGGCTCATTCATGAGGATGGGGTCACACTGCCGACCCCGGCAGAGCTGGAGCAGGCGCTGCGCGCCGAGCCCGCTCACGCGCTCTCGCCGGCCCGCGCTGATCTCCTGCTCGTCATGCGCGAGCACCGGCTTCCGAGCGGGCATATCCCCGTGCGCCATCCGTGGAAGCACACTTCGGTTTTTGGCAATGCCTTCCGCCACGGTCTGCCGCTCACGGTGCATCCCGGCATTGGCTACGACATCATTGCCAATCATCCGATGTTCAACGGAGCGGTGATTGGCCGGGCCGCCGGGATGGATTTTCGCCTCTTTGGTGCCGCCGTCGAGGGGTTGGATGGCGGGGTCGTGTTGTCCGTCGGCTCGGCGATCATGGCGCCGCAGGTATTTGAAAAGAGCCTGAGCTGTGTGAATAATCTCCGGCTCCAGGCGGGCCGGCTGATTGTGCGTGACCATTCCATTCACGTGGTGGATCTCCAGGACGGGGGCAACTGGGATTGGTCGAAGGGCGAGCCGCCCAAGGATAATCCGGCGTATTACCTTCGTTTCTGCAAAAGTTTTTCGCGCATGGGCGGGGTGATGCACTATGCCCAGTGCGACAATGTTGCCTTTGTTCACAACCTGCTGCACGAACTCGCGCGCGGATGAGGTCCACCCGGTTCCATAATTTAACGCGCGAATATGCGCGGCTGCGCGTCGCGGTGGTCGGGGATTTCTGCCTGGACCGCTATCTGGAGATCGATCCGGGCCGGCGCGAGACCTCGCTGGAGACGGGGTTGCCGGTTTACAACGTGGTGCGGGTTCGCAGCCAGCCGGGGGCGGCGGGCACGATCTTGAATAACCTGCTGGCCCTGGGTGTGGGGCAGGTGATTCCGGTGGGTTTTGCCGGAGTGGATGGCGAGGGCTTCGAGCTGCGTCGGGTGTTGGGTGCCGATGCGAAGGTGCGGATGGACTGGTTTCTGGAGACGCCGCACCGCCAGACTTTCACCTACTGCAAGCCCCTGGTGGTCACGCCGGGCAAGACGCCGGTGGAGCTAAACCGCCTCGACACCAAGAATTGGACGCCGACTCCCGCCCTGGTGCAAAACCAGTTGATCGCGGCCCTCCAGGAGGTGGCGAGGCAGGTGGACGCCATCATTTTGTTGGATCAGGTTGATTTGCCCGAGACCGGTGTCCTCACCCGGAAATTACTCAAGGCCGTTACCTCCCTGGCCAAGTCGAGGCCGCAGCTGCCCATCCTGGCCGACAGCCGGCAGCGGCTCCGGAATTTTTCCAATGTCGCTTTTAAAGTGAACCGTGCGGAGTTCGCGGCGCTGAACCAAAAAACGAAGGGTCGGTCGCTCGCGGACGTGAAAAAGTATGCCATTGAAATCGCCCGCCAACGAGGCCGGCGAGTATTCGTCACGTTGGCGGAGGAAGGGATTATTGGCGCCGAGGAGACGGGGGCAGTGGAGCATGTCCCGGCGTTCCCGGTGCGGGGGGAGATCGATATTGTGGGCGCGGGCGACTGCGTCACGGCGAATTTAGCCGTTTCCTGGGCGGTGAATGCGAGCCTGCGTGAGTCGTTGGAAATGGCGAGCGCAGCGTCTTCAGTCGTCATTCATCAACTCGGCACCACCGGCACCGCCTCGGCGGCGCAGATCTGGAAGTTGATGCGCGGTGGCTGGTCGCCGGTGAAAAGTTGACCGCACTTTTGGAACGAGTGCCAAAATTGGGAAGCCTCACCCGTCCCTGTGGTTGTTTTCAGAGCACGACCGAGGCTTTGGTTGACGTGGCGTGGGCGGCTCAAACGCCAGCCTCTCCCTCGGCATTGCCTATACTTGTCATTCTCACGAACCCCTTTCTGATCCAGGCCAACATGGGTGGCGGTGCGGCAAAACTCCTCCAACCGCCCTAATCCCAGTCCGGCAAGAAATATGACGCCAAATCAATCCGCAAAAGTTTACCGTTCTTTACCGTTTTTTACCGGTTACCGGTATTTGCACCGCGCACGGCGGCAGCCTGTCAGACCAATTGCAAATGGCCTCCGGTAAAATCAACCAGGCGGCAGCGTAGTGGCACGGGCGTCCCGCCCGTGAGTTTCTGGTGGGCGACCGCGCGGCGATGGCGGAAACAGACGGGCGGGACGCCAGTTGTGTTCGCCGTTGTCGCCGCACTTCGGGAGGCGGGTCGGTGGCGCAAAAAGATTACCGCCTGCGGCTTTCCGTTCACTACCGTGGTTGTCTCGTCC
>JAYTXL010000160.1:0-36276 GCA_043742955.1 Verrucomicrobiota bacterium | reverse complement strand
TGTTTGGTGTGCGAGCGTTGTTGGACTCATTCATGCTGAAGCGGCCTGAAGGCCGCGCTCCGGCCACGGGCCGCCAATTTTCGACTTCATGGTTCCAGCTTGAAGCCTGTTTTGCGGTAGTGGTCGGGCTGTGCTTCAGCCTGGGCACCGCCCCCGCCGCCGAGTTGGACAAATCCAAACTGCCGCCGGCGGCCGCGCGGGCGATTGATTTCGCGCGCGACATCAAGCCCATCTTCGAAAAATCCTGCGTGCAATGCCACGGCACCGAAAAACAAAAAGGTGGATTCCGACTCGACTCCCCGGCGGCACTGAAGGGCGGCGATAATTACGCGCCGTCCATCATCCCCGGCAAAAGCGCGGACAGTCCGTTGATTCATTTCGTGGCCGGGCTGGTGGACGACATGGTCATGCCCTCGAAAGGCGAGCGATTAACGGCGGAACAAATCGGGTTGCTGCGAGCGTGGATTGACCAGGGCGCGAAGTGGGCGACGACGGCGAACGTGGCGGCCAAGATGGAACACTGGTCCTTCAAGCCTGTCGTGCGGCCCGCGACTCCCAAGGTGACGAACCAACGCTGGGTGCGAAGTCCGGTGGACAACTTCATTCTAGCGCGTCTCGAAAAGGAAAAACTGTCACCATCGAAGGAGGCCGACCGTATTACGCTGATTCGCCGATTGAGCTTTGATTTGCTTGGCTTGCCGCCGACGCCGGAGGAAGTGGACGCGTTCGTGGCGGACCGGAGTTCAGACGCCTACGAAAAACTCGTGGAGCACCTCTTGGGTTCACCGCGCTACGGCGAACGCTGGGCGCGGCACTGGCTCGACGTGGTGCGTTTCGCGGAGAGCGACGGCTTCGAGACGAACCAGCCGCGTCCGAACGCCTGGCCGTATCGCGACTATGTGATCCGCGCCTTCAACGACGACAAGCCGTACAACCAGTTCATCCTCGAACAGCTCGCTGGCGACGCGTTCGGTGTGGACGCCGCGACCGGCTTCATCGTCGGGGGGCCGTGGGATCGTGTGAAAAGCCCGGACATCGGACTGACGTTGATGCAGCGCGGCGACGAGTTGCACGACATGGTGAGCACAACGGGGAGCACTTTCCTCGGCTTGACCGTCGGCTGCGCGCGCTGCCACAACCACAAGTTCGATCCCATTTCGCAGGTGGATTACTACGCCATGCGCGCGGTGTTTGCCGGCGTGCAACACGGCGAGCGAGCGCTCAAAGCTGCAGATTATCCCGACCGGATGAAACGGGTCGAGGAGTTGCGGAAGCAATTGCAACCGGTGGAAATCGGCCTCGCGCAATTCGAGCCGATGGCCAATCTGGTCACCAACTTTTTCCTGGATGACGACACGCCGCTCACCTCCAACCCAAACGCGCCACGCGTAACGCAACTGGTTCCGCGGCTCGGATTGGAACCACACCGCGCCGGCACTGGGCGCGGCCAGGCCGACGACCCCGGCGACGCGACCCACCTGCCGAACCTAGGCAAGGATTATTCCTTCTGGAGCAAGGTGGCGAATCGCGATGTTTTTGCGTGGGAGCCAAAAGTGAACGGAAAATTCCGGGTCTGGCTGTCGTGGGGCTGCGGCTGGAATACCCACGCGCCCGACGCGCGCTATGTGCTGGATCTGGATGGCAACCTTGAAACCAAGGGAGATCAAATCGAAATCGCCAAAGTGGATCAGCGCAAGTTTGCCGACGGTGGCGACGAAGTGCCGGGGCAGCCGTTGTGGAGCGGATTTTACGACGCCGGCGTGCGCGAGTTGCGGCCGGGGAGCAAGATTATTTTGCGCGGCGGCGCGACGGACGCCTACGTGACCGCGGATGTGCTGCTGTTGCAAACGGTCAGTGGCGCTGAATCAGGATTGTCGGCCACCGCAACCCCCGGCATTCGCGCACCCGTGACGCGGGGCAAGAACATCGAACGCTTTGCGCCCCTCGAAGCGAAGTTCGTGCGCTATACCATTCTCGAAACCACGCAACTGGAACCGTGCCTCGACGAACTGGAGGTTTTCAGCTCCGGCCCCGCCCCGCGCAACGTGGCGCTGGCCAGCTCGGGCACGAAGGCCACGGCGTCGAGCACGCTGCCGGGTTATGAGATTCACAAGCTGGAACACGTCAACGACGGCCTGTATGGCAATGATCGCAGTTGGATTTCCAACGAACGCGGCAAGGGCTGGGTGCAATTGGAATTCCCGCGCCCCGAAACGATTGACCGCGTCGTGTGGAGCCGCGATCGCGACAATGTGCCGCGCTACAATGATCGGCTGCCCAGGAATTACAGGATTGAAGTTTCGACTGACGGCCAAAACTGGAAACCGGTTGCCTCTTCCGCGGACCGGTTGACCTCCAATTCCAAGAACCAGTCGGCGGCGATCCCGACCATCGCCGGCCTGTCCGGCAGCGAAGCGGCGCGACTCAAGGAACTGGTGCAGAAAAGGCAGCTGCTGGAATCACAAATCAAAGACGCCACGATCACGCCGATGGTTTATGCGGGCAACTTTGTGAAGCCCGAAACCACTTACCGGCTGCATCGCGGCGACCCGATGGAAAAGCGTGAGCCGGTGGCACCGGGTGCGGTGGCGGAATTCGGCACGAGCCAGCAGTTGCCCGTGGATGCGCCGGAGCAGGAACGCCGCGTCGCCCTGGCGAAATGGATCGCCGACCCAAAGCACCCGCTGACCGCGCGGGTGATGGTGAATCGAATCTGGCAGCATCACTTCGGCGAAGGGCTCGCGGGCACGCCCAGCGATCTCGGCTTGAACGGCGCACGGCCCACGCATCCGGAATTGCTGGACTGGCTCGCCAGCGAATTGGTGGCGCGCAAATGGAGCCTGAAGGAAATCCACCGCTTGATTTTGCTTTCCGGCACCTACCGGCAGGGGAGCACGCCGAATGCGAAATCGCTGACGGTGGACGCCAGCAGCCGGCTCCTGTGGCGCTTCCCACCGCAACGACTGGAGGCCGAACCGATCCGCGACGCCATCCTCGCGGTCACCGGGAAACTGGATTTGCGCCCGGGCGGGCCGGGGTTCGACCTGTTTGCGCCGAACAGCAACTACGTGAAGGTTTACAGTTCGCGCCAGGAATTCGGGCCGTCCGAATTTCGCCGCATGGTGTACCAGAGCAAACCGCGCATGCAACTGGACGACACCTTCGGGACGTTTGACTGCCCGGATGCCGGACAAATTGCGCCCCGCCGCACGCGCTCCACCACGCCGCTGCAGGCGCTCAACCTGCTCAACAGTCGCTTCATCATCCAGCAGTCCGGATTCTTCGCGGAACGCCTCCAAAAGGAAGCGGGCGCGGACGCCAAAGGCCAGGTTCAGCGGGCACTCCGCCTGGCGTTCAATCGGGCACCTGCCGCCGAGGAGTTGGCCGCAGCGGAAAACCTGATTCGCGAACAAGGTCTGCTTGTTTTCTGCCGGGCGCTGCTCAATGCGAACGAGTTCATCAATGTCTTCTAAGCCGCACCGGCCCATGGTGGCGCTGCTCGCGGTCTGGGGCGCACTGTCACTGGGGGCAGCCCCGGCTGAATGGCCGGACCTGACCACCGTGCCCGCGGATTTGGAAACCCCGGCGACCACCAAAAGCGAGCCGGGCCCCGGCCGGCGCGTGCACCAGACGACCCCTGGCTGGGAAAGCACCGATGTGCATCACACGCTCTACCTGCCGCGCGACTGGCAGCCGGAAAGGAAACTTCCGGTCATTGTGGAGTATGCCGGCAATGGTGGTTTCCAAAATAATTTCGGCGACGTGTCCCACGGCACGGTGGAAGGCAGCCACCTCGGCTACGGGCTCAGCGGCGGCAAAGGATTCATCTGGGTTTGCCTCCCCCTGGTGAAATTCGACGGGAACCGCCGCGAGAACGCCCCCATCTGGTGGGGAGACGTGGGCGAAACCAAACGCTACTGCACAAACACCGTGCGCTTCATTTGTGATCGCTACGGGGGCGATCCCCGGCGCGTGGTGCTGGCCGGGTTCTCGCGCGGCGCCATTGCTGCTAACTTCATTGGCCTGCACGACGATGACATCGCCCGCCTGTGGCGCGCGTTCATCTGTTACAGCCACTACGATGGCGTCATTACCACCTGGCCATATCCCCACGCCGACCGTGCCTCAGCCCGGACACGGCTCCAGCGCCTGGCTGGCCGTCCGCAGTTCATCTGCCATGAAGGCGACGTGGGGTTTATTCGCGATTACGTGCAGGGCACCGGGGTAGAAGGCGATTTCACTTTTGTCACCGTGCCGTTTCGCAATCACTCGGACCAATGGGTGCTCCGCGAAACCCCCGAACGCCGGACATTGCGGGACTGGTTGCAGCGGTCCCTGAAAAATTGATTGTGAAAACTCGACGGACAGTTGCTTTCGGTTCCGTATCCATCCGGGTGCCTCCATGATTAGGCCTTCCGGTAACTACTCTTTTTCGGCCTCTACTGTTTCTCTTTGCTGGCATCATGGCGATCGATGCTGTTTGCTGGGCCCTGCTAAACCCTCGGGGAGCCCTTTTTGAAGACAAATATGAACACCCTTAAAACACCGCAATCCCGCTGCCGCGCCGCCGTCGCGCGTTGCGATATCACGCCTCCGGTTGGCATTTACCATCGGATGTGGGGCGCCGCCCTGCATGATCGGGCGACCGGAGTCCATCGCCCGCTGGAGGCCACGCTGCTGTGGCTTGAACCAGACGCCCCGGCAACCGGTGAGCCGCAAATCGTCGTTTCACTCGACCATTGCATTCTCGACGCGCAGGAGCTGCGCAGCATCCGCGAAGCCATTCACGCCGCAACGGCGGTCGGATACGATCACATCCTGGTCACCCTGACCCACACCCATGGCTCGGGCTGGATGTCGCGCACCCGCAGCCATCTCCCCGGCGGCGAATTGCTCGGCCCGTATCTCGATGAACTTGCGCTGCGGATGGCCAGGCTCGCCCGCGACGCCCAAACCCGAGTGGCGGCGGCAACCTTCGTTTACGCCACGGGCCGCTGCGCTCTGGCCTCCCATCGCGATTACCTCGACGCCGAGCGCGGAAGATTCGTCTGCGGGTTTAATCCGACCGGGAAGGCGGACGACACGCTCTTGATCGCCCGGATTGCGGATGCTTCAGGAAACCGCCTGGCAACCCTCGTCAACTACGCCTGCCATCCCACGACGTTGGCTTGGGACAACACGTTGATCAGTCCCGACTGGGTGGGTGCGATGCGTGAACTCATCGAGCAATCGGAGGGCGGGCTGTGCCTTTTCTTGCAGGGAGCATCCGGTGACCTCGGTCCGCGTGAGGGCTTCGTGGGTGATACGTCCGTCGCGGATCGCAACGGACGGCAGGTGGGACACGCGGCGCTTGCGACGCTCGCGGCCATGCCGCCCGCGGGAACGGAGTATCGGTATGCCGGGCCGGTTATCTCGGGAACCGCCCTCGGCACCTGGCGTCATGAACCGCTGCCGGACGATGTCCGCAACCGTCAATCGGCCTGGGGTTGGGAACAAATCGCCGTGGAACTCCCGTATCGTCATGATCTCCCTTCGCTGGAACAGACGACCTCCGAGCAGGAGCACTGGCTCGCCGAAGAAGCCAGTGCCCAGGCTGCGGGCGACGAACAACGCGTGCGCGATTGCCGCGCGCAAGTCGAACAACGCACGCGGCAACTCACCCGCCTGCTGGTCCTCGTTCCGGGCCGTAGCTTTCCAGTGACTTTGCGTATTGGAATTCTCGGCGACGCCATCTGGGTCTTCGTCCCCGGCGAACTGTATCAGATTTTTCAGACGACCTTGCGCGAACGATTCGACCCGCGACCGGTCATCGTTACCACCCTCACCAATGATTGGCAGCCCGGCTACATCCCGTCCGCGAGCACGTACGGATATGGGATCTATCAGGAAGTCATCGCCTCCACTTCTGCGGGCTGCCTGGAAACGCTGATCGAGACGATTTCACGCCGCTTGGAAACCTTGCTGAATAAGAACCGCGTCCGCAGCCATGAAGCGTAGCATCCGTTTACACTCGCTGGCCGCAGCCGCTTGCTTGGTTCTGCTGGAAAACAACAGCCTCCGGGCCGCGGAAAACTCCGGCCCGCTTTCGGCCGACGAGCGCGGTTCTTTCCTGGCCGAACTGCAACCGTTGCAAGCCCAGCTCGCCGGCTTGCAGAAGGCTCCCAACTTGTCGCCCGACCGTTGGGCCGATGCGCAGATTTTTGTCAAAGGCGTCATCTGGGCGCTCGACTTCGGACCCGTGACCGATACGGCAAGTCGCCAACTGGTAAAGAATGGTTTAGTCCGGGCACGGCAGCGCCTCGAGGCGCTGCGTTCCGGGAAGGCGCCTTGGGCGGAGCGGCGTGGGCCAAGCATGCGCGGCTTTATCTCGGCGGTCGATGGCTCGGTGCAGCCTTATGGTCTGGTGGTTCCGGCCGGTTACGATCCCGCCAAGCCCATGCGCCTCGATGTCGTTCTTCACGGCAGCACCAGCGCGGCGGGCATCGGTGAATTGCTCTTCCTCAGAGGCCTCGATGCCGGAGATAACTTCGCCGGGGCGGCTCCCAACAGCCCGTTCATCGAAGTCCATCCCATGGGGCGACTCGGCGAGAATGCGTATCGGTTCGAGGGCGAAACCGATGTGGACGAGGCCATCGAGGCCGTCTGTCGCAACTACAACATCGATCGGTCCCGGATCGTTTTGCGGGGATCTTCGCTCGGCGGCGTCGGTGCGTGGGCGCTCGGATTAAAACGGCCCGACCGATTTGTGGCCATCGGTCCCGCTGCCGGCCCGGTGGACACTTACGAGTTCGCCAACTCGCCGTGGAAACATTTTGTGCGTCTCGATCCGTTGACCCCCTGGCAAAAGACCATGCTGCACCTCGTCGATGCCATCGACTACACCGCGAACGCCGGCATGGTGCCCGTGGTCGCCGCCATGGGGGACCAGGACCCCTATTTTTCATCCCACTTGCTCATTGAAAAAGCTTTTGCGAAAGAAGGCATCCCCTTCAATGGAATCGTGGATCAAGGTGCCGGCCATGGCCTGTCGGCCGCCGCGAATCAGGAACAACTCCGGCGACTCGGCGAATCTGCCGCGCGTGGACGTGACCCATTTCCCAAACACGTTCGCTTCGTGACTTGGACGCTCAAATTCAGCCGCTGTCATTGGCTCGAAGTGCTGGGCCTTGCCGAGCATTACCAGCGCGCCGAGATCGAGGCCCGCGTCGCCGACGACGGAGCTATCACGCTGGCCGAACCCCGGAACATCACCCGCTTTGCCATTCACGCTCCCGCCGTTGTTCCAGGAAAGCGAGGATCAGTAACGATCGACGGCGGGCGGATCGCCCTGCCAGCCCCGCTGGCCGGCGCCACGCCCCCGCTGCTTTTTGAGAAGCGGAAGGGGAAATGGATCTGCGCCGGCACCCTCGATTCCGCGACCTTGACGGGCAAACGTCCGGGGCTTCAGGGGCCGATGGATGATGCCTTCGCCCGGCCGTTCCTCTGCGTTCGCGGAACCGGCCCGGCCTGGAACCCAATCGTCGCGGCCTGGGCCGAGGCAAACCTAAAACGATTCACCGACGAGTGGCGCCGCCACTACCGCGGATACCTGCCCATCAAAAACGACACCGAAGTGACGGACGAGGACGTGCGGCGCTGCAATCTCATCCTATTCGGCGATCCGGGTAGCAATCTTTGGATCAGCAAAGTTCTGCCTAAATTGCCCGTCCGCTGGACCCGCGACACCGTGCAACTGGGTGCGGAAAAACACAGCGCTTCAGATCACGGCCTTCAGTTGATCCATCCCAATCCGCTTCCCGGCGCCAACGGCCGTTATGTGGTCCTCAACAGCGGCCACACGTATCGCGACGCGGAACTGCGTTTCAGTTACATGGTATTCCCGCGCCTGGGCGACTGGGCCGTGATGAAAGTGGGCGATAATCCACCCACCGCACCCGCCTCAGCGGTCGCCGAAACCGTGGTCAATTCCGGCTTTTTTAATGAGGCATGGAAAGTGGTGTCTCCCATCCGTTGAACCGAAAGGGCAATTGAATCCCCCACCAAGCCGGAACGATGCAGAAGCCGCGGAAACTAAACCGCAGATGGACGCAGATGGACGCAGATGGGATAGCTGAAAGTGGTGCCCGTAAATATCCACCGAAGGGTGACGCAATTTCGGCTGCTCGGTCGTTGGTTTTCATCTGCGTTTATCTGTGTCCATCTGCGGTTGTCTTCCCTCCCAACTGCATGGTTCCGGCTAAGAGGCACAAGCGGCGCAAAAAAAGGTGCGCAAGTTGGAAACTACTCACCATGGGGCGCATCTTAGGTTCTTGCAGGTGCCTTTCCGGGTCAACCTGGAAGGTTGCCAGCCATTAGCCGGGGGTCGAGCGCAGCGATACCCCCGGATCAGAGGCCCGAGGAATTGCACCCTGAAAGCGGTGCTAGGATGCCCCCCCCCCCCGTCCGCCGCCGACTTCTGGAAAGCCTGAGAGCCACCATCGTGAGTCAGGCGCTTAAAACTATCCTTTTCCGCTTTCGGATTCTGCCCGCTCGGTGCATCTTTGCCCTTAAGCAATGGAAACATTAGCCACCATCGAGTTTGGAGTCTGAGAGCATGAACCTCACGGCCCCGGCAAACTCCAGGGAAAGGCAGGAGGAGTTCGGACAATTCCTCACCGCCTCGCGTGTGGCTGGTTTCATGGCGTCAATGTTCGGGCCGCTCCCTCGGACGGTCCGCTTGCTGGATGCTGGCGCTGGCGCTGGCGCGCTGACTTTGGCTTTTGTTTCAAGGTGTTGCGAAAAGCATGACGGTGTTCGCGCCATCGAAGCAACCCTCTACGAGCTCGACGTGGAAATACTGGACGACCTCGGCGCAACCATGCGCGAGTGTGAGCGGCGATGCGCCGATGCGGGGATTCGCTTCACCGTCAGCATCCATTTCGCAGACTTCATCCGAGAGATGTCGGTGCGACTTGGGGGCGACCTGTTCGGAACCACGCCTCCCGCCTTCGATGTCGCCATTGCGAATCCGCCTTATCGCAAAATCAACGCCAACTCAGCCGAACGACGCGCCCTTCGTTTCGTCGGCGTTGAAACCAGCAACCTCTACTCCGGCTTCATCGCCCTCATCCAGCGGTTACTCATTCCCGGTGGGCAACTCGTCGGCATCACACCTCGGAGCTTTTGCAACGGCCCTTACTTTCGCCCGTTCCGCGAGGAATTCCTGAGCCAACTGGAGCTGCGCCGGCTCCACGTTTTTGAATCACGCAAGGCGGCTTTTCGCGACGACGCCGTGCTGCAGGAGAATATCATCTTCCATGCGGTGAAGGGCCGTCACCAACCGCGCGAAATGATCGTTTCCAGCAGCAGCGGAGAGCGTGGCGACGAAATTACCGAGACCGTGTTTCCCTTCGCGGAGATCGTTCACCCGCATGATGCCGAGAAATTCATCCACATCCCATCCACCACCGGCCACTCGGCCGCCAAGGGAACGATGGACGGCCTCAGCGCCAGCCTCGCCTCACTCGGCGTAACCGTGTCCACCGGGCGCGTCGTGGCGTTCCGCCTCAAGGACGCGCTGCGGAAGGAACCGGAACGCGGCACCGTGCCACTGCTTTATCCCTGTCACTTCAACGGCGGCACCGTCCATTGGCCGAAGCTCGAAGCACGCAAGCCCAACGCAATCCTCGATAACGACGAAACCCGCCCGTGGCTCGTGCCATCTGGTATTTATCTGCTCACAAAACGCTTCACGTCCAAGGAAGAGCGCCGCCGGCTCGTGGCGTGTCTGTTCGACCCGGATCTGGTAAAAGCGAAATGGGTCGGGTTCGAGAACCACCTGAATTACTTCCACGCAGGCGGTCACGGCTTGGAGCGCAACCTGGCCGTCGGCCTGTACGCCTTTCTGAATTCCACCGTGGCCGACCAGTATTTCCGTCGCTTCAGCGGACATACCCAGGTGAACGCCACCGACCTGCGCACGTTGACGTACCCCGGCCGTGACACCCTGGAAGCGGTGGGGCGCGCCATAACCAACCTCGACCTTTCGCAGGACGAGATCGACCAACTCGTCACCCAACATCTGCATGCCTGCCGCTAAATCCAACCGAAAATCATCCGCTCGGAAACGGCGTCTCGCTGAAACCATCGGGGCACTCACCGCCTTGCAGTTTGGTCCGAAGCAACGGAACGAAACCGCCGCGTACACTCTCCTCGCCCTGCTGGATCTGCGGCCGGATGCTGCATGGGCCGACGCGCAAGCTCCGCTGCGGGGCGTCACACCGATCATTGATTTCATCGCCGACGCCTACGGTGTCCGCTACGCGCCGAACACCCGCGAAACCATCCGGGACGACGCGGTGAAATTCTTCGTGGAGGAGGGCCTGCTGCTGCGCAATCCCGACGATGCCAACCGCCCGACCAACAGCGGCAAGACGGTGTATCAGATCGAGCTGACCGCCTTGGGTCTCCTCCGCAAAGTTGGCACCCGCAGTTGGGCAGCCGACTTGCATCAATACCTCGCCAGCCGCGAATCCCTCAAACATGAGATTGCCCGCAAACGCGACTTGGCCCGCGTCCCCGTGACGCTGCCTGACGGTTCACAGGTGGCACTCTCACCCGGTGGCCAAAACCCGCTCATCAAAGCAATCATCGAACAATTCTGCCCGGCCTTCGCCCCCGGCGGCGTGGTGCTCTACATCGGGGACACCGAAAACAAGTTCGTCCACCTCGAAACAGCAAGTTTGGCTGTGTTGGGAGTCACCTTGGATTCCGCCGCCAAGATGCCCGATGTCATCGTCCACCACACCGCCAAGAACTGGCTCCTGCTCATCGAAGCGGTCACCAGCGCCGGCCCGGTGGATGGCAAGCGACGCAAGGAACTCAAGGACTTGTTCGCCGGGGGCAAAGCGGGCTTGGTGTTCGTCACCGCCTTCGAGACCCGCCGCACCATGCAGGCCTTCGTTTCACACATCGCCTGGGAGTCCGAAGTGTGGATCGCCGAAGACCCCAACCACATGATTCATTTCAACGGTGAGCGTTTCCTCGGACCGTATCCAGACGTGATGCCCAAACTATGAATGCAACACTCTAAATAGCCAGCAAAGGCGACCCGATGAAATTCAATTGCCAAGGAGCCCGCTGGAGCCAAAATAATAACCGATGAACGAACCTTACCTGTCCCATGCGGGGCGACGGATGCTGGATCGACGCTCGTTCCTGCACCACGCCGGCACCGGATTGGGCGGGGTGGCGCTCGCGAGTCTGCTGGCCGAGCAAGGCTTGCTGGGGGCGGACATCTCTCGCGCTCCCATTCGTCCGCTCATCCAACCCGACCGTCCGCTCGCCCCGCGGACTCCCCATTTTGCGGCCAAGGCCAAACGCGTCCTGTTGATTTTTTGTTCCGGCGCGGTCAGCCATCTGGACACTTGGGACTACAAGCCGGAACTCATCAAACACCACGACCAGCCGATGCCCGGCTCGGACAAGCTCATCACGTTCCAGGGCGAGAACGGCAACCTCATCAAATCGCACTGGGAATTCAAGCCGCGCGGACAGAGCGGCAAAATGGTTTCCGACCTCTTGCCCAACCTCGCCGCGATGGCGGATGAATTCTGCTTCATCCATTCGATGACCGCGAAGAGCAACACGCATGGTCCAGCCGAGAACCAGATGAGCACCGGCTACACGCTCGATGGTTTCCCCAGCGCCGGCGCCTGGGTGAGCTACGCGCTCGGCAGCGCGTGCGCCGATCTGCCCGCGTTCGTCGCGATTCCGGATCCGCGCGGCGGGCCGCAGTCGGCGTCCAACAATTGGAGCTCCGCCTTTTTGCCCGCCGTGTTCCAAGGCACCCCGTTCAACGCCGACAAACCAATTGCCAACCTGCAGCGCCCGCCGGAAATTAGCGCAGCCGCCGAGTTGTCCACCCGTGATTTCCTCAAACTGCTCAACGGTCGACACCTCCAAAAACATCCTGGCGACACGGAGTTGAGCGCGCGCATCGCCAGTTACGAACTGGCGGCGAAAATGCAGTTGCGCGCGGCGGAGGTCGCCGATTTATCGAAGGAAAGCGCGGCCATTCGCGCGCTCTATGGCCTGGACGATGCGAATAAAATCAAGGCGGGATTTGCGCGCAACTGCGTGCTGGCGCGACGGCTGCTGGAACGCGGCGTGCGCTTCGTACAGCTTTTTAACGGCGCCTACGCAATGGGCGAAGGCGTCGGCAATTGGGACGGCCACAAGACCCTCAAGGCGGATTATGACCGGCACGGTCCCATACTAGATCAGCCCTGCGCCGCGCTGCTGAAGGATTTAAAAGGGCGCGGACTGCTCGACGACACGCTCGTTGTGTGGACCACGGAATTCGGCCGGATGCCGACGTTTCAAAAGGGCTCCTCCGGTCGCGATCATAACCCGAAAGGATTTACGGTGTGGATGACCGGGGCGGGCGTGAAGCGCGCTTTCAGCTACGGCGCGACCGATGAGTTTGGCTATCAAGCCGCACAAAACATCACGACCATTTACGATCTGCACGCAACGATCCTGCATTTGCTCGGCCTCGACCATGAGCGCCTGAGTTTTTACCACAACGGCATCGAACGCCGCCTGACCGACGTTCACGGACAGGTAATCAAGGACGTGCTGGCTTGAGCAGCGGCCACCCCTGGCCCGCAGGTAATTTTGGTTCGGGCAAGCTGGAGGCTTGCCAGCCATTAGCCGGGGATTGAGCGAGTCCGCGAGCGACATCCCCGGTCAAAACGCAGCCTTCATGCACCCGGGAAGGGTGCCAGAGAACCACATAATTGAGCGCTGCTCCGATGTTTCACCCACCCCTGGCACCGCTTTCAGGGTGCATTTCCTTGGCCGCTGTTCCGGGGGTATCGCTGCGCTCAACCCCCGGCTAATGGCTGGCAACCTTTCAGGTTGGCTGGGATCGGCACCTGCAAGAAACCGAGAATACCCCCGAGTCGCGAGCGGGTCATCCGGGAAAATGGATGACAGGCGGGCGGGAAATGCTACGTTTTTCCGAGTTTCAGCCGGACCAATGCAGTGGGGAAGGAATTCAACCGCAGATGGACGCAGATAAACGCAGATGAAAACCGACACCCGTGAAGTCGAAATTGCGTCACCTTTCGATGAGCTTGCGCGGTGCTCCATTTTAGCCATCCCATCTGCGGAAATCTGCGTCCATCTGCGGTTTCTTCTGAGTGGTTCCGGTTGAGAGGGCTCCATCTTTGGGTGGCGCATCACAGAAATCTGGGAAACTGATGTGGATTCAAACACCGGCTCGCAGTTTCGTTTCGCAGTGCGAATTACTGGTTTCTGGAAGTGTGGCTGGTGCCTGACCCATTGAGTTCAAGGCCGTTAATCCTGATCATAAATTGTTCATACCGCCTCCAGAGCGCCTGATCATTTTCGTCAAAGCCCCGCGCGCCGGCGGGGTGAAGACCCGGCTCGCCCAAGGCATCGGGCCCGTGGCCGCCACGGCGGTGTACCGCACCTTGGTGGCCACCCTCCTGAAAAACCTTGCCACACTTTCCGAGGTGGAGTTGCGTTTCGCGCCGGATGATGCCGCCGTGCTCGACGATCTTAACGCTATCGCGATGACACGTTCTCTGGTAGAAACCCAGTTCAACCCATGAGCGCCCAGCCGAATCGCGAGGAGAGCCTGGCCAATGCCGCACTCCAGTTGCCGCCGTCCGAACGCGCTCCGTATCTCGCCAAGGAATGTGGCGGCGACGACGCTCTGCGCCAACGCGTGGAAGCCCTGCTTCAGGCTCACGAACAAGCCAGCCATTTGCTGGGAGAGGTTCCGACGGAGATCGCCCAACCCGGAGTCGTCACGCCGGCGTCCACCGATGCCATCCGCTACAACCACGGCACGACGCTCCACTACTTCGGCGACTACGAATTGCTCAAGGAAATCGCTCACGGCGGCATGGGTGTTGTCTGGACGGCCCGCCAGGTCAGCCTCAACCGCACTGTCGCCGTGAAAACGATTCGCGCGGGCAAGTTCGCCAGCGTGGACGACGTGAAGCGTTTCCACACCGAGGCCGAGGCCGCTGCCAATCTCCAGCATCCAAACATTGTCGCCATCCACGAAGTCGGCGAACACGAGGGCCAGCATTACTTCTCGATGGATTACGTCGAGGGCAAGAATCTGGCCGAACTCGTGCGCGAAGGGCCGTTGCCTCCGGCCAAAGTGGCGGCACTCTTAAAGACGATTGCCGAGGCGATTCAGTATGCGCATCAGCGCGGCATCCTGCACCGTGATCTCAAGCCGCAAAACATTCTGATGGACGCCACCGGCCAGCCGCGCATCACGGACTTCGGCCTGGCCCGGCGGATGGAGCGGGACAGCAGCCTGACGCAGACGGGCGCGGTGATGGGCAGCCCCAGCTACATGCCGCCGGAGCAAGCGGCGGGGCGCAACGACCAGGTGGGGCCGGCGAGCGACGTGTATTCGCTGGGGGCGATTCTCTATCACGCCCTGACTGGCCGCGCCCCGTTCGTGGCCGAGACCTCACTCGCCACACTGCGCAAGGTGGTGGATGAAGATCCGGAGCGTCCGTCGAAACTGAACGACAAGACGCCATTGGATTTGGAAACGATCTGTCTGAAATGTTTGGAAAAGAAACCCGAACGCAGGTATGCGACCGCCCGTGCCCTGGCCGAGGAACTGGGCCGCTACCTGAATCACGAGCCGATTCTCGCCCGCCGGGCCAATCCCGTGCGCCGAGTGTGGAGTTGGTTCGCCCGGCATCCGTGGATTGTCACGGGCCTTGCGTCGCTGGTCGTAATGCTCACGCTGGGTTTTGCCTATTGGATGTGGGAGCGGAAGGAAGCAGTTGAATGGCGCCATGCTTACCCCAAAATGAACGCACCTTTCAACTCTCTCTATTTTCTATCAAAAGAGTTCAGCGCCATTTTGTTTATTGAATTCTTCTTTTTGCAGGGGATTCCGGCGTCGTCATTCGTGAGCCTAAGGGCGCGCAAACAACGCGGAAACTGGTTTTACTATGGTTTTGGCATGGTTGGTGCCGTTCAACTGCTGTATGGTCTGGACATTCTCCGTCGTGTTATCGCTACCCAGGCGTGGGAGATGTCTTTCCTCAACTACTACTTCGCGTTTCCCCCTACTGTCGCCCTGAGCAACGTCTGGCTTGGAAGCGCACTAGCTTTGAAGGCCTTTCGGGAAGCGCGCCTGGACCTTCCGGGATTGGAAGCAAGCGAGGAACCGGTCGAACCTCCCCTCAAATTCACGAATAAGCGGGCCATTATGAGTACCATCGCCCTCGAGGCGCTGGGAGGGGGTGTATTGTCCATGTCCACTGGCATCGTTTTTTGGAACATGTTCGGACTATCCAGCAGCCGTTGGGACACCATTGTCGGCCCCTTGGGAATGTGTGGAATGACTGGACTCGTTTTGACCGGCCGCTTGGTCGCGCGTTCCAAGGGCTTGGAGCGCCAAGGGAATCTGCCTTGGTTGATTATTCCAATCCTTTGCGCTGCCGTCAGCTTGCGTGGCCTGATTTCACCGTTGTGGTATGTGATGCCGTTTTACTACATCCTCGGATTCTTCGTTGGAGAACGGTTGTTGCAACGGTACCCGCTTAATCGAGGCGGCGTACCGGTCAAGAACACCGAAGCGTGGTTGTCTGTTGGACGTCTGCGCGTCTTTTTTTGGAAGCGCAAAAGGACAGTTTATGTTGCCGCCGCATGCGTCGTCTTGTTCGGCCTTTTCCTGGTCGAGGAACGACTGCGCGGGAAGTCGAATCTCGCCGCAGTAAAGAGGGACATGGCGAAGCGTGGCCAAGTCACTGAGGTCAAACAACTCTTCACCGCTCCTTCTCCCACTTTCCTGGATTTCTCGAACCGCTTTAGCGTTGCCCAGAGCACCCTGGGGCAACCCTGGTTTTTTGGTTGGGGAAACATGGTTGAGGTTGCGGCGGGCATCGCTGCACGAGGGAGCCAGGCAGCCTACCCGTTGCACTATTTAGCCAAAACGACGATTAGTTTCACCAATCAGCAGGCCCGGTTAAAATCTAATGCGACCAACAGCTGGGAGATGATGGAACAGAGGTATGCCACCAACCAGACCGCGCTGGCCGAACTCCGTGCCCTCTTGCGCGACCCTCCATCTGTTTGGAGCGCGTATTTGAAGGATTCAAGTGAGATCACAATCCCCAATTTCGTCCATGTGCGCGCAGTCGCACAATCATTGAACGACGTCGCCGTTCTACACCTCCATCAGGGTGACCTACATGGAGCGGAGGAAGATCTGGTGGCTCTCTCTGGTTTGGTGCGGATGAATTCCAAGGATCCCAATTTAGTGCCGCAAATGATCCGCGTTGCCATCGCAGGACTTGGAAGCAACGCTTTGTGGGATGCCCTACAGGCTGACGGATGGACGGAGCCGCAACTGGACCGCATCCAGCGCGGGTGGCAGATCGAGCCGATCCTGCCGAAGGCCATAAGCACGCTCCACACAGAGCGACTGATACGGATTATGTCTTATGAGGGCCTTCGGCGGATGAGTTACCACGACTGGATGGAAAGCCGACACACCACGCTGGCTGGCTTCGGAATGAACTTGAGAGAACCTCCCTTCATTGTGTGGAACTGGCGGCACGTTTTCTTCCACCGCCTCTGGAAATTCGCTTGGGCTGATCTGGAGGAATCGCTTTATCTTATAGGGAGTGATTTTTGGACAACGAGCCTGCAGGAAGCCCTTGGCACGCGCAACTTTAAGGATTGGGGATGGAAACCTCAAAATGACTCTTGGAAATCACCGTTTGCCTCGTGGCGGTTTCACCTTGTGTTTCCTGAGGATCAATTGGACGGCAATACGAGTCGTGGATTGGTATGGCCCTTCGCCGAGTTCGACCTGCCGGATTTTACCAGGGCCATAGCGGTCGCGGTGAAGAACGAAAACCTGCGCCAAATGGCCGTGACCGCCATCGCCCTAAAGCGCCACCAATTGCGCCAGGGTCGTTTTCCAAACGACCTCTCCGAGTTGGTTCCCTCGTTGTTGCCCGAAGTGCCGGTGGATTGGATGTCCGGCCAACCCCTCCGTTACCGACTCAACAGCGACGGCACGTACACCCTCTACTCGGTGGGCAAAGACGGCCGTGACGACAACGGTGACCCTGCGAAGGACGAAGTGTGGCCCACGGTTGTTCCCTGGGAAAAGTAACGGCGGGGAACGAGGCCATAAGACAGGCGTCGCGCCAGTTGTGTTCGGCCGGAAACGCGCTTTGGGCGTTTGTTCTCCCCTGAACATTCGCGCACGGACAACAAACAATTGGAGTCGCAGGCGCAGAGCGGCGCAGCAGCGCACGCAGTCCAAGACGCTCACGCGCGGATCAGGGTGCCTTGAAGTTCCGCCAGGTTGTGGACTGCGCTGGTGCTCCGGCGCTTTTCGGGTGAACCGGATTTCGCCTGCGAGGTGGCGCTCGTTCCACCAACGGCACACAGTATCACGGCGGTTGCGGCGTAGCCGCGCTGGGTTCCCCCGCTTTTTCTTGCCGCCAAGTTCGCTTCTCGATCAAGTGCCGGCTGGCACTATTGACACCGCAATGTGAGCGTGTCATCCGGGAAAACGGATGACAGGCGGGCGGGAAATGCTACGTTTTGCCGAGTTTCAGAGGGCTGCGTCTTTGGGTGCCGCATCACAGAAATCTGTGAAACTGATGCGGAGACAAACGCGGGTCGCAGTTTCGTTTTGTTGCGCGAAGTGCTGGTTTCCAGAAGTGTGGATGGTGACTGACTCATGGCGTTCACGGCCGTTAATCCTGATCATAAATTGTTCACACCGCCTCCTGAGCGACTGATCATTTTCGTCAAAGCGCCGCGTGCCGGCGGGGTGAAAACCCGGCTCGCGCGAAGCATCGGTTCCGAAGCCGCCGCGGCCGCGTACTGCACCTTGGTGGCCACCCTCCTGAAAAACCTCGCCACACTTTCCGAGGTGGAGTTGCGTTTCGCGCCGGATGATGCCGCCGGGATAATTGAACCCTGGCGGCGCCCGCCTTGGCGCGTGCGACCGCAGGGCACCGGCGACCTGGGAGAACGCCTCGATGGCGCTTTCATCGACGCTTTCGCCGACGGGGCGCAGCGCGTCGTCATCATCGGATCGGATTGTCCCGTGGTGACGGCGCCAGACATCACGGACGCCTGGACATCGTTGTTACAACATGACGTCGTCCTCGGCCCCGCCACGGATGGCGGGTATTGGCTGGTGGGGTTGCGCTCGCCGCAACCGGCTCTGTTTCAAAATATTCACTGGAGCACCGACACCGTGCTCGGCGCAACGCAAGCCCGGGCACGTGCGGCGAAACTCACCGTCCACCTGCTCCGCGAACTCTCCGATGTGGACACGGAAAAGGATTGGCAGGAATATCTCGCCTCGCAATGACTGAAAGCGCCAGCACGGCCCAACCCGCCCGACCTGCCATCCGGTTCGACCGCAATGAACTGGCCGGCGCGTTCGGCGACATCGGCACTGATTTACCGCTCGTCGTCGCGATGATCCTCGTTGCCCGGCTTGATTGCGCCAGCGTGCTGATCATGTTTGGCCTGATGCAGGTCCTCACCGGTCTGTATTATCGGATGCCCATGCCGGTGCAACCGCTCAAAGCCGTCGCCGCGCTCGTCATCGCGCAGAAAGCCGATGCCAATGTGCTTTACGGCGCGGGACTCGCCATCGGCATCACGATGTTGTTGCTCACCGCCACCGGGTTGCTCAACTGGCTTGCGCGCGTGGTGCCGAAGAGCGTGGTACGCGGGATTCAATTGGGATTGGGCCTGCAACTGGCCTCGCTCGCGTTGCGCAAATTCATTCCCGCCGACGGTGTCCCCGGATACTGGCTCGCGGGCCTCGGCTTCATCATCACCCTCCTGCTCTGGGGCAACCGGAAATATCCGGCGGCGCTGTTCGTCGTCCTGCTCGGCGTGCTCTACGCCTTCGCATTCAAACTCGACTGGGCGGCCCTGCCCCGCAGCGTCGGGTTTAACCTGCCGCAGTTGCACCGGCCCGGGTGGGATGACATCTTGACCGGATTCATCGTGCTCACGCTGCCGCAAATTCCGCTTTCCCTCGGCAACTCCATTCTCGCCACCCGGCAAATCGCGGCGGATTTGTTTCCGGAACGCCAGCTTACCATTCCGCGGATTGGCCTGACGTATTCGCTGATGAACCTGATCAATCCCTTCTTCGGTGGCGTGCCCACCTGCCACGGCTCCGGCGGCATGGCCGGGCACTACGCTTTCGGGGCCCGGACGGGCGGATCGGTGATCCTTTACGGCTCGCTGTTTCTGACGCTGGGATTGTGCTTCAGCCCGGGCTTGGAACAGATTCTCCAGATTTTTCCACGCCCCATTCTCGGCGTGATTCTCCTGTTTGAAGGTCTCGCGTTAATTTCGCTGCTCCGCGATTTGCTGGGTGCCAAAACAGATCTGCTCATCGCGTGCCTGGTCGGCGTGGCCGCGTTCGCCGTGCCTTCTTATGGCTACCTGATCGGTTTGGTGGGCGGCACCCTGCTGGCCAATTGGCTGCCCCAGAAAACACCACGGACCGCGTGAGGGGCTGATACCAATTACCAATGACTACCGGCAATTAGCAAACCTTGCGTTCACGCCGTGCTGCCGAGGCATAGTGGCACGGGCGTCCCGCCCGTGAGTTGCTTTGGCGGCCGCCCCGGCGATGGTGGAAACACACGGGCGGGACGCCCGTGCCACTACGGATCGCTGAGGTCGGGAAACTGCGCCGCCATCCCACCGATATTCACCATGAATGGGCAGGAGCGAGAATATTCCTTCATCCGGTGGTGGCGAGTGAATTTCCGCACCCCGGGCGGCTTTCTGTTTCGGCTACTTATCTTCGTTTATCGGCGCTCACCTGCGGTTTCGAGGGTGATGCCCATTCTAGAATTGGAATAATTCACTGCGCGCTTTACCTTGGCACACGGCATGAATGTGTTTCAGCAAAAACTCGACGCCCATCAGCTCACGCTCCGGCGCGCGGCGTTGCAGACCTTGCAAATCAATGTCGGGCGCAAATGCAACCAGGCCTGCCGCCATTGCCACGTCGATGCCGCACCGTGGCGCACCGAGATGATCGACGAGGCCACCGCGCATCGCCTCGGGGCTTGGATCACCCGGCATCGCCCGGAGGTGGTGGACCTCACGGGGGGCGCGCCGGAATTGAGCGAGTTTTTTCGCTATTTCGTCGAGACCGCGAAATCCGCGGGCGCGACGGTGATCGACCGGAACAATCTCACCATCATCGAGGAGCCGGAATTTTGCTGGCTGCCGAAATATCTCGCGGCGCACGAGGTGGAAGTGATCGCCTCCCTGCCCTGCTATTCGAAGGACAACGTGAACCGGCAACGGGGCAACGGTGTGTTCGATAAAAGCATCGCCGCCTTGCAGAAACTGAACGCCGTGGGCTATGGCACGCGGCTCCCGTTGCACCTCGTCTATAATCCGGTCGGCGCGACTCTCCCCGGACCACAGGCGGAGTTGGAAGCGGACTACAAGGAGGTGTTGCTTCGTGAATTCGGCATCGTTTTCCAGCAACTGTTCACGATCACCAACCAGCCCATCGCGCGGTTCGCGGAGGATTTGCGGCAGCAAGGCAAGTGGGACGAATACCTCGAACTGCTCGCCAATAGTTTTAATCCTGCCACGCTCAATGGCCTCATGTGCCGCAGCACCCTCAGCGTCGGCTATCGCGGTGAGCTGTATGATTGCGACTTCAACCAGATGCTCGGCCTCAGCCTGCAGAACGGAAAGCCTCAGTATCTCTGGGACCTCACGCCAGATGATTTGGAAAACCAAGCCATCCAAACCGGTGCCCACTGCCTGGCCTGCACGGCCGGCGGCGGCAGCAGTTGCACCGGCGCCTTGACATGATGAATCCCCCGGCGCAGAACCCTCCGCCCAAACGCCATTGGCTCTGGTGGTTGATCGTCCTCGGAGGCATCCTGGCGCTGCTGCCCTTCCTTCCGGCCAACGATCTATGGCAGCGGGTGCTGGCCGGCATTGAACGCTTGGGATTTTGGGGGCCGGCAATCTTCATCGCGACTTATGTGGTGGCCACCGTGCTGCTCGTGCCGGGATCGGTGCTGACCTTCGGCGCCGGCGCGCTGTTTGGAGTCGTGTGGGGCTCGCTCTACGTTTCCCTGGCCTCGACGTTTGGTGCCACGTGCGCCTTCCTCCTTGGCCGGCATCTCGCCCGCGACACGATCGCGCGCCGGCTCAAGAACAACTCCACCTTCAACGCGATCGATCAGGCCGTGGTTGACGAGGGCTGGAAGATTGTCATCCTCACCCGGCTTTCGCCGGTGCTTCCGTTCACCTTGCTCAACTATGCTTTCGGGCTCAGCCACGTGTCGTTGCGCGATTACGTGTGGGCGTCCTGGGCGGGCATGCTACCCGGTACGGTGATGTATGTTTACCTCGGCTCGCTGGCCAAGGCCGCGGCCGGCCCACGCACTCGTACTACGGCCGAGTGGACGCTCTATGCGGTCGGTTTGCTGGCGACGATCGCGTTGACGGTCTGGCTTACCCGGCTCGCCAGCAAGGCGCTTGCGAAAAGGATCGCTGTTTGAATACCGAATTCCGAAATAGAATCGGCAGCGCGCCCGCCGCGGGCGCAGTTTTCCGTGCCCTCGCGGAAAACTCCGGCCGACCAGAACAATGCGTGCCTTCGATGAATCCAGGGTCCTTCAGAGGCTGGCCGCGAGGGCGCGCCCAGCTACACCCGGAGGCGGGTGTGCTCCCCGGCTCCGGAATTCGGGCCTAAGCCAACTCCATGCTGCCGCACGAAATGAGCGAGACCAGCGAACCGGGTTTGTCCCCGTGGGACAGCCACAACCAGCGACTCACCGCGAATGTGCATCCACCAGATTGGGTGAACCCCACGCCCGCCGGACGCTACCACCTCGTGGTCATTGGCGGCGGTACCGCCGGCCTGGTCACCGCCGCGGGCGCCGCCGGACTGGGCGCGAAAGTCGCCCTGATCGAACGGCACTTGCTCGGAGGGGATTGCTTGAACTTCGGTTGCGTGCCGTCCAAAACGCTCATCCGCGCCGCGCGCGCCGCGGCGGATGTGCGCACTGCCGCCGAGTTCGGCGTGCGCGTGCCGCCGGGTGTCACGGTGGATTTCGCCGCCGTCATGGAACGCGTCCGCCGGTTGCGCGCCGACCTTAGCAAACATGACTCCGCCGAAAGAATGCGCGGACTGGGCGTGGATGTATTTCTCGGCGAGGCGCGTTTCGCCGACGCGGAGACCGTGGAGGTGGCGGGCGCGAAGTTGCGTTTCAAACGCGCCGTCATTGCCACCGGCGCACGGCCGGAATCCCCGGCGATTCCGGGCCTGGCCGAAGGGGGATTTCTCACGAACGAATCCATTTTCAATCTGACTCAACTCCCGCGCCGCCTTGCGGTCATCGGCGGCGGGCCAATTGGCTGCGAACTCGCACAGGCGTTTCAGCGCCTCGGCTCGCAAGTCACCTTGCTGCATAAACACGCACATCTCCTCGACCGCGAGGACGCCGACGCGGCAAAAATTGTGCAGCGGCGTTTCCTTGCCGAGGGTGTCCAACTCAAGCTCAACTGCGAGTGGGATCGGATCACCCGCAGCGCGGATGGCAGGACGGTTCACTTTCGGACGAATGGAAGCGCGGAGACCATTGCCGTTGATGAAATCCTCGCCAGCACGGGAAGAGCGCCCAATGTGGCTGGACTAAATCTCGAAGCCGTCGGCGTGAAATACGACGCGCGCCGTGGCGTGGCGGTGAACGACCGGTTGCAAACCACCAACCCGCGCATTTACGCCGCCGGTGACGTCTGCCTGAAATGGAAGTTCACGCATGCCGCCGATGCCGCCGCGCGCATCGTAATCCAGAACGCGCTGTTTCTCGGGCGCCGGAGACTGAGCGCGCTCAACGTGCCGTGGTGCACCTACACCGATCCCGAGGTGGCGCACATCGGCCTGCACGAACATGAAGCCAGCCAGACGGGCGCGGCGGTGGACATATTCTGCCGCCCGCTGCACGCGGTGGACCGGGCCATCACCGACGGCGAGACGGATGGCTTCGTGAAAATTTTCGTCGCGCGCGGGAGCGATCGCATCCTCGGCGCCACGATCGTGGCCCGCCACGCGGGCGAGATGATCAGCGAAGTCGCCGTCGCCATGTCCGCCCAGGTGGGTCTTGGAAAATTGGCGCAGGTGATTCACCCTTATCCGACCCAGGCCGAGGCGATCAAGCAATGCGCCGACGCCTACAACCGCACGCGGTTGACACCAACCGTGCAGAAGCTGTTGGAACATTGGCTGGCTTGGACCAGGTAATCATCCCAAGCGCGCCTGGCGGCAGGGCGCATCTCAGTTTCTTCCAAGGGTAATCCGGGTTCGGCCAAGCTGGAGGCTTGCGAGCCATTTGCCGGGGATGGAGCGAGTCCGCGAGCGACATCCCCGGTCAATACGCTGCATTCCTGCGCCCTGGAGGGGTGCCAGAGAACCACATAATCGAGCGCTGCTCGGATGTTTCACCCACCCTTGGCACCGCTTTCAGGGTGCATTTTCCTGTCCGCTGTTCCGGGGGTATCGCTGCACGCCACCCCCGGCTAATGGCTGGCAACCTTCCAGGTTGGCCCGAAACGGCATCTGCAAAACACTGAGCTGTGCGCCCGGCGGCGGCACCCACCATTTTCCACTGTCTTTGCCAACCGCGAGGGATTATTTTCCGCGCAATCAACAAACTGAACCGCGAGCCATCCATGAGCATTTTGAATCCTGAGACCAACGTCAAACAGCGCTACGCCGCCGCCGCGCATCTGCCGGAAGCCGCGCTGTGCTGCCCCATCAATTACGATCCGCAATATCTTAAAATCATTCCCGCCGAAGTCATCGAGAAAGATTACGGCTGCGGCGATCCGAGCCGTTACGTGCGGGCGGGCGAAACCGTACTCGATCTTGGCAGCGGCACGGGCAAAATCTGTTTCATCGCCGCGCAAGTCGTCGGCCCCACCGGAAAAGTCATCGGAGTGGACATGACCGACGAGATGCTGGCCATTGCCAGGCGTAATGCACCCATCGTGGCCGGGCGGTTGGGCTACACCAACGTCGAGTTCCGCAAGGGGCGGATTCAGGATCTAGCCCTCGACGTGGAGCGCTTGGACCAGGAACTCAAACAGCATCCGATCACGGATGCTGCATCCTTCCTGGCGGCCGACGAACTGGCGGCGGATTTGCGCATCCGCCACCCCCTCGTGACGTCCGGTTCGATTGACATCGTGATCTCCAATTGCGTGCTCAACCTGGTGCATGCCGCGGCTAAACAGCAGCTATTCCAGGAGATTTTCCGGGTGTTGCGCCAAGGCGGGCGAGCCGTCATCTCCGATATCGTAAGCGACGAAACGGTCCCGGAGGAATTGCAACACGATCCCCGGCTCTGGAGCGGCTGCATTTCGGGTGCATTTCGCGAGGATTTGTTTTTGAAGGCCTTTGAAGACGCCGGATTTTACGGAATTCAATTGCGCAACCGTGATCCGCAACCGTGGCAAACGGTGCAGGGCATTGAATTTCGTTCCGTGACCGTCGAGGCCTTCAAGGGTAAGCAGGGCGATTGTTTTGAACGCAACCAGGCCGTGATCTACCGCGGCCCGTTCAAGGAGGTGCTGGACGACGATCACCACCGCCTCGAGCGCGGTCAGCGCTATGCGGTGTGCGACAAGACTTTTCAACTCTTCCAACAAGCGCCTTATCGCGAGCACTTTGAATTCATCGAACCGCTCCAGGAAATCCCCCGAGCCGAGGCCAAACCTTATACCGGTGCCGCCAACGCCTGGCGAAACCCCAAGGACACCAAAGGTCAGAACTATTCGCCGACCACTGCAGTGGGGCAGTGCTGCGGTGGCGGAAGTTGTTGCTAAAGAGCCCCGGGGCAAAATGTAAAGTTCACTGCCTCATCCCAAAAAACGACCCTTCGGCCCCTCGAACCAATCGCTTCATCCCCAAACCTCAGTCCCCAGGCGCAGGCAGCTGTACAAGGAGTTATTATCACAGCCCGGTCAGCGGCAAGAGAATCGTCAAATCTTGACAGGCCACAGGTGTAGACCTAGCTTGCCCACATTAGGTTTCAGGTTTCAGCAAACAGCGTCCAACGGACGCGCGGGTTCGTGCTCGGGACTGTTTGCCCGCCGGGCAAGACTGAATGATGATGGGTCAGGACAACATGTTTGGAGCGATCAGCAAGCGCCTCTGCGGGTTGCGGTTTTATGCCTGCCATTTGCTGGCCGGGCTGGTGCTGACGGGTTGGGGTTCATCCGGCATGGGTGCGGACGCCCCACCAAAGCTCTCGTTCGGACTAAAGCAAGCAAAAGAACTCCCCCTCGCCGAGAGCAACCGGGTCTATCTCGCGGAAATCGAACATCGCAGTCTCACCCTCTCCCGGAAGGCCTTCCCGGCCATCGCCGCCGCCCTTCAAAAATCGGACGCCGTCCAATTCGCGAAGTATCTCTCGCCGGCATTTCGCGGCGGAACGCTGAACCTGGCCGCCGCCCGGGGCTTTGAAACCGATGTGGTTAAAATCCATCGGCTTCGTACCACCGACGAGCCAAAGCCCAAGCCTGAGTCTGCCGATGCGGGGACCTTCGTTAATTATCTCCTGGGCTTACGCGGACACTACGGCCAGGAAACCAAAGTGGAAATCGCCCTCATGAGTTTGTCGCCGGTCGAACCCAGGAATCTCGACGGGCTTTGGCGGGGCAGTTGCGCCCTGCGCCTGTTTGGCGGCATGGAAAATGGGGGCAAGAAGGAACTGCTCGCCAAAATTGAATTCGATTTGCTCCGGGTACCCGATGTGGACGTGATCCTGACCGACCCGGGCTGGATTCAATCATTGCGGTTTTATGATCTTCAAGAATCCACGAGCACCCATGACCTGATGGCCGAAGTGGGGAAGGCGCGCGGGATCGACCGGGCCTTGTTCCAGGATAATTGGAAGGCGCCCCCCAACAATCGGCCGATCGTCACGGGTGGTGTTTTCCTCGCGGACATCGACAACGACGGACGGCAGGACATTCTGATTGTCGATGTTAACGGGGCCTTTCTCTTCCACGCCCTTCCCGGCGGTCGATACGAGGAAATTACTGAGAAAGCGGGGCTGCCCCGCAAGATGCGCGGCCTCAGTAGTGCGGCTTTCGGAGATTTCGACAATGACGGTTTTACGGATCTGATATTGGTCGGCCAACAGGGCGTCCACGTCTT
The DNA here is from genome assembly GCA_043742955.1 of Verrucomicrobiota bacterium. Taxonomy (GTDB): domain Bacteria; phylum Verrucomicrobiota; class Verrucomicrobiia; order Limisphaerales; family JAYTXL01; genus JAYTXL01. The sequence continues at coordinate 10,025 of JAYTXL010000160.1, read as the reverse complement.
CAAGAATCTTGGCGGCACCCGGTTCGACGATGTGACATTCCTGACCAAATTGTGGTTCGACAAAGCCACCGGCCTCACCGTCGGCGATTTTGACAAGGACGGTTTTTTGGATATTTATGTCTCCCGGGGCGACAACAACAGCGCCTCCAGCAGCAAGGTCAACTCCTGGATCGACGGCCCTGGCGGCCCCGGCAACCAGCTTTGGCGCAATCGCGGCGGCTGGAATTTTGAGGACGTTTCCAAAACTGCCAATGCCACGGCGGGACACCTCTCCTGTTTCACCGCCGCCTGGCTCGACGCCAACAACGACGGCTGGCCGGACATCTATTGCATCAACGAATTCGGCGGTGGCGTGCTGCTCGTGAACCAGGGCAATGGCACCTTCAAGGAACAACACCTGATCAATGACATTGGCGACTTCGGCTCCATGGGCATGTGCGTCGGCGACTTCAACAACGACGGCAACATCGATATTTATACCTGCAACATGTACAGCAAGGCGGGGCGACGAATCATGGAAAACCTTCCGGCCAACAGCTATCCACCCGCAGTCTTCTCCAAGATGAAACGCTTCGTCACCGGCAGCGAACTATACCGCAATAGCGGCGGCTTGAATTTTGAGCGCGCGGGGAAGAAGCTGGATATTCACGCCGTCGGGTGGGCCTATGCGGCCACCTTCATCGACCTGGACAACGATGGTTTTCTGGATCTTTACGCCACCGCCGGCTTCGTCAGTGCGGGCAAAGAGGAGCCCGATGGGTGACCATGCCTCTGGCAGGCTGTCGTGTCACAGCCTTTTGATCGGATGGCGATTTGTCCCGCCCCCAAAAAGCCGGATGCACGGCTCAAGGATTGGTGGGTGGAAAACCCCTGGTTCATTGCCGCCCAAGGTAAAAGCCTTAGTGGTTATGAACGCAACCGGGTTTTCCTAAATTCCCGCGGGCAGGAGTTTTTCGAAATCTCCGGACTGACCGGCGCGGACAGCGATGGCGATGGTCGGGCGGTCGTGGCCTGTGACCTAAACGGTGACGGCATGGAGGATTTGCTGGTGCGGCAGTCCGGCGGCGGCTCGTTCCTCATGTTCGAAAATCGGTTTCCCAAAGCCCATTGGCTTGAAGTCTCGCTCCGGGGCGAAAAGAGCAACACGCTCGGGATCGGTGCCCGGATCGTGGCGCAAGTCGGCGATCAAAAAATTACCCGTGAACTGTATCCAGCTAACAATTTTCGCAGCCAAGGTCCGGCCCACGTCCACTTCGGCCTGGCCATGGCAACCAAGGTGGACCGACTCACCATCACGTGGCCCAGCGGCTTGATCCAGGAGTTCACCGACCTCGAATCCGACCGCCATATCCGGGTCAAGGAAGGCAACGCGGCGGTCACCACGCTCCCGACGGACGCGGGAAAAAAAACCGCGAGCACCAGCAAGTAAGAACCCCCGGCGCTGGATTTCAGGGGGTGTTTGGATTGTCTGCTTCTGCACGACCACCGCTCGTCGAAGCAGGCCATCATTGGACGAACTCCGAGCAGAGGCTACTTCTTCAAAACCCGCCTGTCCCCTTCCCGGCGCGTCACCCCATCGCGATCGAGTCGCTCCAATAGCGGAATCAAAATCCGCCGGCTCGTGCCTAGCATCTGGCGCAAATCACTCGTCGTCGCTGGTCCACGTTCCCGAATAAATTTCACGACGACCTCCCGCGCGCGCTCAAAGTGCTCCTTCAGCAGCACCACCTCCTCACCCAAATCCAGAGCCTCCCCGCTGTTGAGCAGGAAACGCAGCGCCTGCTGGGTGAGAACGTCGGGAGCGAGCTCCTTGCGCGAGGGAGGCTCGAGCGGCTTCGCCGAAAGCCCGGCGCGCACCCGCACCCCCGCAGCTTGAAGTTGCGGCGGCAACGCCAGCTTATGCGTCACACTACGAATGGCGCTACCCGTCTGCACAAATCCGTTCCGGCTCAGCTCGGCCAACAATGGCTCAAACAACTCCGGTGCCGGGAGCGATTTCGTCAGGCCACTCCGCAGCTCGTTCAGCGCCATTCCCGGACGGTCGGGATGTGTCCGATGCGTGGCCGCGATCAACTCGGCTGCCCGCAAGCGTAATCCCTGCCACCAACCGGCTTCCATTACCCAATCGCCAATGGTAATCACCTGCTTCGCCAATGCCATCCGCGCGATCGCCTCCGTGATTTCCGGGGCACTGAAACGGGACTGCACCAGCAAACCGACCCGTCGCGCCGCGCCGTCGCGCTCCAGTTGGGTGGCAATATAAACCGACGCCTCCGCCGGTGATTGGGCGCGCGCTTCCAGGAATTTCTCCCGCGCCTCACCGCGCGCGCGCTTCCGGTCGGCGGCCGGATCGACAATGATCCCGCCGCCCAGCGTCGCCTGTTCCGACCAATCGCGGATAATGAAGCGGTCGCCGGCAAACGCAAACACAGGCCGTTCACAACGCAATTGCGCGGGCACCGCCTGCCCCGGTTCCAAGGGCGACGCCTGCCGAAGCAGAAAAATCCGGGCGGTGAAATGATTGCTCCCATGATGCACCTGGACGGTTGTCCCATCCTTGAGCGGCTTGGTCGCCGGCCCCTTCCCGCCCGCGAGCCGCGCGGATTTCTCCAGCCAGACACCGAGCGTGTCGGCCGTTTTTCCTAATTCGGCCAGGGTAAGGACATCGCCGCGCCCGATGCCATCGCCATTGTGCTCGGAGCGATTGGACAACTCGGGCACGTTGAGGGCAGTGCGGGTGCCGGGACCGCTGGTTTCCACCTCGCTGCTGTGCGATTGCACGGAACGAATTTTGGCCGCCAATCCCGACGGTTGCACGACCACCGCCTGACCTCGTTTCAAACTGCCGCCGATCAGCGTGCCGGTGACCACCGTGCCAATGCCGCGCAGCGTGAATCCACGATCCACGGGTAGCCTCGGCTTGCCGATGTCCCGCGGTGGCGGGGTGGCAGCCAACACCAGGGCCAGGGTCTGCTTGAGTTCCTCGACCCCCCGGCCGCTGACGACCGAGGTGGGCACGATGGGGGCATTTTCAAAAGCGGTTCCCGCCAGCTTAGCGCGCAACGCAGCCAGGCTCGTGGCTTCGTCTTGAGCCAGATCAATTTTCGTCAGCGCCACAACAGCACGTGAAACGCCGAGGTAGGTGAGGATTTGCAAATGTTCCTCGGTCTGCGGCATCCAACCGTCGTCGGCGGCAACGATGAAGAGCGCGAGGTCGATCGAGCCGACGCCCGCCACCATGTTTTTCACGAAATCCTCATGGCCAGGAACATCCACGATTCCAACGTCGAAGCTTGCAGCCCCCTCCCCCGCCCTTCGGGCACCATCGCCCCCGTTGGGGGAGAGGGATGGGGTGAGTGGGCGCGTCGCTTCATTGGAAGCCGGGCAAGGAACCGGCAACGACAAGTGTGCAAAGCCGAGATCAATCGTGATGCCGCGCGCTTTTTCCTCCGGCAAACGATCGGGATCGGTGCCGGTCAGCGCCTTGACCAGCGAGCTTTTGCCGTGGTCCACGTGACCGGCGGTGGCGAGGATGAAATGTTGTTCGGCCATCATCATGATTCTCACGACTGCGCTCTTGGAATTCAACTGAATTGAATCCGCGCAGCCGCATCATGGTTTCTTGCCTGGAGTTAAATACCATTTGCAGTCGGCCAGCAATGGAGTTGCGCCAGAAAGTAGCCCACGACGTGAGCACTGGCTGAACGACCAGAATCGGATAAGCCCCGGAGGGGCGAGAGTCATTGATGATTCGTAGCTGCGTAAATGACCCTCTCCCGGTGGCGAATCAACTTTCAAGGTTGAAATCCCCAACCAGTTTGAACCTCTCCCCGCAAGGTTTGCCTGCTCATCCAATGATTCACATTCTCCGTCACCAGCACTAACTCAATGGTCCTTCCATGGGGGAGCACCTCAGCGCTTCAGCAATTCAGCCACTTCCACCACGGCGTCGGGAAAGGCTTGTGGCCGGGCTTGGCCGCCCGGTCGAAACACGGTTTTTGAACCGTAACCAGTGTAGTTTGGTTCACGATAGACTTCAACCGTTAGGTCCGCCAAATTCACAACCCACACCTCCGCAATTCCCGCGCGACCATAAGCGGGAAGTTTTTCCTCGCGGTCGGCGGTCAGGGAGGTATCCGAAACCTCCACCAGCAAGAAAACATCCTCCGGCTGTGGTTGGCGGTGGCGATAGAAATCCGACGCGGGCTTGAGCAGCATCAGGTCCGGTTGCGTTTCGGATTGGTCATCCAAACGCACCGGGTCTTGGATCGCGATGATCCAACGGCCTCGGGCGGCAATGGAAAACAGGCTGTTCAGAAGTTTGGTGACGCCGCCGTGAAATGGGCCGCTGGGAGACATATCGATGATTTCTCCGTTGAGCAGTTCCACGCGCGCGTCCGCACGCAGCCCCCCCCGTTTCGGCCATGCGGTAATACTCTTTCACCGTGAAGCGATGTTTGGCTGGCGTAAACATGGTTTGAATCTACCCAATCACTTCGCCATCTGCAACCCCGTCTTCGCCGCCACCTGCGCCACATCCTTGTCGCCCCGGCCGGACAGATTCACAATGTTCAGTTCGTCCTCCAACATGTTCGGCGAGCGATTCATGGCTCGGTAATTCCCAAATCCCGGCAGATTTTACGCGCCAGAAATTTGTTGATCTCGGTGTGCCTCGGCAGGGCGGATCGAAGTTTTCTAGCCGGGTTCCCCCACCACGAATGATTGCCGCCCTCACGGATGAGAACACCGCCTTGAGCGGCCAGATGCCGGATCAATTCCCGCGTTTCACACCAGGATGGCGGCCTCTTCGTAATCGCTTTGCGCGGCGGCCCGGGCGTCCTCCCGGTTGAACTCCAGCGCCTCCTTCAAAGCGCAACGCAGATTTTTCAACAATTCAGCGCGGGTTTTGCCTTGCGAATTGACCCCGGGAATTTCCTCCACCCAGCCAATCCACCAGCCGTCGTCCTTTTTGATCACTGCGTTGAAAGTGCGTTTCATGTTCCTATATTACTCATGTTGGCGACTAAATTCAAGGCGCGCTTCTCTCCGTCGCCGCAGCAAATTACTTCAACCCCTGCTTCGCCGCCACCTGCGCCACATCCTTGTCGCCCCGGCCGGACAGATTCACAATGATCAGCGCATCCGGCGCCATTTTCGGCGCCCGTTGGATGACCTCGGCCACCGCATGCGCGCTCTCGAGCGCCGGGATAATCCCCTCCAGCCGCGCCAGTTTCATGAACGCCGCCAGCGCCTGCACATCCGTGGCGTAGGTGTATTCCACGCGATTGTGATCGCGCAGCCACGCGTGTTCCGGCCCGACCGCCGCGTAATCCAGTCCGGCCGAAACGCTGTGCGTGGATTGAATCTGGCCAAACTCGTCCTGCAAAATGTAGCTGCGCGTGCCTTGCAACACCCCGAGCGACCCGCCCTGAAACCGCGCGGCATGCTGCTCCGGCTGGATGCCAAGCCCGCCCGCCTCCACGCCCACCATCCGCACAGACTCGTCATTCAGGAATGGATAAAAAAGACCGATGGCGTTCGAGCCGCCGCCCACACACGCGATCAGCAGATCCGGCAACCTTTCTTCCCGCTCCATAATCTGCCGCCGAGCCTCGTCACCTATGACGCGTTGAAAATTTCGCACCATGACCGGATACGGATGCGCGCCATAAGCCGTCCCCAGGATATAATGGGTATGGCGAACATTCGTCACCCAGTCGCGCATTGCCTCATTCACCGCCTCTTTCAAAGTCTGCTGGCCAGCCTTCACCGAAACGACTTCCGCGCCCAGCATCTTCATGCGAATGACATTCAATGCCTGCCGCTCGCAATCCACCGCCCCCATGTAGATCACGCACTGGAATCCAAACATCGCCGCGACGGTGGCGGTGGCCACGCCGTGCTGGCCCGCGCCGGTTTCCGCAATGATCCGCGTCTTGCCCATGCGCCGGGCCAGGAGGATCTGCCCCATCGCGTTGTTGATTTTGTGCGCGCCGGTATGCAACAGATCCTCGCGCTTCAAATAGATTTTTGCCCCTCCCAGCTCCTTCGTCAGCCGCTCGGCAAAATACAACGGCGTCGGCCGCCCGCAAAATTCACGGAGATAATAATTCAGCTCCCGCTGAAACTCCGGATCTTGCTGCGCGCGAAAATATTCGGCCTCCAACTCCTGCAGCGGGTGCATCAGGGTCTCGGGCACGTAGCGTCCACCATAGGGGCCAAAGTGGCCCTGGGCATCGGGCAAATTCTGTGTGGCAACTGAACTCATGGAGGGAAGGTAATGAGTCCGGCGTTAAAAGTCGAGCCCGGGCCCCGGAGCGTAATGCCTTAAATTGAACGGAGCGCGGCTGTGTCGGAGACCAGCCGCAGCCCTCTCCACACGCATGGCATCTGAAGACTTAACTCCCTCTCCTCTGCGCAGCGGAGGAGAGGGCCGGGGTGAGGAGGTGCGACCGATCCAGTTCAGATTGACCCTCACCCCACCCTCTCCATGCGAGGGACGAGCGGGGAGAAGGTGTAGTGGTTACAAGTTCGCCGCGTTGGGTTCATCCGTGTCCATCCGTGTCCATCCGTGGTTTGAAACCGCCTTGTTCCGCGTTAGAACTTGTCGTTCTCGATCTGCCGGACGGCGGAGATGAAATCGCGAATGGCCGCGTGATCTTTCTTCCCCACCTTTTCCTCAACGCCGCTGGACACATCCACCGCATAGGGCCAGACCTCATGGATCGCTTGTGCGACGTTCTCCGGCTTGAGGCCGCCCGCGAGGATCACCGGCCGCCCCCAATCCTTCGCCTCGGCCGCCAGCTCCCAACGAAACGTCTCGCCCGTCCCCCCCAATTTACCCGGCACCCAGCTGTCCATCAGCCACGCATCGGTCTCGTAGGAGGACAGCATCGCGAGGGAACCGGAATCACGCACGCGCACGGCTTTGATGACTTTACGGGGCGCGAACCGGGCACAGTATTCCGGCGTTTCCTCGCCGTGAAATTGCAGGGCATCCAGGCCACACTCCGCCACCGACTGCCTGACAACGTCTTCGGGGGCGTTCACAAACACGCCGACCTTCACGATGAACGGTGGCAATTGCCGAATGATCTTTGCCGCCACCTCACGTGTGACATTGCGCGGACTCAAATCCGAAAACATGAAGCCCAGGGCGTCGGCGCCCGCTTCCGCCGCCGCCAGGGCATCGGCCACATTGGTGATTCCGCAGATTTTTACTTTGACGCGCATAGGGTGAGCTCGAAATTGCGCCATCAGTGAAAAATGTGCAAATGGATTTCCGCACCGATTCATTTTGACGCGCGCCGGAAGTTGGAGTGTATTGGGTAGGTTCACTAATTTGATCGTGCCAACAACCGCGTCCAACCCTCCCCCGCCAACCTCATGACCACCCCCCTTTCCCGCCGTTCCGCACTGCGCCAGGCCGCCGGCAGCGCCGCACTGCTCACCGCCACCGCGTCCTTGTCCCATCGCCTGACCGCTGCCGATGACGCCCTGGGCAAACTCAAAGGGCGCGTCAACCATTCCGTGTGCAAATGGTGCTATGGCAAAATCCCGCTCGACGACTTCTGCAAAGCAAGCCAGGAAATGGGCCTGCGCTCGGTGGAGTTGCTCAATCCACCCGACTTCCCGACGCTCAAGAAATACAATCTCACCTGTGCGATGGTCAGCAACCCGGTCGTGGATGGCCTGGGCGGCATCGGCAAGGCGTGGAACCGGGTCGAACACCACGACAAACTCGTGGCCGCCTATGAACAGCGCATCCGGGAAGTCGCGGACGCCGGCTACACGAACCTGATCTGCTTCTCCGGCAACCGCGAAGGGCTCGCGGACGACCAGGGCATTGAAAACTGCGCCGTTGGCCTGAAACGGATCATGAAGATTGCCGAGGAAAAGAAAGTGAATATCGTGATGGAACTCCTGAACAGCAAGGTTAACCACCACGATTATCAGTGCGACCACACGGAATGGGGCGTGGCTTTGTGCAAAAAGATCGGCTCGGAGCGGTTCAAATTGCTTTACGACATTTATCACATGCAGATCATGGAAGGCGATGTCATCGCCACCATCAAAAAGCACCACGCCTTGATCGCGCATTATCACACGGGTGGGGTCCCTGGCCGGGCCGAAATCGATGACTCCCAGGAGCTCTACTATCCGGCCATCATGAAAGCCATCGTTGAAACTGGTTTCCAGGGTTTCACGGCGCAAGAATTCATTCCCAAACGTCCCGACGCCCTCGCGTCGCTCAAACAGGGCGTAGGTATCTGTGACGTGTAAGTCACGGCCGGTGAACTCTGCCCGTAGGTCGCCAGGGGCGTAATCATGGACGACCCACGTATTCCGGGACGCGGAATCTCGGCCCGACCTCTCGGTCAGGCACCTGCGGTTTCGCCATTTACAATTCAATTCCCATTTCTTATTTTCCGCTCATGGATAAAATCTTATCGCCCGAGTTTTTGACGCAACTGCAGCAGAAGCTGGTTGATTTTCTGGTCCTCAAAGGTGCCGATGTTTTTGGCGCCATCCTCATTTTCGGCGTCGGCATGCTGATCGCCCGCTGGATCGGCAACCTGGTTACCCGCGCGCTCTCCAAGAAAGAAATGGAACCGCCCGTGCGGAACCTGCTGGTGCGAATAATGAAGCTCGTCGTGATCGGCTTTACGCTCGTCCTGGCCCTGGAAAAACTCGGCGTAGCCATCGCCCCGCTGGTCGCGGGCATCGGTGTGGCGGGCGTTGGCATCGGCCTGGCAATGCAAGGTGTGCTGGGCAATGTGGTGGCCGGCTTGACGATTATTTTCACGCGCCCGTTCCGCATCGACGAATACGTTGAGATCGCGGGCGTGCACGGCCAGGTGACCGCCATTGAACTCTTTTCCACCACCTTGGTGCATGGCGACCAATCGCGCGTGGTTATTCCCAATCGCAAAATCGTGGGTGAAATTCTGCATAACTACGGCAAAGTCCGTCAACTGGACCTGAGCGTCGGCGTCGCTTACGCCTCGAACCCCGCCGAGGTGCTCGCCACCGTGAAGGAAATTCTCGCCAATAATGCGCGTGTGCTCAAAGAGCCGACCCCCGGCGTGGGCATCGCAGTGCTCTCGGATTCCGCCATCACCATCGCGGTCAAGCCCTGGGTGGGCCTCGCGGATTACGGCCCGGCCGCCGCCGAGATCAACCAGGCCATCGTGGAAACGTTCCGCGCGAAAAATATTGAGATCCCGTTCCCGCAACGCGAGGTGCGATTGCTCAGCGGTGGCCCGGCAGCGACGACTTAACCCCCTTTTTAATATTTCCAGTCTTGGGGGAGACGCGGGGACGGGTCTCTGTTTTCCTGTTTGCGGAAGGACGAGTCACCGACTCCTCAACCTCGTCCCCCACGTTCCAAACTGGTTGCCATAAATCAGTTCCGTTTCAACCCGATCCGCTGGGCCTTGGTGCGTTCCCCCTCATCCCGGCCATCTCCTCGCGGGAGCAGGAACTTTCGAATCTCGGCTTTGGCTTTGCGATCGGCCGCGTGTTGCCTACTCTCCCTCACCCCGCCCGCCGAGCCGGACGGACGGTCCTCTGGTCAGTGGGAATTAACGGTGTGGCCACCCACAAACCCACAAGTCATGCGCCAACTTCGTGTTCCTTCCCAGTTGAATTAGTTAAAATTAAAGTATTCAAAGGACAATTTGACTTCTGTTCCCTCGGGTGCGTAGTTGTCAACTCACCCATGCGCTTGCGCTTGCAATCTACTCCGCCCTCCGCACGCAGCCGCAGTGACTCCGAATCACGGTCGGGCGCGTCACCTCCGTCGCGCAAGGGCTGGGTTCAAGCCGGCCCTTTTCACCGGTTTTCACCGCTTGAATCCGTGCTCATCCGTGAAATCCGTGTCTCTCCACCTCATCGCCTTATGACAAAACTGAAAACTGGTTTGCTCCCGACGTTGCTCGTCGCGCTGTTTGCGTGCTCCATGTCGGCCCTCGCCCAAAGTGCCGGGATCAGCGGCGAAGGCGCCTCTGCCCGGATCATCTGGA
>JAYTXL010000159.1:0-6896 GCA_043742955.1 Verrucomicrobiota bacterium | reverse complement strand
CCGGACTCACCGCTGACCGATCGTCCGGACGCGAAATTGGCCCTCGCTAACTTGCCGGCACCCACTCCCTGATGGACGAGCGCGCTCACGGCATCATTCTCCGCACCCGGCCGCTCACCGAAACGAGCCTGATCGTCCACTGGCTCACAGCGGACTTCGGACGCGTTGCCACCGTGGCCAAGGGCGCGCGCCGACCCAAATCGCCCTTTCGTGGAAAGCTCGATCTGTTTTACGAAGCGGACTTCAGTTTCGCCCGAAGTCGGCGCAGCGAACTGCACAATTTGCGCGAGGTGGGTTTGCGCGAGACCCACAGCGCTTTGCGTCAGGAAATGGGTTGGTTGCGGCAAGCCGCCTACTGCGCCGCGCTGATTGAGCAAACCACGGAATCCGAATCACCGCTGCGGGAGGTGTTCGAACTCATGCGCGGCTTCCTGAATCACCTGACCCGGCAACCGCCGCAGCCCCGGAACATCTTTGCATTTGAACTCAAGCTCCTCAACGAACTGGGCTTGAAACCAGATTTCACCCGCAGCCGATTGACCGCCGGTGCCAAGGGCATTGTCCAATCGCTTGTGGAAAATGATTGGCTGGCGATCGCCCAACTCAAATCCACCGCGGCCCAAGCCCGGGAGGTGAGCCAGTTCCTTCACGGCACTCTGGTTTTCCACCTCGGCAAAATTCCGAATGGACGAACACTTTGATCGCGCTCAAATTGATTTTACCGGCAGGCTATCTGCGCTCATCTCAGCCGGAACAATTCAGTTGGGAAAGAAGACAACCGCAGATGGACGCAGATAAACGCAGATGAAAACAGACGACCGTGGAGCCGAAGTTGCGTCACCCTTCGGTGAATGTTTACGGGCACCACTTTCCGCTATCCCATCTGCGTCCATCTGCGGTTTCGCTTCGGTTTCGTCGGCATCGTTACGGCTCCGGCTCCACCCGCTTGTGGTGCTTCTTGATGAGATCCACCAGCCGCTCCACGGCTTTGGCTTCGGGGAGGTTGAACTTCAGCGACGTCAGGCCTTCGCCTTGGATTTGGGTCTGTCCGAAACTTCAACGCGCGAAATGTGATCAAACCAGCAAATCACAAAGTTAACTCCAAACTGATGGCCAGGCCCTGAACTCAGGACGATTGCCTCGGGCGCAACCAAGGCAAAGTCAGGATGAGAAACAAGGTAGGTCTTTCCATCATCCATGCAAAGTCGCACGGGACGATGGATGGAGTTATGAATTAATTCGCGCAGTTCCCTCTGTTTCATTGGGCGAATCTACTGCGGAAATCTCAGTGCGGCAACGCTATTTCTTTTGCCTCCGGCTCCACCCACTTGTGGTGCTCCTTGATGAGATCCACCAGCCGCTCCACGGCGTCGGCTTCGGGGATGTTGAACTTGATTGGCGTTTTGCCCACGTAAAGATTGATCTTGTTCGGCGCGCCGCCCACGTAGCCGAAGTCCGCATCCGCCATTTCACCGGGGCCGTTCACGATGCAGCCCATGATCGCGATCTTCACTCCCTTGAGATGCTCCGTCCGCGTCTTGATGCGCGCGGTGACCGTTTGCAGATTAAATAGCGTGCGTCCGCAGCTCGGACAGGCCACGTAGTCGGTCTTGAAGCTGCGGCACCCAGCGGCCTGCAAAATGTTATAGGCGAGCCGCAGCGACTGGCCGCCGCCCGCTTCGCCGCGCACCAAAATGGCGTCGCCGATGCCGTCCGCCAGCAATGAACCGATGACGACGGAGGCGCGGAGCAAGGCGATCCTCGGCGGTAGTGGCATGGGCGTCCCGCCCGGGCGGGATTCCGCCTGGGAACTCACGGGCGGGACGCCCGTGCCACTAGCAAGACAATCCTTGAGCAGAATTGGATTGTTCCGGCCCAGCCGCTTCAACTTCGACGCGAGCAAACGAAACGCAGTGATGGCGGGCAAGTCCACGCCGTCTTTCACGGTAACGAGCTGGGTGTCGCAGTTAATGTCGAAGTCCGGCGTCGGATCAATCTCGGCGACGTTCAGATCCTCATAGATCGCCTCCGGCTTCACATCATCCTTCGGTCGGATTTTAGGGGCGACCTTGTCGAAGGTTGCGCGAGTAACCACGACGCGGATGAGCTGTTCGCCACCGCATTTCGTGTTCTCGTTCAGTTCAATTTCCGGCGTGCTGCGCCGCTCGAAGTGGAACGGGTCAAAGGAAAAGTCTGAATTCTGAATTCTGAATTCTGAATTCGAGAGCACGGAAATCTGCGCCAGCAAATCGCGGCACACCTCAATCTCCCGCGGCGAATCCTCCGTGAGCGAGACGCGGATGGTGTCGCCCAGGCCGTCGCAGAGCAGCGAGCCGATGCCGATGGCGGATTTGATGCGTCCATCCTCCCCTTCGCCGGCCTCGGTGACGCCGAGGTGGATCGGGTAGTTCCAGTCCGGCCCGAGCTCGTCCAGGCGCGCCACCAGCAGGCGATAACATTCAATCATCACCTTCGGATTGCTCGATTTCATCGAGAACTTGAAGTTGTGAAAATCGTGTTTGCGAGCGATCTGCGCAAACTCCAGAGCGCTCTCCACCATCCCCAGCGGCGTGTCGCCAAACCGGTTCATGATCCGGTCGGAGAGCGACCCGTGGTTCGTGCCGATGCGCACCGCGCGTTTCAAGTCCAGGCACCGCTTCACCAGCGGAGTGAACTTCTCCTCGATGCGCCGCAGCTCCTCGGCGTACTGGTCGTCGGTGTATTCCTTGATCGCAAATTTCTTGGAGTCGGCGTAGTTGCCGGGATTGACGCGCACCACTTCGACCCAGCGGGCCGCTTCCATGGCGGCGTCCGGCTTGAAATGAATGTCCGCCACGATCGGCACGTGACAGCCGCGCTGACGCAATTCGGCCACGATGTTCTGAAGATTCGCCGCATCCTTCACGGTCGGGGCGGTAATCCGGACGAGCTGGCAACCAACGGCGACCAGTTCGAGCGTTTGGCGCACGCACTCGGCGGTGTCCATGGTATCGCAGGTCAGCATGGACTGCATCACCACCGGCTGGTTCCCGCCGAGAATCACCCCGCCGTTCCGGGGATCGCCGATCACGATTTCACGGGATTTTCGGCGGCGAAAGAAGAACGGGGAATCGCAATATTGCATGGAAATTATTTCACCGGCGCCGGCGTCGTGGTGGCCGCCGGTTTTTCGGCGGACTCAATTTGGGAGTCCTGGGTAAACATGGATTTGAAAAGCGAGAAGCGCTTGAGATCGAAGAAGGTGACGTAAATCATAAAGGAAATCAGCAACAAGGCAAACGCCGTGGTGGCGTATTCCTGCAGGCGCACGTTGACCGGGCGGCGCCGGATCTTCTCGATGATCGCCAGCAGAATATGCCCGCCGTCCAGCACCGGGATCGGGAGCAGATTGAGGATCGCCAGATTGATGTTGAGCAGAACCAGAAATTTCAAGGCCAGCCGGTAGTCGGTGTTCACCTGGGAGCCCAGCATGGCCAAAATTCCGACCGGGCCGCTGAGGTCCTTGGCACCGACGCCCGTCTCCTTTGAGTGAGCCAGCGCGCCGAAGGTGGCCAGCATTTGATCCAGCACATCGCCGATCAACGCCCACGGGGTCGGACCGGGTTTCTCCACCCGGTAGATCGCCTTGGAACTGTTTCCCAGCACCACTCCAATCCGGCCCTTTTTTGTGGCCGGATCCACTTTGGGTGTGATGCTCAGGGTGAGTTCCTCCCGGCCGCGCTTGACCTTCAAATCAGTGGCTTCGCCGCCACGCTTCCGGATCAATTCAATCAGTTGTTCCCGATTGGCAATGGGCACTCCGGCAAAAGAAAACACCACGTCCTTCGGCTGCAATTTTGCTTCCGCCCCCGCGCCACCCTCCTGCACTTCGATGACTTCCGGGTGATCGGCCGGGTCGAGGTTCAGCATCTTCCAGCCGAGGCTGGCATTGACCACGGCCGTCAGTTGATAAGTCTTCGGCTCGCCCTTGCGCTCGATTTCTACCGTGAGCCGGTTGGTCTGCGCGAGCAGCGTCGCCAGGTGCACATCCTGCCAGGAGCGCACCCGTTTGCCATTCAGCCCCACAATCTGATCGCCCTCGCGAATGCCGAGCTGGTATTCCTCGGATTTTGGATCGACGTAGCCGATGATGGACGGATTGACGAGCACCGGCAGGCCGACGAAGTAAATGAACGTGGCAATGACGATCGCGAAAATGACATTCATCAATGGCCCCGCGAACGCGACGAGAATTCTGGACCACGGCGACGCCGGCGGGATCTTTTCCGCGGTTGAGCCGGGGGTGCCTTCCAGGGTTTCGGAAGTGATCATTTGCGGCAATTTCACGTAGCCACCGGCCGGGATCCAGCGCCAGGAATAATCGATGCCATCCTTCGTCCAGCCGAAAATCTTCGGGCCGAACCCGATGGCGAACTCCTCCACCTTGAGCCCGCGCCGTCGAGCCACCCAGTAGTGGCCGAATTCGTGCACAAAGATGGCGGCACCAAAGAGGAACACCACAGCGGCGGCCACATACAAAATATTCAATAATTGCATCATGAGAATTTCTGCCGATCGACCGGCAACTCCGCGAATCTAACGAACGATACTGCGGGTTGCAACTTGGGAAAGTGGATCCGGCTATTGGGCCGCTTCCTGCCGGGCCCAGGCGTCGGCGGCCAGGACTTGATCGAGGGTCGGATGAGCCACCCACTCGTGTCGCTCCATGACCCGGCTGACCAGCTGGCTGATCCGCAGGAAACCAATTTTTCGATTCACAAAGGCATCGACCGCAACCTCATTGGCCGCGTTCAACACGGCGGGCAAAGTCCCGCCCAGCTCCCCGGCCCGGCGCGCGAGGTTCAAGGACGGAAAGCGCTCGAGGTCCGGCTCCTCGAAGGTCAGGCTGCCCAGTTTCGCCAGATTCGTTTGGACCCGCTCGCTGCGGAGCCGCTCGGGATAGGTCAGCGCGTATTGAATCGGCAAACACATATCGGGGCTGGAAAGTTGCGCGATAATCGAGCCGTCCACAAACTCGACCATGGAATGCACCACGCTCTGTGGATGCACCACGACTTTCACGCGCGCCATCTCGATATCGAAGAGCCAGCGCGCCTCGATCATCTCCAATCCCTTGTTGAACAGCGTGGCGGAGTCGATGGTGATCTTGCGGCCCATCACCCAGGACGGGTGCTTGAGCGCGCGCTCCACGGTGATGTCGGCAAACTCCGCCGCCGGCGTAGTGCGAAACGGCCCGCCGCTGGCGGTCAGCCATAAATTGCGAACCGAGGCGGTCGGTTTGTCATCGAGACATTGAAAAATCGCGGAATGCTCGCTATCCACCGCCAGGACGCGGACGCCGTGCTTGCGGGCTTCGTGCATCACGATCTCCCCGGCCATGACCAGAATTTCCTTGGACGCCACGGCGATATCCTTGCCGGCGCGAATGGCGGCCAGGGCCGGTTGCAACCCGGCGGTGCCAACAATGGCGATGAGCACGATGTCGGCCGCCGGAAGGGTGGCCAGTTTCAGCAGACCTTCGTGGCCGCAGAAAACCTCAGTGGAAGTCCCGAGGGCAGCTTGGAGTTCGCTGGCCTTTTGCGGGTCGGTGATCGAAATAGCCTCCGGACGATGTTTGAGGGTTTGCTGCGTGAGCAACTCCGCATTGCCACCAGCGGCCAGGCCGAGCAGACGGATACGATCCGGCAAATCCTCGGCGACCTTGATGGTGCTGGTGCCAATGGAGCCGGTGCTGCCGAGGAGAACAACGTTTTTCATTCGCGGCTCAAATCAATGCGTCAACACATGCCGGAGATACAAATACATCAGGGGCGCATTAAACAGCAGGCTGTCGAGCAAGTCGAGGATGCCGCCAATGCCGGGGAAAAAATTCCCAGAATCCTTCACGCCCGCTTCGCGTTTGAAGAGCGACTCGATCAAGTCTCCCACCACCGCCGCAATGCTCAGGATCACGCCCAGGATGGTGGCATGCACCCAGTTCATTTCCGGCATGTGATCGCGAAAGACATGCGCGTAAATGACGCTCGCCGCCGTGGACCAGATGATCGCGCCCACGAACCCCTCCCAGGTCTTTCCGGGACTGATGCGCGGGATCATCTTGTGTTTGCCGATGAGCGAGCCGGTGACGTAGGCACCCGTGTCGCTGAACTTTGTCACGAGGATGAAATAGAGCACGTAGTATTTGCCATTGTCGCCGATACCGGGGAAGAAATTGATCTTCTGGATGAAGTCGAGCAGCCACGGCACGTACATGAGGCCGAAGAGTGTGGTGGAAATGGCCAGGATGCCCGCCGTGTTGCTTTTGGAAAAGAACTGGCACAGGCACAAGCCCAGCACGAACAAAATCAAGAAGCTGCTTTCAAAATCATTCGCCTTGGCCGGGCGCGACACGTCACCCAAACCCGCCGCAAGATAAACAAATTCACTCGCCATCAGCAGCAGTCCGCCGACGATTCCCCATTCCTTGAAGCAGATCAGACCGCGCTTCTCCACCAAATGATAAAACTCCATGAGGCCGACACCCGCGAGCGTCATCATCACGGCGAGAAACACGAAATTGGAGATGAACTTGTGGCCGGAAAACAACGCCGAAATCACCACCGTCCACAGGATCACCGAGCTGGTGAGCCGACGGACAAAGATGGCCGGCTTGGAGAGCGGCGCGGCGGGCGGTGGAGTCGTTTCGGACATCGCGGGAGACGTTACCGAACTCGCTTGGAGAGTCTAGCCTCGATTCCGCAGTGGATCATCCGAAGGCTTGGGACACGCGGCAACGTGGACGACCGACAGGTCGTCCCTAGTGCGCCTGAGATGGCGTTTGGTTGGAGCGGTGAGAGTCCGCTTGCACGCGGTGAAGAATCGTAAGGTATCGAACCGTAACTGCGTCGCAGTAATGC
>JAYTXL010000158.1:0-14732 GCA_043742955.1 Verrucomicrobiota bacterium | reverse complement strand
TACTGCGACGCAGTTACGGTTCGATACCTTACGATTCTTCACCGCGTGCAAGCGGACTCTCACCGCTCCAACCAAACGCCATCTCAGGCGCACTAGGGCGTCGGTGTCCTCACCGCGCCGAAAACACGTCACACCCATCCGCCTCGCGAACGGGTAAAGACCATATCAGTGCAGGGAACGAACGGCTGGTTAGGGACAACCAGCCCTACCTTTTGCTTCCGTGCCAGGTAGGGCGTCGGTGTCCTCACCGCGCCGGGAACGCGTCACACCCAGCAGAGGACCTGTTTCATCGCTCGCGCTGACGCGCTCGGGTGGCGAACTGGAAGCTCGTTCTACGTTGCCGATTCCGGTCCGGCGAATCGCGATTGTGTGGCGTGTAAAACACGGCCGGTGCTTTCAGTGGCGGCGCGATGAGGACGCCACCGCCCTACCTGGCCAGACTTCGAGAGCAATCGTGAAACCCGTCAAATAGTTTCCTCACCAATCTTCTGCGAGCACCGGTGACGTGGTTCGTCCTCGTTCGGTCTGGGGTCACGAATAGGAGATGCCCACCACCCGTTCCCCGGGCGCGCGCGAAAACCGGGTGGATGGTATGTAAAGCCGGCCGACGCGGTGCGCGGCCAAAGCAGATGGCGGGAAAGTGATTTGAACCATGAACGAAACGATGTCCTTGAAACAAATTGCGACGAACCGAAAGAACACCCGGAAATTCACCGGGCTCAATACGCCAGCCGGCTGCGCGGTTTCGAAAATGAACACGCTCAAACACGGCATCCTTTCCAAGGTGGTGCTGGTGCGGAGCCGAAACCGTCCGGAAAGCAGCCAGGAATTGACGGCTCTGCATGAGCGGTGCTACGCCAAGGTGAGGCGGTGCCCGCGCCGCTGACGGTGGAGGTATCGGAAAGGTTTTGGATGAAAAGCGTTTTTTACCAAACGAACCCATTTGGAATCCGACTGATTCAAACCCAATCAAACCTCATGAAAGCAACCAACCGTCCAACGTCCAACCGTCGCCAACGGATTTTGTTCTGTCGGATTTTGTTCTTGGAATCCCACTGAAAACGGTCAACTTTGGCAGGCGACATGCATACATTTTCCAACCCCCGCACCACCGAATGACCGAAAGGCAAAGCTTATGAAGCGATTCACCCTGGCAGCGATCCTCCTCGTGGCCCTCGGGCAGCTGGCCGGCGCACCGGCCCATGCCGCGCCGGCCCCGGCCGATCCCATCGCGGAAACTTTTTTTGTACCCGAGCTCATCCTCGAAAACGGCGAAGCGATCGGGCTGACCGACGAACAGCGGGAGTTCATGATTACCAAAGTGCGGCAGGCGCAGGAACGCTTCGGTGAACTGAACCAGAAAATTCAGAAGGAAGCGGAAGCGACCGCTGTTTTATTGAAGAAAAACGGCGCGGACGAGGCCGCGATGCGGGCGCAATTCGAGAAACTCCTGGACCAGGAGCGCGGGCTCAAACGCACCCACTTCGCGTTGATGCTCACACTGAAAAACAAACTGACGCCGGAACAACAGGCCAAGCTCCAGGAAATAAAAAAGCAACAGGCCCTCATCACCGCCCAAACCGGACGCCCGCCGGAACCACACGCGGCGCTCATGGAGAAAATGAAAAGAGTCGAGGCCGGGGTGCAGAAATGGGTGGACGCCGGCCGCGATCCCGCGCCGGTGGGCGAACTAATGCAGACGTTTGACTCCCTGACCAAACAGGGAAAATTCAAAGCCGCCGAGGAATTAATCGACCAGGCACTCAAGCTCCTCGGCGACGGGGAGAAGCCAAAAAAGTCGGAGGCGGGCGCAAAGCAACCCACCGCGGGCGTGCCGATTATTCCGAACCGCACGATGACCGCAGCGGCGTTGCAGGCCGAGATGGATTCGTGGCGACCCGCGAAGCTCTCGTGGCGCGAGATTCCGTGGCGGCCTTGTTTGCTCGCGGGATTGGCGGAAGCTCGGGCGCAAAAGAAGCCGGTCATTCTCTGGGCTTTCATCAACAGCAGTCCCACGGACGAACGCTGTTGAGTGTTCGCCGGAACCGTCCGTGAGGCGGTCTTCTCCACCCCCGAAGTCATCCGCCGCGTCAACGCGGATTTCATCCCCGTTTCCGTCAAGGCGGCGTTGCTCCATCAACCGGGCGCCGAACCGGAGAGCCGGCTCATGCAGGCGATCGGCCGCTCCGGTCCCGCCCCGCAAGGCCTGTGCGTCCTCAACGCGGATGGACAGGTGCTCGACTGGGCAATGATGTTCGACAATGAACAGAGCGTCCTCGATTTTCTCGACCACACCTTGAAACGGTTCACCGAACATCCCGACGGCCAACGGGACATCGCCACCGAACGCTTCATGCGCTTCCCGAGCCTGAAACTGGAAGGTATTTCCGAACCGGCGAAATCCGAAGCGCCGCCCGCGAAGCACGCCGCCGGACGCGATTGTCCCCAAGCCCCGCGCCCGCCAGCCGGCACCCTGTCCGTGCGCGTGCAGGGCCGGGCGCTCGATGCCGATGGAAAATGGTTTCCGGACACCACCCGCCAGGAACATTACTCGGAGGATCGGTTCAAGGTCAGTGCCGCGCTCCAAGGGCAACTGGCTGAGACGCTGGCAGTGGCGGGCGCGGAACCCGTGAAACTCCCAGACGCGTTTGCCCGCTTGCTGACGCGGCACGCCTACCTGGGACACCTCGATGTGCAACCGCTGGATAACCCAGGTGGTGCCGCGTCTGAGTTGCCCCGCTGCGAATTCTGGGCTCAACGCGACGCGCAATCGCCAGGTTTGTTCCGCATCGTCGGTCAGACGGAGGTTAAAGCCGGGATAAAACAGCGACGGAACGACGGAGCCAGTTTTTACCACGAGATTTCTCTGGCTTGGTCAGGAATCCTCGAACTGGATGACGCGCGGCTAAGGTGCCTGCTCGCGACCGCGCGCGGCACGGAGAAACTCCAATGGGGATCGGCCACAACCCACCCAGGCGAGGACGTGTCGCGACTCCCGGCCGGACGGCACATCGACCTATCGTGCGGCGTTCGCTACGGCATCACCGCCGGGCCGACCTCAGCCGGCGAGCGTTGAATATAGTGGCACGGGCGTCCCGCCCGTGTGTCTCCGTCATTGCCAAGGCGTCCGCAAGAAACTCACGGGCGGGGCGCCCGTGCCACTACGGCGCCGACGCCGGGTAGATTTTTTTACCGGCTGTCATTTGCCATGGTACATTTAGTCTGGCGGCGGCGTTGGAGTTGCGCTTCAATCACGCCATGAAAATTTCCCCTTCCATCTCCCTTGCCTTGGCCCTGCTTTTCCCGGCCGTCGCGTCCGTGCCCCGCATCAACGCCGCCGAGCCGATTCCGCTCTGGCCCGGAACCGTGCCCGGCGATAAGGACGGAATCGGCGAGGAGAAAGACACGTCCAAACCGGACTCGGGCAAAGTCGCCGGTAAACCCGTGATCCGGCTCGGCAATGTCTCCAAGCCAAGTCTCACGCTCTTCCGTCCGCCCAAGGAGAAGGACACCGGTGCGGCGGTCGTGGTTTGCCCCGGCGGCGGCTATCACATTCTCGCTTGGGACCTGGAAGGCACGGAGATTTGCGCCTGGCTGAATTCCATTGGCGTCACCGGGGTGTTGTTGAAATATCGCGTCCCGGCCCCACGCAACAGCCCGCGCGCCAGCGCGCCCCTCCAAGACGCGCAACGCGCACTCGGCTTGGTGAGACAGCACGCGAAAGAGTGGGGTCTGGATCCGAAACGCGTCGGCATCCTCGGCTTCTCCGCCGGCGGCCATCTGGCCGCGCTCGCGAGCACCAACCATGAAAAACGCATCTACGAGCCGGTGGATGACGCGGACAAGGAAAGTTGCCGGCCCGATTTCACCGTGCTGATCTACCCGGCCTACCTCACGGTGCAAAAAGAAGGCGACAAACTCGCCCCCGAATTGACGGTTGGCTCAAAAACCCCGCCCACCTTCCTCGCGCAATCGCAGGACGACGGGGTGCGCGTGGAGTCGAGCTTGTTTTACTACCTCGCGTTGAAACAGGCGAAGGTCCCCGTGGAAATGCATCTCTACCCCACCGGCGGTCACGGTTACGGCTTGCGTTCCTCGGAGCACAACGTGACGACCTGGCCGCAGCGTACGGCGGAATGGCTGCGCGCCATGGGAACGCTTACTTCGTCTTCGGCGCGCCGCTGAACGCGAACGTGCGCCCCCCCAGAATCTGGTCCGACGTGATCGTCGGGCAAATATATTTTTCCACGTGCTCAATGAAAAGTGCAGTGCCTTGGAAGTGATCCACTTTCGGCGGCATGGCCGGGTTATACATCGAGTCCGTCAGGTCGCGCATCAGGACCACGTGTTTGCCATTCCTGGCCATCTGGCGCAATCCAAAGGGCCGGCCGGACACACACATATTCACGTGCACCCCCAGCAGGATGACGTTCTGAATGCCGCGCTGTTCGAGCAGATTCCAGATCTCCACGCCCGAATCACTCACGGCATCCTCATCGTGGATCTTTAGGACATCAATCTGGCGCGTCCACGGCGCGCGCGGATTGAGGCCCTTCGCCTTCAATTCGTCCGCCCATTTCTGATGCTCCACAGCATCGTCATCCTCGCCCCCATCGCTTTGGTCGATGGGATATTTACCCTTTTCTTCGGCGGGAATCTGCTTGCACCACGAACCGATCTCCGGCGGCAGATTGGCCGCCTTGGGTGCGTCCTGCGCGCGCTGGCGGGCGGGCGTGCCCTCGTAAGGTTTCGTGCAACCGCTCGGCGCATGGATGATGAGCGCACCGGCGGCCCGGGCCTTCCCGAGCAAATCATTCACGCGCGGCGCCATCTCCCCCTCGCGCCGCACGGCGTTCAGGCAATGATGAAAATCCCACATGTCACAGACAATGATGGCCGTCTGCTTCGCGTTCCATTTCTCCGGTGAGCTGATCACCCGGTAGGCGCCGCTGCCGGCCGGGGTCTCCACGCGTTTTTGCAGGGTGAGCTTGAGGGAATCAGCGGCGGTCAGACGGGGAACCAAGGCCAGCCCGACAGCGAACAAAATGAGGACAGAACGGCCGCCGGCCTGGCGCAGGGAATTAGTTGGGTTCATGGTGGGCAAATTAATCGAACCCGCTCGAAAACGAAACCAAAAAAAGACGGTGACCTACTCGGCCAGATGCGCCACCCGGAATCCGCCCGCCGAAATTGCCAGGCGAATGATGTTTGTGCTTGCTTGCGCGCCCGACATCAACGAAACAAAATCCTGGTTTAATTGTTGAACGACCTATGAATCATCGCACCGCTCAATTCCTCGTCCTCGGCACATTGTCGCTGTCCTTGCTCGCGCCATCCCGCGCCACCGCGCTGGACTGGCCCCAATGGCGCGGGCCAGACCGCACGGATCTCTCCAAGGAAACCGGTCTGCTCAAGAAATGGCCCGAGGGCGGCCCCAAACAGGTATGGATTTACAAGGATGCGGGCAAAGGCTATGCCGGCCCGGCCATCGTCGGCGGCAAGCTTTACACCATGGGCACGCGCGACGAATCCGAGGTATTGCTGGCTTTGGATGCCAATACTGGCAAAGAATTGTGGGCAGCGAAATTAGGCAAGATTTTGGGTAATAAATGGGGTGACGGTCCGCGCGGCACGCCCGCCGTGGCCGGCGACCGGGTTTATGCGCTCGGCGGGCAGGGATCTCTCATCTGTGCCCAGGCGAAGGACGGCCAGATTATTTGGCAGCGTACCATGCAGGAACTCGGCGGCACGGTTCCGTTCTGGGGCTACACTGAATCCGTCCTCGTGGACGGCAACCAGGTGGTCTGCTCGCCCGGAGGTCCGCAAGGAGCCATTGTGGCGTTCGACAAGGCGACGGGCAAGACGCTCTGGCAATCCAAGGAACTTACGGACAACGTGCACTATTCCTCACTCATTGCCGCGGAGCACAATGGCCAGCATCAATACATAAAGCTTACCGAGAAAAGCGTGGCCGGCGTCGCGGCGAAAGATGGCAAATTGCTGTGGCGCTCGGATTGGCCCGGCAAGGTGGCCGTCATTCCCACGCCGATTTTCAAGGACGGATTTGTCTATGTCTCCGCCGGCTATGGCGCGGGTTGCAAGTTGATCAAGCTGGAGGCGGGCGGCCAGGCGACGGATGTTTACGACAACAAGGTGATGAAAAACCATCATGGCGGCGTAATTCTGGTGGGTGAACACCTCTACGGCCACTCCGATGGTCCGGGCTGGGTTTGCCAGAATTTCAAGACCGGGGCGGAGGTTTGGGCCGCAAAAAATCTCGGCAAAGGTGCGATCGGTTACGCGGACGGCATGTTCTATTGTGTGGACGAAGGCAACGGCACGGTCGCCCTCATCGACGCCTCGCCTCAGGGCTGGCAGGAACATGGGCGCTTTAAGCTGGATCCGCAGTCCACCATCCGCTCGCATGATGGCCGCATCTGGACCCATCCCGTCATCGTCAACGGAAAGCTCTACCTGCGCGATCAGGATTTGATCTACTGCTACGACGTAAAGAAGTAGTTGGCGGCCCTTTCCCCCATCTTTGGCTGATTAAGGCCGGTTCTAACTGATTCAGCCCCCTCACGGCTGCTGCTCCAGACGCGCGCCAAGCGAGAAATAGATGCTGCCATCCGAGCCCACCGCGCAGCCGACGGCGTCCACGTTTTGCGGGATTTCCTGCCAGCCGGTGGCAACGATGATTTCCTCGTCGGCGCGATCATCGCCGTTCTTGTCCAGAATGAGCGAGAGCCTGCCCTTTGACGGGACAAAGACGCCTTGCCCATGTTTGTAACCGGGCGGCGTGACAGCCAGGCCGATCGGGCCGCGCAACTTGCCGCTGCCGTCCCAGAATAATTCAGCTTTGTCCTCCAGCCCGTCGCCGTCGGTGTCCAGGATGACGCCGCGCGGCAGGAAGGATTGGAGGGCGAGGCGGAGATGGCATTTGGCCACAGCATTTCGCCGACGCTGTTTGGCCCAGTCCAGCGAGCGGGCCAGCAAATGAATGGCGGTCGTATCTCCCTCCGAACTTAAACCGATGAGCCGCCAATGAAACCATTCCTTGAACAGAGAGACCGGCGGGGCACCCGCACGACGCTCCGATCGCGGCTCCGTAGTGGCTTCCAGCCGGGTCCTACGGGATTATCCAGGCCGCACTTGCTTCTGGATTCTGGATTTTGTCCCGGGTATTGTCCGGCGCAATGAAAGGCATCATTCTGGCAGGCGGCGCAGGTTCGCGGCTCTTTCCGCTGACGCGTGTGGCGAGCAAACAACTCCAACCGGTGTTCGACAAACCGATGGTGTATTATCCGCTCACGACGTTGATCGAAAATGGCATCCGCGAGTTGTGCATCATCTCCACACCGCACGATTTGCCGCGCTTTTGGCAGCTGCTGGGTGATGGCACGGCGTGGGGTTTAAAGATCGAGTACCGCGAACAACCCCAACCCGCCGGCATCGCCCAGGCGTTCCTGATCGCGGAATCGTTCATCGGCACCGACGCGGTCACGCTCATCCTCGGGGATAATATTTTTTACGGCGGCGACAGTTTCCAGCGTGCTTTCGCGGAGTTTGCGGACGGAGCAACCATCTTCGGATATCATGTGCACGATCCGGAACGGTATGGCGTCGTGGAATTTAACGCCGAAGGCAAAGCGATTTCGATTGAAGAAAAGCCAAAACAACCCAAAAGCAGCTTCGCCGTACCCGGACTCTATCTCTACGATAACAGCGTCCTGGCCATCACCAAAGCATTGAAGCCCTCTGCGCGGGGCGAACTGGAAATCACCGACGTCAACGTGGAATACCTTCAGCGCGGCCAGCTTCGGGTCTCGCGACTGGGGCGTGGGTTTGCATGGCTGGATGCCGGCACAAGCAGCAGTCTGCACGAAGCCAGCGCCTATGTGCAGACCATCGAAAAGCGGCAGGGAATCAAGGTCGGCTGCCCGGAGGAAGCGGCGTTCCGGCGGGGTTTCCTTTCGCTCGCGCAGCTGGAAGCCCTGGTCAGCAAGATGCCGAATTGTGAATATCGTGATTATCTGCTTAAAGAAGTTGTCGCCGAGGCCACTCGCCGCTGAGCTGATTGAGCAGTCCTTGAGACACCGTTGACCAATATGATTCTACTCCTCGGCGCCTCGGGTTACATTGGGCAGGCCTTTGCGACGGAACTGAGCCGGCGGGGCCAGAAATTCAAAACCCTTTCCCGGGCGGAGGCGGATTACCGCCGCTTTGATATTTTGCTGCCGTTGCTGCGCGCAACCCAACCCACTTTCGTGGTCAACTGCGCCGGCTACACCGGGAAGCCGAATGTGGATGCCTGTGAGAACGCCAAGGCCGACACGCTCGCCGGCAACACCCTGTTACCCCAAACCATCGCCCACGCGTGCGCGGCGGCCGGCATTCCCTGGGGACACGTTTCCTCGGGTTGCATCTATAGCGGGGCCAAGATTGCCGACGGCCCACAACTGCGCGTCGAGCGGGACCTGGCACTGCCCGATCTCAAAACATGGGTGGAACGGAACCGGAGCCGCGTTCGCGGTTTCACAGAAGACGACGCGCCGAACTTCAGTTTTCGGATTCCTCCCTGCAGTTTTTACAGCGGCACCAAGGCGCTGGCGGAAGAAGCCATCGCCGGCGTGGGCGCAAGCTACGTCTGGCGGTTGCGCATTCCCTTTGACGAATTTGACAACGCCCGCAATTACCTCAGCAAGGTGCAGCGCTATTCCAAGGTTTACGACAATGTGAATTCGCTTTCTCACCGGGGCGATTTTGCCGCCGCCTGCCTGGACCTGTGGGAACGCCGCGCCCCCTTCGGCACTTACAATGTGACCAACCCCGGCTTCGTGACCACCCGGCAGGTGATTGAAATGATACAACGCATTCTAAAGCCAGAACGGGCGTTCGAGTTTTGGGCCAGCGACGAGGAGTTCTATCAGGTTGCCGCCAAAACCCCGCGCTCAAACTGCGTCCTGGATATCTCCAAGCTGCTGGCCACCGGCGTGAAACTGCGGCCCGTTGAGGAAGCATTGGAGAGCTCGCTCAAAGAATGGAAAAAAGAATCATGAACTTGCTTGTCACCGGCGGCGCGGGATTCATCGGCTCAAACCTCATTCACCACCTCATTGACCGCCCGGAAATTTCGCGGCTGGTGAACCTCGATTGCCTCACCTACGCCGGCCATCTGGCCAACCTGGAAAACGTTTCCGTCCGGCCAAACTATATCTTCGAGAAAGTGGATTTGCGCGACAAACTCGAAGTTGTTCGCGTCGTGCAGCAGCACGCCATCACCCACGTCATGCACCTCGCCGCCGAGTCGCACGTGGACCGATCGATCACCGGCCCCGGCGATTTCGTCTCGACCAACATCGTCGGCACTTTCAACCTGCTCGAAGCCTGCCGGGGGTTTTGGCTGAACCCCAAATCCAGAATCCAGAATCCAGAATCCAACTGCCGCTTTCACCACGTTTCCACGGACGAAGTCTATGGCTCGCTCGGCGCGACGGGCTTTTTCACCGAGGCCACGCCGTACGCGCCAAACTCGCCGTACTCCGCCAGCAAAGCATCCAGCGACATGCTCGTGCGCGCCTATCACCACACCTACGGCCTGCCGACGGTGGTGACGAATTGTTCCAATAACTATGGCCCGTTTCAGTTTCCGGAGAAACTCATTCCCGTGGTCATTCAAAGCGTGCTCGCGCGCCAGGCGGTGCCCGTCTATGGCGACGGCTTGAACGTGCGCGACTGGCTCTACGTGCGCGATCATGCCGAGGCGCTCTGGCAGGCGCTCCTGCGTGGCCGGAACGGTGAAACCTACAATATCGGTGGCCACAACGAGTGCCCCAACCTCCACATCGTCGAACTGATCTGCGACACGATCGACCAGCTATCGCCACAATCCGGCGGCAATTCGCGCACCCTGATTACCTTTGTGAAGGACCGCCCTGGCCACGACCGCCGCTACGCGATTGACGCCGGAAAAATCGAGCGGGAGCTGGGGTGGACCCCCGCCCATACCTTTGCCCGCGGACTGCGCGAAACAGTGCAGTGGTACTTGGACAACCAGGCATGGGTTAAGGCGGTGAAGCAGTAGCCGCTCGGGTGGCCAGCCTTCCCCCCGCTCGCGGTAACGGTGGCCGGGCCGGGCGCCGACCCCTTCCCCGCGCCGCGAAATTTGGGGTTACTTTCCGCTGAACCATATGCTATACAAAGCCCTCGATATGGCATCGGTTGGAACGATATTAGGATCCTCTGCAATTATTGGCCAAGCCATTGCCATTCTGTTGTTCAGCTATCTCCTGGGCTGTTTCATCACCGGCTACTACTACATCCGCTTCCGCACCGGCCAGGACATCCACGAACTGGGCAGCGGGAATGTGGGCGCGAAAAATGTCGGGCGCATCGCCGGGCCGTGGGGGTTTGCCGTGACGCTGCTGGGCGACGCCGGCAAGAGCGCCCTCGCCGTCGGGCTGGCGGGACATTTCACGGGCAATCTCTGGTTGATGATGCTGGCGGCGACGGGCGCGATGCTGGGCCATCTCTGGCCGGCCCAACTCGGGCTTCGCGGCGGCAAGGGCATGAACACTTCGCTGGGAGCCATTTTGGTTTTTGATTACCGGTCAGTTCTGGTCTTTGCCGCCTTGACGACGGTGGCCTACCTGATGCTCCGGAGTTCCGTGTTGAGCGGCCTGCTGGCGTTCGCGCTCGTGCCGGTGGTGTGCCTGCTGCGGGGCACCGAAACCGCCACCACGGTGGGGGTCGTCTGCCTGGCGGCGCTGACCCTGTTGGCCCATCGAAGAAATCTGATCGAAGAACTTGCCGGCTTTTCGGCGCGCCACCATAATAATTCCAATCCCGATCCACCCACGAAACAACCATGAACGAACGGCCGCCATTTCAGTTCAAAATTGCGAGCGAGGATTGGGAGTTCGAACTCATCCACCGGCTTAACTACGAAACTTTCGTCGAAGAGATCCCCCAGCACCAGCCGTCGGCCACGCGCCGGCTGGTGGACAAATTCCACGCGGAAAACACCTACCTGATCGGCCTCTGTGGCGGGGAGCTGGTTGGAATGCTCGCGTTGCGCGGCCACCGGCCTTTTTCGCTGGATCAAAAAATTCCCAACCTCGACGACCACCTTCCCCCGGGTCGGTCAATTTGCGAAATCCGTCTCCTGGCGGTGAACAAAAAATTCCGCACCGGCCAGGTGTTTCACGGCCTGCTCGGCCTGCTCTGGCAATTCTCGCAACAACAAGGCTATAACGTGGCGGTTATTTCCGGCACCACCCGCCAGGCCAAACTCTACCGCCACCTCGGCTTCTCCCCCTTTGGCCCCTTGGTGGGCAGCGGCGAGGCGCAATTCCAGCCCATGCTCATCACGCTGGAAACCTTCGCCCCAAAAGTAGGCGAATTCTTCCGCAACACCCCGCCAGCACCAACGTTTCCGGCGGCCCGGGTCAATTTCCTGCCCGGCCCCGTCGCCGTGCACCCCGCCGTCCGCCGGGCCTTCGAGCAGTTTCCGGAATCTCATCGCTCCGCCGCGTTCCTGGCTGATTTGCAGGCCACCAAAAAAATGCTGCTCGACCTGGTCGGGGCCGCGAAGGTCGAACTGCTGCTCGGCTCGGGCACGCTGGCCAATGACGCCATCGCCGGACAATTATCCCTGGAACGGCAACCGGGTCTGATCCTGAGCAATGGCGAGTTTGGCGAACGCTTGATGGACCAGGCCCGCCGTTTTGGATTGCGATTCGACACCTTGAAATTTCCCTGGGGAAAACCATTGGACTACGCCGCCCTCGAGCAGCATTTAGATCAATCCCCCCGCCCCGGCTGGGTCTGGTGTGCGCATGGTGAAACCTCCACCGGAGTATTGAACGATCTGCCCCGGTTGAAAGCGCTCTGCACCCGGCGCGGCCTCAAGCTTTGCCTCGACTGCATTAGCTCCATCGGCACTGCACCGGTCCAGCTGGACGGCGTCTTTCTCGCGTCGGGCGTGAGCGGCAAAGGCCTCGGTGCCTACCCGGGGCTGGCCCTGGTTTTTTATCATCACGACCTCACCCCTGCGCCGGAAAAACTCCCCCGCTATCTTGACCTCGGTCTCTACGCCCGCCACCACGGCACGCCATTTACCCATTCTTCAAACCTGCTGCACGCCCTGCAAACCGCCGTGCAACGAATGGTTTGGCCGCGCCGCTTGGCGGATCTGGCGGAACACACCGCCGGACTGCGAACACAGCTGCGCAAACTCGGGTTTCAAATCCTCGCCGCCGAGGCCGACGCCGCGCCCGCCGTCGTCACCCTGGTTCTCCCCCCCGACATTTCTTCCACCCAGCTGGGCGACCGCTTGCAGGAATCAGGATACCTGTTGAGTTACAACAGCGAATACTTGCGGCAACGTAACTGGGTGCAAATCTGTCTGATGGGCGAATATCAAAGTGCGCAACTCGACCTTCTGGCGGGCTTGCTCCAGCGTTTCTGCGCCCGATCCCCCGTCCAACCGATCGCCGTCAACGGGTACCATCGGGCTGAAACCCTGGCCCCCGCGCCGCCCCCCGAACCGCATCTTGGCTAAGCCATTATGCCGGATTCCAAGCAGCAGCCGGAGGGCCTGGTCGAAGACTCCGAGCGGTGCTGTTTTTGGGGAGAAGATTGGAGGGCGAGGCGCGATGAGGGGTTTACTGGTTGAACTCGACGGAGCACTCCCCAGACGAGGTGACGAACGAAGGGGTGCTGGTGGAGTTGAACACGGATTTCAGCACGAAGGGAGTGTCGGCGCTGGAGAATACGAGCATCGTGGCCGCATGGCAATCCGGTGACCTGAGCTGCGCACGACACGATGACGGACCAGTTCCGGCGGGGTGAAGTGTTGCCGGAAGGGCGCAGTACGGAAGAAGAGGTGCGGCTGATTGGGACGGATCAGCGGGTGTTGACTGCGTCACCTGGCCAATTGTAAGGGGATAAAGTAAACGACGGTGTCGGTTCTAATCTTCGAACCTTAAGTGATCAGAAGGGATACTGATAATCGCCAAGTGGTGTCTAATAATTTGCTCGTCCTGGAACCCGTCGTTCCCTTTGCAGAGGATCATTTCTTTTGCTTATCGATCATTTCCTGGTAAGCCTTGTCCATGGCTTCTTTGTTCGCCAGGTAATGGGCATTTTCAGCATCTTTAGCCCAGCCATACCATTGGCGACCGTTTTCTGTGTTCTTGCTCCAATCTCGCTGCAATTCCCTTCGGTTTTGCGGTAACAGATTGAGTTGATAAAACTCAACTCCACGTTCGGCCACCAAGTCTTGGAAAAAGGCGGCATCAACCAAGGCACCGAAGAAGGTGCGCCTTTGGGGATGAGCGCCAACCCCACTGAGGAAGCTTTGATCTTTGAGTTGATTGAGGAAATCCAATGAATCAGGTCGTCCCGTCCCGCCAATGGATACAATGGAAAATGTGGTTAACGATCCCACCGTGTCGCTACTGTTATTAGAAGTCCATTTGACCCGGTCGATCCAGAATTCGGGGTTTGCTCCCTGCTTAAGCAGTTCATACGCGGAATCATATTTCGAGGCCAGGAAACCCAAAGCCTTGACAGTGCTTAGGCACAAAACCGCTTCTTCATTGGTTCCTTCGGAACCACCGGAAGTCAAATGTTTGCCGGCGAATTCCTCGAACAAGGCATACTTGAACATCTCCACCACTTCCTCGTCGCCGGCGTAACCCAGCGTCATGGTGAGCGCAGTTTTCGACGCCAAGTTGGTTCCTTGCTGTTGGTACCACTGTTTCAGAATCTCGACATCCGCCAATGTCAGATTGGTAAGATATGCGGGTGTCCAGGACATTTTGTGGAACACCACGGGCTTCAGGTGTTCGGGCGTTTCCTCCAGAGTGATCGGCGCACGTAGGCGCGGCTTTTGGACGACCAATTGATACGGCTTGGTGATCTTGGCAGTGCGCCGACTTTTGGCTGGCTTGAGCCGTTGCGACACGGCAGGGGTCGGGGTGCCCGCAACCCGGTCCATCCCCCGCTGCCGAAGTCCTGGAGTCGCCTGGTTTGACCGCGACCCATTGCTCCCTCCCAGCCGTGTAGTTTGGGGCCAATAGCGAGCGGTCAGCCAGACGGCGATGACGGCCAGAATGAGGAAAAAACCTTTTTCACTATGGTTGCGGCAGCCAGCTTCCCATTTTGCCGCGCTCGAATCGATTGATCTTCGGCCCAGCCCCAGACCCGTACTCGTTCATGACAGCATGGGTTGAGTTGCCAGGATTGAAGCTTAGGGAGGCTAAACTAAATACATCCCTGGCTCATTGCAACTGCCTTCTCCTCCGATTCTAAAACCCGTCAAATCGTTTCCACAACAATCTTCTGCGAGCACAGGTGGCGTGTTTCGTCCCCTTTCGGTCTGGTGTCATAAACGGGAGACCCTGCCCTGCCTGTTCCACGCGCTCTCGCAAAAACCAGGTGTAAGAATTGTGGACCGAAGCGGTGCGCAACCACAACTATGCCACACAAATTCAAGTTCAAGACAGAGAGCCTGATTGAAGAGTCCGAGGGGTGCTGTTTTTGGGGAGAAGGTTGGCTGGCGAGGCGCGACGAGGGAGTATCCCCTTCATCGGTCTCTCCCCACGTACGGAAAACGCTCCCCGCTGCCTTGGAACGGCGCGCGACTGGGTTGCTCAGACGGCCCCGGCAGTGGAGCGCCGAGCACCCGCTCGGCTTTGGGGAACGGACGTCCGAAAGCCGAGCGGGTG